>NZ_DELU01000027.1:0-98944 GCF_002352785.1 Marinobacter sp. UBA2688
GGCAGCGGACCGAACTCGGAGCGCAGCGCAGCAACCATCCAGCCGGACAGGTACAGGTAACGGCCTTTGGTGGTACCGAAGTGCTTCTTGATGGAGATCAGCTTCTGCTGACCTACGAAGCCGTGCCAGCAACCCAGGGACTGGGTGTACTTGCTGGTGTCCTTGTCATAGGCCGCCATGTCTTCACGCATGATCTTGGCGTTGTACTTGGCGATGTCCAGATGCGTGTTGAAACGGTTTTGCAGACGCATGCGAACAGCAGATTCCGGGTTGATATCTTTCCAGGTGCTGTTGGCACCAACCACAGAACTCAGTGCTTCGATGTCTTTGGTGTATGACATGGTGAACCTCTGATTAACAAATTGGTTTATCGATACCGGGAGGGGCAACCCTGCTCATGCCAGACGGACACATGCCGGTCTACCGATGCGGCGCATTCTAGAGGCAGTAGACCCATAAACATAATCAATATGATCTATGTTCGGTATTTTCCTGGTGAATGTAAGGCGTATTTCGTAGTGCCCGAGCCTCTGATTGGCCACCAGATTGGACCTGCGCCGGCATGAATCCGGGCGATCTCGAACCTGACTTGCCAACACGCAACCCGGCCTTCAAGGTGGATAGGAACCTCCATTTTCCTGAACACACTGCCACTCATCAATGAGACAGCCAGCGGCATTTACCGCATCGCCCGCCAATTTACACCTTGCACACAGTGACCCGAATGGGGCTTTGCTACTATGATCTTTCCTGCACAGCTGGCATGGAGAGTGCATTGCCATTTCAGGTAACAGTTGTGTTCAGGGAGATAAAAATGACGAAGGGGAACCTATGAAAGCGCTTAGTCCGGTGGACCAACTTTTCCTGTGGCTGGAAAAACGCCAGCAGCCCATGCACGTTGGCGGCCTGCAGCTGTTCTCGTTCCCCGAGGATGCACCGGATGACTATGTGGCCCAACTTGCGGACCAGTTGCGGGAGGAAACCATCGTCACACCTCCCTTCGACAGGCGCCTGGGCAGTCGGTTCGGTCAACCGGTCTGGGTAGAAGACGAGCAGCTGGACCTGGAGCATCATTTCCGCTTTGAGGCCCTGCCCACTCCAGGCCGAATTCGTGAACTGTTGTCGTTTGTCTCCGCCGAACACAGCCACCTGATGGACCGGGAACGGCCCATGTGGGAGTTCCACCTCATCGAAGGCCTGAAAGACCGGCAGTTCGCCGTTTACACCAAGGTACACCACTCCCTGGTGGATGGTGTGTCTGCCATGCGCCTGTTCCAGCGCATGTTGTCGGATGACCCGGACGAGCGAAACATGCCGCCGATCTGGTCGCTGCCGCGCCGCAGCCGCAGCGATGACGACGATGAGGGCCCGTCAATGTGGCGCAACGTTGCCCATCTGCTCGGGGAATCGGGTAAACAGCTGGGCACGGTTCCGGCGGTCACCAAGGCGCTGCTGAACACCGTTAACCGGGCCCGCAAGGACCCGGCCTACGATTCCATCTTCCACGCGCCGCGCTGCGTCCTGAACGGCAAGATCACCGGCTCCCGCCGTTTTGCGGCCCAGTCCTATGATCTGAAACGCATCCGTGCCGTATGCACCGCCTTCGGTACAACGGTTAACGACGTGGTCATGACCATGTGTGCCACGGCCCTGCGGACCTACCTGATGAATCAGGACGCGTTGCCGGAAAAACCGCTGGTCGCCATGGTACCGGTTTCCCTGCGCACGGATGACAGCTCCGGTGGCAACCAGGTGGGTATTATCCTCGCCTCCCTGGGCACCCACCTGAACGACGCGGCTGAGCGGCTGCGCTATATCCACGAAGACGTGAAAGCCTCCAAACAGCGCTACGCGGCCATGTCGCCAGAGGAAATCCTGAATTACACGGCGCTGCTGCTGGCCCCGGCGAGCTTCAACCTGCTAACGGGGCTGGCGCCGAAGTGGCAGACCTTTAACGTGGTCATTTCCAACGTACCAGGGCCGAAGGAGCCCAGCTACTGGAACGGCGCGAGGCTTGAGGGCATGTATCCGGTGTCCATCGCCATGGACCGGATTGCCCTGAACATGACCCTGACCAGCTACTGCGATCAGGTGGAATTCGGGCTGATCGGCTGCCGCCGCACCCTGCCCAGCCTGCAGCGCATGCTGGATTATCTTGAAGACGGCCTGAGCGAGCTGGAGCAGGCAGCTGGGCTGTAACGCCTAGCCGAACTTCACTTCCTGATTGCGTTCCGATATCTGGCTGTTCAGTGTCCAGAAATCATAAAGCACACCCACCAGGAACAGACCGCCCGTCAGCAAGTAAATGATTCCGGTGATCCACTTGCCCATGTACATCCGGTGGATACCAAATACGCCAAGGAAGGTCAGTAGAATCCAACCGATGTTGAAACTGACCTCGCCCTCACGGAACCGGTGATCCGCCTCCCGGTCCATGGCCGGTATCAGGAACAGGTCGATGATCCAGCCAATGAACAGCAACCCCAGGGTGAAAAACCAGATGGTGCCGGTGATGGGCTTGCCGTAGTAGAAGCGGTGCGACCCCAGGAACCCGAAGATCCAGAGCAGGTAGCCGATGAGTTTGCTGTGGGTGTCCTGATTGTCTGCCATTTGCGTTCCTTTTGGCTCGGGTTTTGGCGTGAGACTTGGCCAAAACCGACAATAGATCAATCAGATGCAGGCTTCAAACAAAGCTCGCGTGTTTTCCGCTGTCATCTTCACCGGGTTGCCACCGGCACTTGGGTCTTCAAGCGCCATTCTGGTCATTTCCTCAATGCGATCCGTCCCCACACCCATGTCCCTCAAACGCTCCGGCACGCCAAGGGATTCCCGCAACGTCATGATGAACTGGGTGAATCCGTCAAAGCCATTGGCAATGCCCAGGTAGCGGGTAATGTCGTCGACCCGGTTTTCGATCGCTGGTCGGTTCATGGCGATGACCGACGGCAGCACCACGGCGTTGGTCATGCCATGGTGGGTGTTGTAGATCGCTCCGACCGAATGGGAGACGGCGTGGGTCGCCCCCAGCCCCTTCTGGAAGGCTACCGCGCCCATGGCGGCGGCGACCAGCATCTGCCCGCGAGCCTCGATATCGGCGGCATCCGCATACACCCGGGGCAGATTTTCCTTCACCAGCCGCATGCCCTCCAGCGCAATACCCTGGCTCATGGGGTGGAAGTTGGGGGAACAGAACGCCTCGAAACAGTGAATAAAGGCATCCATGCCGGTTCCCGCAGTGATAAATGGCGGCATACCAACCGTCAATTCGGGGTCGGAGATCACAATCGACGGCAGTATTCGGGGATGAAAAATGATCTTTTTGACGTGGCTCTGACTGTTGACGATGACGCTGGCTCGACCGACCTCCGACCCCGTGCCTGCGGTCGTTGGTACGGCGATGATAGGGGCAATCCCATCGGCATCCGCGCGTTTCCACCAGTCACCAATATCCTCGAAGTCCCACACCGGCCGGGTCTGACCGGCCATGAAGGCCAGCAATTTACCCAGGTCCAGCCCGGACCCTCCGCCGAAGGCGATCACGCCGTCGTGGTTGCCGTCGAGAAAGACCTTCCGGCCCGCTTCCATGTTGATTTCCGTGGGGTTGGGATCAACCTCTGAAAACATGGCTCGTCCAAGGCCAGCCTGCTCCATTAAATCGAGCGTGTCCTGGGTAATGGGAAGGCTTGCCAACCCTCGGTCGGTCACCAGTAACGGCCGGGTTATACCTGCCTCCTTACAGCATTCGCCGAGTTCGGCAATACGACCGGCGCCAAAACGGATATCGGTGGGATAGGACCAGTTTGCGGAGAGTGTCATTGTCAGCCCCTCGTCAGAGAATCGGGTTGTCTGTTGATCCGGATATCAGTTCACCGGTTTTTTCAGGTAATACGATTTCGGGCGCGTCAGGTTGTGGTAGCCGATGACCGAAAGCCCACCACCGCGACCGGTGTTCTTGCAACCGGTCCAGCAAAGCGCCGGGTCCAGGTAATCACAACGGTTCATGAACACCGTGCCGGTTTCAATCTGATCGGCCACCCGCGTGGCGCGGTCAATATCTCTGGTCCACAGGGACGCGGTCAGGCCGAACTCGCTGTCGTTCATCAGTGCGACCGCTTCAGCGTCATCTTTGACTTTCATGATGCCAACCACCGGGCCAAAGGACTCCTCCCGCATAACCCGCATGGAGTGGTCCACGTCGACAAGGATCTGCGGCATCAGATAGGCGCCGCCCTGTTCAGGGAAGAGTTCGGGGTCGATCAATGCCCGGGCACCGCTGGCAACGGCCTCTGCCGTCTGCTCCCGGACATGGTCGGCAAAGCGGACATGCGCCATCGGGCCAAGCGTTGTGTCCCTGTCCAGCGGATTGCCAAGCCGGTAGCCGCTGACGATGGCAACGGCTTTCTCAACAAACGCATCGAACAGGTTTTCGGCAACGTAAATGCGCTCAATGCCACAGCAGCACTGGCCGGCATTGAACATGGCCCCGTCGATCAGTGTCTCCACGGCGGCATCCAGATCCGCATCGTCCATCACATAACCGGGGTCCTTACCGCCAAGCTCCAACCCTACGCCGGTGAAAGTGCCGGCAGCAGCTCGTTCTATGGCCTGCCCCCCATTTACCGAGCCGGTAAAGTTGACGAAACCGAAGGCTTTTTCCGCGATCAGTGCGGAAGTGGTGTCGTGGGACAGGAACACGTTCTGGAAAATCTCGCGGGGGACACCGGCGGCATGGAACGCCTCCGCCATGTGCTCACCGACCAGGGGCGTTTGTGACGCGTGTTTGAGAAACACTGCGTTACCGGCAATCAGGGCAGGAACGACCGTGTTCACCGCCGTCATGTAGGGATAGTTCCAGGGCGCGACAACCAGCACCGCGCCGTGAGGTTCGCGCCGAATGTAGCGATGAAAGGAGGCGCTGCTTTCAATTTCGATGGGGGCAAGCCCTTCTTCCGCCAGATCGGCCATCATCCCGGCACGCTCGTCCACGCCGCCGAACTCACCGCCGTAGCGCACGGGCCGCCCCATCTGCCACGCCAGTTTTTCCACGATGTCGTCATTCATGTCACCCAGACGGGCGATGCCGTCGCGAACCCGTTGAACCCGCTCTGACAGTGGCAGGGCGGCCCAGTCCGGCTGTGCGTTTTTTGCCCTGGCAACGGCCTCCCGCGCAGCTTCCAGAGAAAGCGTTGTGCGCTGCACATACACGGAACCATCGATGGGCGATATGCATTGAATGGGTGTACTCATAGCTGTGTCCTAAGCCTGCTCAAATCCACGTTTGACTTCGTAATCGGTAACCACACGATCAAAATCTTCCTGCTCCCACTCCGCACAGCGCACGTAGTGATCAATAACGTCGTTACCCATGGCTTCCCGCAGCATGGTCGAGCCGCGTAACGATTCCGTGGCTGCCCTCAATGTGGCTGGGATACTGCGCGCAGACTCGGCGCCATAGGCATTGCCGGAGAACTCCGGCTCCAGTTCGAGTTTGCCTTCGATACCGGCGATGGTGGCGGCAATCTGCGATGCCAACGCCAGGTACGGGTTCAGGTCCGACCCGCCGATGCGACACTCCACTCGCACGGCATCCGTGTTCGGTGCGACAACGCGGTAACCGGCCGTACGGTTGTCGATGGACCAGACAGTGCTGGTCGGGGCAAAGGTGCCGGCGGCAAATCGTTTGTACGAGTTAACGTAAGGCGCGAGGAAGAAGGTGGTGTCGTTGGCGTATTCCAGTAGCCCCGCCAGCGCATGCTCCATAGTTTTGGACATACCATGGGCACCATTGGGGTCATAGAACACTGACTTTCCGGTACTGTCCGAGAGGGCCTGATGGATATGGCTGGACGACCCGGCGGCGTTGTGGTTCCACTTGGCCATGAAACTCACACTGCGCCCGTGCTGCCAGGCGATTTCCTTGACGGCATTTTTCACCAGAACGTGAGTATCGGCCATGGCGAGCGGGTCGGAGTAGTGAATGTTGAGCTCGGCCTGACCAGCGTCGGCCTCACCCTTGCTGCTCTCGACCGTGATCCCCGCCTGGTAGAGCCCATTGCGGATGGGCCGCATTACATCTTCCTCACGGGTGGTCTGGAAGATGTGGTAGTCCTCGTTATAGGGGCTGATGGGCGTCATATGGTGATACTGACGCTTCTGCATCTCCTCAAAGGTCTCCCGGAAAATGAAAAACTCCAGTTCGGTGGCCGTGGTCATCTGCAGCCCCATGGCTGACAACCGTTCCAGCTGTTTTTTCAGCACCGCCCGGGGCGAGTGAGGTACCGGCTCATGGGTGGCGTGATCAATCAGATCACACAGAATAAAGGCGGTACCCTCGAGCCATGGCAGGCGGCGCAGGGTGGTCAGGTCCGGCTTCATCACATAGTCGCCATAGCCGGCCGCCCAACTGGTCGAGGCGTAGTTCTCCACCGTTGTCATTTCCAGATCGGTCGCCACCAGGTACTTGCAACAGTGGCTCTCTTCCCAGGCGGTGTCGATAAAGTACTGGGCCTGGAAGCGCTTGCCCATGAGACGCCCCTGCATGTCCGGAATCGCCGCCACGACCGTGTCAATGGTGCCGTCCTCGACACACGTTTTCAGTTCCTTAAAAGACAGTTGAGCTGCCATCTCACCGCTCCGCAATATCAGTTAGGCTAAAAGGCGCCGCGCTCAGTGACGAGTAAATCCGGTAGTGATCGCCACTGAACGCAGTGTTTCTCTGCGATCCCATCAGGTGTATCGATAGGGCCGCCCCGCCTTCTCCATTTTCTCGTTGTATTCCTTGAGGATCTTGACCACCCGGGCCTTGGTTTCGGATTCCTGGGCAACCTCGTCCCAGAACACGCGCGCGGCCTTTTCAACTTCTGCCCACTCCTTGTCCGGAATGGTGGTCAACTTCATCTTCGTGCCGTCTGTACGCAGTTTGGCCTCGCCTCCCCAATACCACCACTGACGGTAGTAGTGGGAGCTGTCCATGGTCAGTTTGAGCAGTTCCTTGAGATGATCCGGAAGCTCGTTGTAGCGGTCCATGTTGGCGAAGAAGGATCCCGCCCAGGCACCGGAGATGTTGTTGGTCAGGAAGTAGTTGGTCACATCCGCCCAGCCCACCGTGTAGTCCTCGGTAATACCCGACCAGGCGATCCCGTCCAGCTCACCCGTCTGCACCGCGACTTCGATGTCTTCCCAGGGCAGTTGAACCGGTACCACGCCGAACTGGCTCATGAAACGGCCGGCAGTGGGGAAGGTGAACACACGCTTGCCCTTGAGATCCTCGAGGCTGTGGATCGGCTCTTTGGTGGCAAAGTGGCAGGGGTCCCAGGCACCGGCGGACAGGTGTTTCACGCCCACCTTGGAATACTCTTCATCCCAGATTTCATTCAGGCCGTACTGATTGAACAGCACGGGTACGTCCAGCGAATAGCGGCTGGCGAACGGAAAGTAGCCACCGAAAACAGTAACCTCGGTGGGTGAGGCCATGGAATCGTCATCGGACTGAACCGCGTCAATGGTGCCTTTCTGCATGGCGCGGAACAGTTCCCCCGTGGGCACAAGCTGATCGGCAAAATAGAGCTCGATCTGCATCTCCTTGCCGGCAATACGGTTGAAACTGTCGATCGCCGGCTTGACTACATGCTCTGCCAGGGCCGGCCCGGCGTATGTTTGCAGCCGCCATCGTATTTTTGGCTCCTGCGCGTAAAGTCTGGGTGGCGTGAGGGCGGCGGCCCCGGCCAGTGCTGCTACGGATGCTGATGCGAGAAATTTACGTCTTGTGGTCATGTCGACCTCCTTGACTGACGCTTGTTATGGAAGCCGGCCGGCCTCCGGGGTGTTACTCGACATTCGTATTCATCCAAAAACGTTGACGGTTCACTTGTTGTAAACGTACTCCGGCAGCCAGAGCGCAATCTGTGGAAAGGCCATGATCAGCGACAGTGCCACCAGCATCACGCAGACAAACGGGAGAATTGAACTGTAGATATCGCGCAGGGAAATCTCAGGCGGCGCCATGGCCCGCATCAGGAACAGGTTGTAACCGAAAGGCGGCGTCATATAGGCAATCTGGGTGGTAATCGTGTAGAGAACGCCATACCAGATAAGATCAAAGCCAAGAGCTGCCACCAACGGCACGTAAAGGGGCGCCACAATCACCAGCATTGCGGTATCGTCCAGGAAGGTACCCATCAACAGAAACGACAACTGCATCATGATCAGGATCATCCAGGGGTTCAGCCCCAGCTGCTCGGTAAACAGGCTGTCGATGGCCTTTACCGCACCCAGCCCATCAAACACGGCACCGAAACCCAGGGCGGCGAGGATGATCCACATGAACATGCAGGAAATGGCCAGCGTCTGGCGTACGGAGGCTTCAAACACGGCCCGGGTCATCCGGCGTTTGAGGATCGCTGCGACGAATGCCGCCATGGCACCGATGGCGGAACTCTCCACCAGGCTGGTCCAGCCTTTGACGAACGGCACCATCATGGAGGCGAAAATAACCACCGGCAGAACTCCTGCACGCAGCAGGCGTAACTTCTCGCCCAGGCTGACCTGGCGCTCCTCTTTTGGCAGCACAGGCCCGAGCTCGGGCTGGAGACGACACCGCACCGCAATGTAGACGATAAACATCACCGCCATGATCAGCCCCGGCACAACGCCCGCAAGCCATAGCTGCCCCACCGGCTGGCGGGCAATCATGGCGTACAGCACCAGCACCACCGAGGGCGGCACCAGAATGCCCAACGATGAACCCGCCTGAACCACGCCCGTGACCATACGCTTGTCATAACCCCGCCGGAGCAATTCGGGCAGGGCGATGGTGGCTCCAATGGCCATACCGGCAACCGACAAACCGTTCATGGCTGACACCAGCACCATCAGGCCAATGGTGCCAATGGCAAGCCCGCCATGAATCGGCCCCATCCAGACATGGAACATCCGGTAGAGATCGTCGGCGATTTTCGATTCGGAGAGCACGTAGCCCATGAAGATAAACATCGGCAGCGTCAGCAGCGGATACCAGTTCATCAGCTTCATGGCGGATGAGAAGGGGATATCGGAACCACCGGTTCCCCACAGCGCCAATGCTGAGGCCGCGGCAACGGCACCAATGGCACCAAACACCCGCTGGCCGGTCATCAGCATCAGCATCATTGAGGCAAACATGAAAATGGCGATGAGATCGTAAGACATCAGATGTCTTCTCCCCGAATGCGGGCGATGTCTTTGAAAAGCTCTGATACCGCCTGCAACAGCATGAGTGAGAAGCCGATGCACATCACCACCTTGATCGGCCACATGTAGGGTCGCCACGCGGATGCGCTGCGCTCGCCGTATTGAATCGCATAGCTCGTGCTGTCGTAGGCGCCGTACAGGAGCACGCCCAGAAAGAAAATCAGGAAAAAAATGGTGAAGACATCGAACCAGGCTTTTCTACGGACGGACCAACCGCCGTAAAACAGGTCCATGCGTACATTGGCGTCCAGCTGGATGGAATAGGGACCGCCCAGTATGTAATACGCCACCATGGCGAACTGCGCGGCTTCAAGCGTCCATAACGAGGGAAGGAAGAACGCTTTGGAAATGGACGACCACAGCAGAATAGCGACCATGACAAAGATGCCGTACATTACCGCTCGACCAACACGGTAATTCACGGCATCCACGAAACGGATGTATCCGTTGACGAACGGTGGCATCCACAGACCCCACTCAATGCGTTAGTGAGCCAGTCAGACAGCCGAGTGGCCATGGACTGCTGTTTTTCTGTAGCAAACTTTTAAGCTAGCACAGCATTTTTAATCTGTCGCATGACCGGAAGATCGTTGTCAGGGACCAACCTCGGGTGCCGGGTCCGGGCCGCCTTCGCGGAATTCACTGGCCGACTTTCCGGTCCACTTGCGGAAGGCACGGCTGAAGTTGGACAGGTCCGCGTAGCCCAGCTCATAGGCGATCTCGCTGACGGACTGATTGGTGTAACGCAGCAACTGGATGGCGCGGTCTTTCAGTACCGCTTCGACAATTTCCCGGTAGGTGGTGTCCTTCTCCGCCAGCCGTCGCTTCAGGGTGCGGGACGACACGCAGAAGCGCTCCGCCATGGCCTCCAGGGATGGCAGCGGCCCGGGCATCATGTGGAGCATGTTGCGGATGGCATAGGTGATGTCGCCCTGGTCTTTCAGGGCTTTTTGCAGTTCGAACTCGCACTGGTCCCGTGCCATCCGGGATGCTTCCGCATCCGCCAGGCGCATGCGGGTGTCCAGCAGGCCTTTGGGAAACACCATGGTTTCCTCGGGCTGGCCATACTCGAAAGGTACCGGTAGCTGGGGCGCAAACCTGGGGTAATAGGCCGGCTCCGGAGAAGTCAGTTGTACCTTCACGCCAGGGAGCTTGCCATCCACCAGCGGGAATCCCCGTTTTTCCGCATCCTCCCGGTCGATCAGTTGTTCCGCCAGCATCATCAGCGTGGCACTGACGGTTTCCGCCAGAAAACGGTATTGGGTGGGCACGTCGAACTCGGAGCGCAACCGCACCAACACATGGTCGCCGGTGTCGGTCAGGGTCATAGTGAGGAAGGGCACACGCAACTGCAGGTAGCGCCTTACCGAATCCAGGGCGCCAGCGAGTGTGGGGCTGGTCAGGGCGGCGAAGCCGAGGGTGCCATGGATGGTGACCCGCAGTTCCCGCGCCAGCATGAAGCTCAAGCCGTCTTTGCTGGCCAGGTTCAGAGCCCGCTCCACCATTACAATCGCATCGGTGACAAACACCCGGCTGTCATTGGATTTCAGATCCTGGGGCGTGAATGCCATGCCTTCGTACAGAACACGGTCGTTGTGGCCCAACTGCCGCACCACATCCGCCAGCACCCGGAGGTACACACCGGGAACCAGGAACAGTCCCAGCATCTGCCGTTCTTTTTCCGGGCCCGGGTTCGCCATGCAGGTTCCTTTTCGTTGTGTGAGATTTGTTGTGGGAAGACTCACTGCCACCGATGCTATCAGAAGCCCGGCGCAGCCACACTGTGACTGGAGGCACCGGCAACCACGTCAGCATAGTCAATTGAGGCCGCCCCTGGCCCCTAATCCACGATGGCCGTCCCCTTTTCGCATTCAAAGCCCGCGTTGACTCACACACACTGGTCCCATCACATCAGCCATAGCGCCCAAGCGCAGGAGTAACGATATGCTGAGAACGAAAACCACTGAGTCAAAGCCGGTTGCACGCACCCCGGACAACGTTGCCATCAAGCCACAGCGCATGGGGTTTGAATTCGGGGAGAAGGTTCCCCATTACTGGCTGGACAACAGCTATATCCTGAGCCACACCATGAACGCCCTGTCTGTGCTGTTCCCGCAGGGCGAGCAGTTTTTCGTGGATTCGGTCCGCTACTATCAGGATCAGATCAACGATCCCAAGCTGAAAAAAGAAGTCAGAGGCTTTATCGGCCAGGAAGCCATGCACTCGCTGGAACACAAGTCCATGAACCAGCACGTGCGGGATCAGGGCATGCCAGTGGAGGAACTGGAAGAACACCTGGAAGTGGTTTTGGGCATTGCCAAGAAGCTTCCAAAACGGCACCAACTGGCCATCACCTGCGCCCTGGAACATATGACCGCGATGATGGCGGACATGCTGCTGGAGCGCAGCGACGTTCGCGAAGACATGCATGAAACCATGCGCCCGCTGTGGGTGTGGCACGCCATTGAGGAAACCGAGCACAAAGCGGTGACCTACGACGTGTTCAACCAGGTCGGCGGCACCTATGCCGAGCGCACGTTTTACCTGGCATTCAGTACAGCCGCATTGGGCGTGATGGCCAGTTACTTCACCACCCGGATGATGCTGAACGATCCGAAGAACTTCTCACTGAAAGACTCTGCCCGCGGCTTGTGGCGGATGTGGGGCAAAAACGGCACCTTCTCCAGCCTGATCCCCACCTGGCTGGAATACTTCAAGCCGGGATTCCACCCTTGGGACCACGACAACAGCGAACTGATTGCCCGCTTCAAGGAGCAGATCAACGAGTACATTGCCCCGCAGTATCAGAAGGGAAATCGCCGGACTATTCAGTAACCCTGTATGTCAGTAACCCTGGATGATCACTAAGTCCTTGCTGTCGCAAGCGGGCCTTTGACCGGCGAAAGGCCCGCCCTGGCGACCCGATTGCGCCCGGCCCGCTTGCTGCTGAACAGGCAGCGGTCGGCAATCCGGAACAAGGACTCGGCTTCGATGGCATGATCGGGATAATGCGCAATTCCGAACGATGCGGTCACCCGGATCAGGGCATCACCATAAGGAAGTTCGCTGTCGGCAATACGCTGGCGCAACTCGTCCATTAACTGGAACGAATCCTCGAGTTTCACATCCCGCAGAATCAACCCGAATTCCTCTCCGCCCAATCGTCCCACTGCGTCGGTGGTCCGCAGACGTTCGGTGAGCTGCTTGCCAATGTTTTGCAGAACGTGGTCTCCGGCGTCATGGCCCATGGTGTCATTCACTACCTTGAAGTGGTCGATGTCCATAATCACCAGGGCAAATCCCGAGCCACTGCGGGCACACTCTGCGATGGTGCGGGCCAGGGTGCTCTGGAAGTTCGCACGATTGGCCAGCCCTGTGAGTGCATCAGTCTGTGCAAGAGTGAACAATTTTTGCTCGGCTTCCTCACGACGGGCTTCATAAAGATGGATAAAACTCAGCATCAGGATGGCGCAGAGCACCATGTTTAGCAGGTCGATCACGCCGCCGGCATCAGCGACGAACTCCAGGTGGAAGTAGTAAGTGACGCAGCCCGCCACCACGAACGGCGCGCTGAGCAGGAAACCTTCTTTCTTTCCCAGCAGCAAATACGCCAGAACCGGTATCATCAGCACCCACACGAAGGCAGACACCGAGGCTTCGGGTACCAGCATGATCATCAAGGCGAAGGAAAATCCCGTCACCAGATAACTGTAGATCCAGACCTGGAGACGAGGTGTGCGATTGATTCGGGTAACCCCAAAGAAAAGGATAAGGCTCGCAATGAGCTCCCCCGTCGCGAGCCAGATATAGCCGTTCAGAATCTGCAGGCAGCCAAAAACCACCAGTGCAGAGGCGGTCACGAGAAACAGTGCTCGCATCAACGAACGACGGTGGGTGTCCCGGAGGCCTGAGCGGCTTTGTTCAAGCGACGCACCAAGGTCCGGGTGCTGGGGAGTGTTCATGCTGCCTCTTTCCCTGAAATACAGCGAGATTGGAATATCGGTGGCTGTATGCAAAATATACAGCGGCAGTCACTGGGCTTCAATCATCCCGGCGAACTGCCGCGAAACCACCGAAATACGGCAAGCATGAAAAAGGGTTTCAGACGTAAAGATTTTTCCGCGAAAAACGCTCAACCAGAGGCTGGTAGGCGGACCCCAGAACCCGGTTCAGGGCATCGATACCCCAGGCATCGGGCCCGACCAGAATTCGGGATTCATCTTTCAGAATGCCACGGACGATGATATTCGCCGCCTTTTCCGGAGTGGTCATGGCGATCTTGTCGAAGCCCTTGCGCTGGGCTTCGGCGTTCTCCGATTTGCCCATACGCGCCGCATTCGCAATGTTGGTGCGGATGCCACCGGGATGAACACAGCTCACCGCGACCGACTGCTTTTCCAGCTTCATTTCCTGGCGCAGTGACTCAGTAAAGCCACGAACTGCGAATTTAGCCGCGTTATAGGCGCTTTGTTTGGGTACGCCAATAAGTCCGAACACGCTGGAAATATTCACCACGTGACCATCCCCGGAGGCGATCAGGTGCGGCAGGAAGGCCCGGGTACCATGGGCCACGCCCCAGAAATCGATATCCATGATCCACTTGAAGTCATCGTCGGTCATCTCTCGCACAGATGCGGACAGGGCAACGCCGGCGTTGTTAATCACCAGGTTCACCTGGCCGAAATCCCTGGCGACCTGCTCAGCATGAGCGTAGATGGCATCCCGGTCTGAGACATCCAGGGTATAGGTGCGAACTTCCGCCCCGCTACAGCCAGCTGCAGTTTCCGCAAGGCCTGTCTCGTTGACATCGGAAAGCGCCAGGCGACAGCCCTTTTCCGCCAGTGCCACGGCCAGCGCCCGGCCTATGCCGGAACCCGCGCCGGTAACCACGGCTACCCTGTTGTTCAGATCTTTCATGGTCGATGACCTCTTGTTGTGCGATGTGTTGCTTACTCTAACAGGTGTCGGGCCGCTGGATATGGCAAAAGCGCGCCTATGACCGGGGCATTCGGGCCACCCGATACCCGGGGTTCAGCAACACCACGAATATCGTGACTCCGTCCCCACGAATGTGCACAATCCGGGACGACGTTGGCCGGGTTTGGTTACACTCTCCTGGCCAACCCTTTTTCCTGTCACTAGTGGATGTTGCTGTATGGAATGGAGTCTCACGCATTTCTGGCTGATACTCGCCCTCGTATTGAGTCTCGCAGAACTGACGTCTGGTGTGCTGGTGCTACTGGCGCTGGGGATCGCAGCTGCTTTAACGGCGCTGTTGACCGCTCTCGGCGCGCCTTTCGAATGGCAACTGGTCGGTATGGGCGTGTTTTCGGGCATTCTGGTACCCATTGCCATTCGCTGGATCAAACCGAGGTTTTCCCCCAAGGGTGTCGCTTACGGGACAACCGGCACCGGCGTCGAGCAGGGCAAGCAGTATCGCACGCTGAAGCGCGATTTTGACGGCGCCAGTGGCATCAAGGTCAACGGCGACTTCTATCGCCTGCGTACCAGCGATACCGGCATGACCGAACTGCCCGCAGGCACCGAGGTTACTTTCGAACGTTTTGACGGCACCACTGCCGTTGTTCACACGATCACTAAAAAGGAGCAGTAAACATGGAAAACGTGGTTTCCCCGGGGCTGGTGATCAGCCTTATTTTCGTCGTCATTGGCATTTTCATCATCGCCAAGGGCCTGGTGATTGTGCGCCAGTCCGAAGTGATGGTGATCGAGCGGCTAGGGTCATTCAATCGCATACTGGAGAGTGGTGTTAACATCATCATCCCCTTCATTGAGCGCCCGCGCGCCATCACCATGACCCGCTACGTGCGCATCGGCGACGAGTATCATCCAAGCAGCAGTTTCGAAACCCGCATTGACCGCCGCGAAACCGTCATGGACTTCCCCGGACAGCCGGTGGTAACCACCGACAACGTCACCGTAAACATCAACGGCGCGCTTTACTACCAGATTATCGACCCACGCCGTGCGGTTTACGAAGTGGCCAACATGAGCCAGGCGGTCGAGGTTCTGGCCAAAACCACCCTGCGCTCCGTGGTGGGCAAGATGGAGCTGGACAAGCTGTTTGAATCCCGTAGCGAAGTGAACAACGCCATCCAGGCCGAAATGGAAGAAGCGGCGTCAAAGTGGGGTGTGAAGCTGACTCGCGTTGAAGTTCAGGACATCAGCATGCCGGAAGAGGTGGAAGAAGCCATGCGCCTGCAGATGGCCGCCGAGCGTAAGCGTCGCGCCACGGTGACCGAGGCCGAAGGTGAGAAGTCTGCCGCTATTGCCATGGCCCAGGGCCAGCGGGAATCCGCCATTCTCAACGCTCAGGGCGACAAGGAATCTGCCATCTTGCGTGCCCAGGGTGAGCAGGAATCCATTCGCCTGGTCTTGAGTGCCATGGGTGACACCGAAGAGAACAAGCAGACCGTTATCGGCTATTTGCTGGGGCAAAGCTACATCAAGGTACTGCCGAACATGGCCAAGGAAGGGGAACGGGTCTTCGTGCCCTACGAGTCATCCGCCCTGCTGGGTTCCATGGGCATGTTCCGGGAACTGGCGGGCAGCCCCGAAGACATCGTGCGCCAGAGTGTGAAACAGAATGGCCTGCGCGGTGGCATGGTGGCGTCAGCCGGCAGCAGCTAGAGCGCTCCGCCACTCAGCGGCCCCGGCAGCCCTTATTCCAGTAGGTTGTCGAGGGGTCGCTGGCTCAAACTCCTTGTTGCCCTTATGCTCAGCAAATAAACAGACCCAGGCTCTAATCTACTCTGCAAGTATACTTGCAACGATTTTGCTTTTTATCGCTTACCTTGCAAGTAAACTTGCAATAAAGCCCGAGCCATCTAATATTGTTGCAAGTATTCTTGCAACATAGGGTCTGAATCAATGAGCCTCACTCTGCAGATTCACTGGGACAATCAGTGGCACGATGCTGGCACCGTTGCTTTTCCACACGAAACCGACGGACTGCTCGGTAAACCGACGTTTTCATACGACATTCAATATGTCTTGGCGGCCCTCGAACAGGGTGGCGATTATGAAAGAGAGGACCTGAATAACAAGAAAGCCGTCGGAGTAAATCTACCGTGCATCCTGGGCGGTGATTTCATGGCGGGAGAAATTGCACCAATATTGCGCGATATTATTCCTCAAGGCGCTGGGCGCCGAGCTTTAGTAAAACAACTTGGATATTCCCGTGACCCAGAACAGGCGATTGATGTTCGACTCTTGACTGAGGGGTGCATTGGGCCGATTGGCAACCTACGGATTAAAGAGGCCGCCAAAGCCTTTGAAAAAGAGGTTGCCGAGTCCGAAATCGTCCTCTTTGACCGACAAGACGTATGTACTCGCGCTGACGCCCTGGTTCAATATGCTAACAACTTACATGTCGCGATTGGCGGCGCCACAGGTGCCGGTGGTGATGCCCCGAAACTCCTATTGGTTGAGAATCATTACGGTGAGTATGCGCTTGAGGGAACTATTCCTGAAGAGGATATTTCGCGCCACTGGCTCGTAAAATTCCCGCGCGGCAACAGATCCAAAGATGATGTTCAGGTTCTTGAAGGCGAGGCAGCTGTTTATCAGTTGCTTGAGGCTCGAGGGTTCACGTCTATAGTCGGCACATTCTTCGATGAGATCAATGGCGACGTTGCACTGTGGTTACCTCGATTCGATCGGGAGGTGGGGGCTGATGGTGTATCACGCCACGGTATGGAATCTGTTTATTCCATCATGGGAATGATAGGCGATGGTGCACGACTTGAGCACGTGGATGTGATTCAAAAACTGCGAGAGTGCATTACAAAGCCCAAGAATAAAGACGCTCTACTCGCTGATTACTTGGTTCGCGATGTGCTGAATACCACAGTCGGTAATAGAGACAACCATGGAAGAAATACATCTTTGATAAAACGTGGCCACGACATTGAATTAGCGCCGGCTTATGACTTAGCACCAATGGTTTTAGACCCTGAGCCAATTGCAAATTCTACCTGGTGGCCGAAACACCTCTTGGATAGGCGACGGAACCCAGATTATGCCGCCATTCTAGAGGAGCTCGCGACCGATCCCAAGAGAGCAGCCGGCCTCATGGAAGGCGAGTTATCGAAACTGACAGGCATGAAAGATGGTCTTAAGCGGTGTGGCGCCCCTGCCAAGATGCTGGATCACGCCTCCATTAGAATGCATGAGCCTGAACTGGCACTTGAGCAGCTCGAGCGTTTACTGCAACCACACTGACTCAACGGGATTCAAAACATTCATGCCCAAATTAAAGCGGCCGGATCTTACACCGGAAGAGCGGACCAAAATTCGAGAGGAGATTATAACTGAACTTCAGACCGAGGAAATCCACCTCGGTCAAGCCATTCGGCGGCTTCGTCTAAAATTTACAGGCCTCAACCAGAAACAATTCGGGAGAATCGCAGGATTCTCAGCGACGACCATCTCCGCTATCGAGCGCGACCCAGAGACAGGGACCGTGAAAACGTTGAACAGGATCCTTCGAAAGTTTGGCATGCACTTAACTCTTGGAATGATAGTGCGAAAAAGCGATAAAACCTAAATTTCAGGCCCGGCTCCATAGCAGCAATTGTCCTATTCCAGGAGGTTGTCGAGGGGCCGCTGATAACCCGGCGCAAACACTTCCAGGAAATACATCACTTCCGGCAGGGCATCATCCTCCAGCTTTTTCAGGATGTGACCCGCCGCTGGCTCAAACTCCTTGTTGCCCGCCTGAATCTCTGCCTGGCATTTCAACAACGCCGAGAGCCGGTCGGCCGCCTTGATCAGTTCCTTCTCCTCCTGTTCCCATCCGGATTCGCGAACATAAGGCGCAAAATCCTCCTGCAGGTCCGCCGGTAGCAGCGCCAGTAGCTCGGCCTCCGCCTTGTGCTCGATATCTCCGAACGCTTCCCGCATAACCTGCGAGTGATATTTGACCGGTGTCGGCATATCGCCTGTAATAACCTCTGTGGCATCGTGGTAGAGTGCTGCGGCAGCGATCCGGTCAGCGTTGACCTGCCCGCCAAAATGCCGGTTACGGATAATCGCAAGCGCATGGGCCAGGGTAGCCACCTCCCAGGAATGAGTGGCGACATTTTCCTCAATCGCGTTGCGCATCAGCCCCCATCGCTTGATCCACCGCAGGCGAGACACATAGGCAAAAAAATGACTGAGAGGGCGTTTCATAATGGGCGCTTCACGTTTTGCATGAGTTTATTGTTGGCCTCTTCTGACTAAGATTAAACAGTGGTAATGTGAATGGACGTTCAAACCTTGATGCCGGGAAGCACTCTACCTTGAAACTCCAACTCGGATTAAAGCGCAGACATCCGCTGAAAGTCACCTTTCTGATACTGGGCTTAACGCTGACTCTCGGTGTTACAACCACTGTTTCGGCCCAGACCAACATCGCTGTCGGCGTCTATAATTTCCCTCCGGTGGCCAGTGTGAACAGTGAAAACAAGGTGGAGGGCTTACTCGGTGACCTGTTAAGAGAGCTGGATTCAACAAACGACAAGGTCACGTTCCAGATTGTCTACACTTCCCCAAAACGCAGACACCTGGATTTCCACGCCGGATTGTACGACGTTATTTTCTTTGAGAACCCGAGCTGGGGCTGGGAAAACCTGCCCGTTAACGCTACCCGACCAATTCTGATGGACGAAGACGTCTATGTCGCCCTCAACAAACCCGGCCGTGACCAAAGCTTCTTTGACAACGTCACCGAGCGACAGCTCGTTGCTATCTCGGGCTATCACTATGGCTTCGCCGGCCTGTCTACGGATAACGCCGAGCTTGAGAAGCGATTCAATATCGAGTTCTCCCATAGCCACAGCCGTAATCTTGACCTGATCAAGGCGGACCGTCCGTCACTGGCCGAAGTGGCTGTGGTCAGTCGCTCCTATCTTCAGAGCCACCTGAACGACAACCCCGAGGACAGTGACAGGTTCCTGGTGTCCGATACCCCCGATCAGACCTATCTCCTCCATATCATGGCACGGGACAACGGCCCCATCGACGCAGCCACATTGGAGCAACTGCTGTCGCCGCTGTTCAAAGACGGGCGGTACCAGCAATTTGTCGATAAACGCGACCTCCAGTTGCCGCCGGGCATCCCCGAGCCAGCAGCGCCTTGATCCCAGCCGCTGTCACCGCACATCCAGCTCAAAGCTGACGGTGACAGTGCCGGCCTCATCGGCCGTCGCGTCGCGCACAGGGTCAAGCAGGTATACCTGATTTTCTGATGCTCCATGCTCCTGCAGCATTTGCTCCCGGAGCCATACGCCCCGGGATGTTGCCAGGTTGCCCAAAGCCTCCGGTGGCAGTTCCATATCGGCTATCAGTCGCTTCACCAGCGCCTGCTCCCATTCCTGTTCGCCGGGTTCTGCGTTCCCGCCGGCAACGTCGTTTCGGAAAGCTTCCACCGACGCCACGTAATCCGAATCCGCGTACGCCTGCTCAAGCCGGGCGATACGTGTAGACGCGGAAGCTCCATCCGCTATGTCCAGTTGCTCGAACAGTTTCTGCCGCCGTAACGCGTCTCCGTCTGCCTCTGGTGCGACCGCTCCACGAACATTGAGCGCCAGACCAGGGCGTTCATTCAAGGCCTTGCCCAGTGCCTCCAGTTTGACGCCTTCCCCATCGGCAAGCTCGGTGCGCCCCGCTTCAAAACGCACATTGCCCAGTTCTTCTCCCGACAGGCCCGCAAAATCCGCAATCGAACCCAGCATGCTGAATGGCGACGTAGCGGCTTTGGCAACGAGGTTTACGAATGTCCTCATGACAACCTGACCGATACTGAAGTCCGGGCTTTCCAGATCTCCGCTGATGGGCAGGTTGATATCGATGACACCCTGCCGGTCACGCAGCAACGCCAGACCAAGCTTGACCGGTGCACTGACGGCCTCGTCACTCGGAACGGGGCCTCCAAGCTCCAGCCGATCCAGGATGACGCTGTTGGCAGCATCCAGACGGCTGCCGGAAAACTCATAATCCAGATCAAGCTTGAGCTTGCCACTGTCCACGCTGTATCCCAGGTAACGGCCAAAATACGGTGACAGCATGGGCAGAGAGACGTTCTCCATGGTCAGCTTCAGATCGCTGGTATCATCGGTGCCCAGGGCGCCCACGGAACCATCCAGCGTCATGGTTGCCACATCGCCAACCCGCCCCTGGATCGAGATCTGGCCCTGTTGCGGCGCCACGTTGCTAAGCCCGGTTACCGAGCCGCGCAACTGGTCGAACCGGGTTGCGAATGTCGGGTCCAGGGTCCGATCGGTGTAGGAGATGGCACCTTCTTCCAGCATCAGTTGGCCAATGCGGAAGATGAAGCCGGGTTCGCCGTCGCTACTGGTTGTTTCCCCGGCTGGCGCGGATTCGTCCGACGGCGAGGACCTGACAATCCGTTCAACATTATGAGTGCCGTTGCTGTCACGGACCACGTTCACCGCAGGACCCACCAGGGTAATGGTGCCAATCTGCAGCCGTGCCGGCGCGACGTTGTACTCCAATGGTTCCAGGCGCACGCTCTGCCAGCGGATCAGGGGCTGATCGCTGTCGCCAAGACGCATATCCAGGGAGGCCACCTCGCCAGTGCCGCTAAAGGTACCCGTCAGCGGGTCTTGCTGTTGATCCAGATCCAGATTGCCATCGACAGACAACAGGCCATCCCTGACATCCAGGTTCGCCGCCTGGTTGATATAGGCGCCAAACTGCGACAGGGCAATCCCGCTGCCAGACAGCCCGGCTTCCAGCGTGAAAGGTGCCAACGTGGCCTGACCATTGATCGACAGTTTCCCACCACCGTTCAGCGCACCACTGGCGTTGTAATTGACCGGTTCCTCCAGGCGATGGGAGATCTCATCGATGCTGATCGACAGGTCCTCAAGGGCCAGTTCGGCGGGCAGTTGCGGCTGCTCGTCCCGCCAACTGACGGCGCTGTTGGCCAGTTCCACGCCGGCCACCGTCCAGCGGAAAGGCGCTCCTGTGCCAGTGTCGTCACCACCTGATTCGTCTGCACTATTCTGAAGTGGCGCCAGAAGATTGAGCTGGCCGTCCGCATCACGAAGCAGTGACAGGCTGACACCATCGATGTTCACGGTGCCAGTGGACAGCTCCTGCTCGTTAAGCCCGAAACGGATATTACCCACGCTCAGACGGTTCGCGCTCAGCAGCCCATCATCGGCATCAGCCTCAACGCCGAGATCGACATCGTCGATCGTGAGCTGGCCCTCCGAGGTGGTCAGATACAGTTCACCGGCAGAACGCAGTTCGTACTGCGAGCTAAGGGTCACACTGCCGTTACGAAGCTGATAGGGAAGATAGGGCTTGAGAAAATGCTGCAGGGTTTCATGGGACACGTCACCCAGTTTGAGGAACCCTTTTGAATAGAGAGGGGCGATGCTCAGGTCGCCTTCCCACTCAATGGTCTGGCTGCCGACCGCCGCCAGCAGGTAATAGCTGCTGTCGGCGTCCTCGCGGGGCCAGGTGGCCAGGTCGTTCAAAGCCAGATCCAGGGGCGTAACCCGAAATTCTTCCTGGCCTTGCTGACTGAAATCCCGGAACAGCAGTTCGCCACCCGAGACCCTGATCCGGTCAAAATAGATTCTGGGCGGTTCTCCAGAATCCGCCTCCTCGGGCGCCGGTTGTTCGCCACCCGGATTATGGGCCTGCCAATCCCGGGCGAAGTTGACACTGTAGTCCTCGAGCAAATCCAGGCGAACGTAAGGGTCTTCCAGTTCGATGTCCTGCAGCGCGACAATTCCGGTGAGCAATCGCCAGACGCCGAGGTTGGCGTAAAGGCTGTCAAAGGCAACCACCGGTTCGCCTTCAGCGTCCCTGGCCTCCAGGCCAACGGCTTCAACGCTCATGGCGAAGGGGTTCACCTGGACCTCTTCAATCTCGGCCTTCCACCCCATGTGTTGTTCCAGCCGCTCCGGCAGCGTTCGCTCCAGCCACCACGGCAGTAGCGCAAACCCGGCGATGGCATAGATCACCACCAGAACCAGTACCACTATCGAGATATTTCTGGCAGACAATCGTCGTTTGCGGTTCGCAGGCACCGGGCTCTCCTTGTTGTCCATTGCTGACAGGCGCGATCTGTCGCCAATCTATCCACCAAGGATAGCCCGCCAGTCACCGGTTTGTCAGCCGGATGGGTTGATGGGGAGGGTGATGAGGAGGGTGATGGGGGGTTATAGAGGGTGATGGACTGACATGGGGCAACGAACCCGATATTCTGTTTTCACTGACTCAGGCAACGAAATCCCTCATTCAGGAAACCCGGATGGATATTAGCGATATGCGCCGAGACTTCGAAAGCGAAGGCCTTGAGCGCGATGCCCTTGATGACAACCCCGTCAGACAATTCCATGTCTGGTTCGAGAATGCCCGTGAGGCCGGCATTCTCGAGCCCAATGCCATGTCACTGGCCACCTCAGGCGGAGACGGCATGCCCGACATACGGACCGTCCTGTTGAAATACTTCGACGACGCCGGTTTTGTGTTCTATACCAACTACGGCAGCCGCAAGGCCCACGAAATGGCAGAAAATCCAAAAGCCGCCCTGCTGTTCCCCTGGATCGGGCTGAACCGCCAGGTGCGGATTCAGGGCCATGTGGAAAAGGTCAGCAAATCCGAATCCCTGAGGTACTTCACCTCTCGCCCCCGGGGCAGCCAGATCGGTGCCTGGGTATCGGAACAGAGCAGGGCGATCAACTCCCGCGGATTGCTGGAACAGAAAGTGGCCGAGATGAAACGCCGGTTCAAGGACGGGACGATCCCGCTACCCGATTTCTGGGGCGGTTACCGCGTGGTGCCGGAACGAATCGAGTTCTGGCAGGGGCGGCCAAGCCGCCTGCATGACCGCTTTGAATACGTCAGGCAGGGCGATCGCTGGCACATCGACCGTCTACAGCCGTAACCCGCACCGCTCCACCAACTTCAGACGAGAAGGCAGGACTATGGACAATCAACAACGCTGCCCCTGGTGTGGCGATGACCCGCTCTACGTTCACTACCACGACACCGTATGGGGCCGCCCCGAGTACGACGACCTGGCGCTGTTTGAGAAGCTGTGCCTGGATGGCCAGCAGGCGGGCCTGAGCTGGATCACCATACTCAAGAAACAGGACAACTACCGCGCCGCCTACGACCATTTCGACCCTGAAAAAATCGTCCGTTATGACGAGGCCAAAGTCGACGCCTTGATGCAGGACACCGGCATCGTCCGTAACCGCCTGAAAGTCGAGTCCATCATTCGCAACGCCCGGGGCTACCTGGAGCTACGGGATCAGGGCCACTCGTTCAGAGACTTCCTGTGGTCGTTTGTCGGTGGAGAGCCTATCCAGAATCACTGGCAGCGCTTTGCCGACGTGCCGGTTTACACGCCCGAGGCCGAAGCCATGTCCAAGGCACTGAAAAAACGCGGCTTCAACTTTGTGGGGCCCACCATTGTATATGCCTTCATGCAGGCCACGGGCATGGTCAATGACCACCTCGTTCAGTGCCCTCAACACGCCGCCTGCCGTGAGCTCGCGGACAATGTCTGACTATTATTTCCTCGGCGTTACACGACTGGAATGATCCCAAACGATCCGTTGCTCGTAAGTCCGTGGGTAGCACATCATCCCCGCGTTTTACGGTGAGAGTCATACGGTGAGAATAACCCTGGAAGAACTCAGGCAGTCGATCAACCCGGCCATTGAGTTGGTGGGCACGGAGCCCGCCGCTATCGAACCAATGAGGATTCGGGTTCAGGGGAAGCACTCGTGATTGCCGTCGCCAGACTGGCGATCGTCGTGGGCATTGGCGGGCTGCTGCCTTTCCTTGCCGCCATTTTCGGACTCTTTGCGTTGCCTGAACAGAGCCTGGCCATCTCCCGCTATTTCTACCTGTACAGCGCGGGCATTCTGGGCTTTATGGCGGGCATCTACTGGCCACTGGCCATGCAGCTTGAGAATCGCTGCTACCCGATTTCCCCTCTGGTAACCATGTTGTTGAGCCAAGTGTTCTTCATCACCGCCGGCATTGGTCTGCTGCTGCCCATTGCCGGCCAGATCCTGGTTTACACGCTGGCCTATGTCGCGCTGTATGTGGTCGACGCTCGCTGGATGAGGGGTTATTGGCCGGACTGGTATCTGAAGTTGCGGCTGGGACTGACAGCTGTTGTCCTGGCGTGCCAGGTAGCGGCGGGCGCCTGGTTCATTCTGGCCCAGGGCTAAGCCGGTCGATACCGGCCCTGAATACTAGCCCCGGAGCTCGTCGTTAGGGTCGATAAAACGGCCCCGTAACTTTTTCAGGGCGCTTTTCTCTATCTGCCGCACCCGCTCCCGGCTTATTCCCAGGTCATCGGAGATCACCTGCAGGGTTTCCGGTTCCGGGAGACCCAGGCCGTAACGCCTGGCCAGGACATCCTTTTCCCGCGAACTCAGTTCCGCCAAGAGAGCGGTCAGTGTCCGTTTGCGGTCACGCTGGGCCATGTCGTGGTCCGGCGCGGACTGATCGTCTGCACATAGGCTGTCACCCAGCGTAATGCCACCCTCCATGCCCACCGGCAGATCCACCGACACTTCCAGACTGGCCAGCGCCCGCAGCTCACCAATGCGGGAAGGCGACACCTCAATCTCCCGCGCCAGTTCGGTCTGCGACGGTGTGCGGCCCAATGTCTGGTGCAGTACCAGGGATTTTTTCTGCAACAGGCGGATTTCATCGACCACGTTTTCAGGGGTATGCACAAGCCGGGTTCCACGCTTCATGCACCGCTTCACCTCTTCGCTGATCCACCAGTAGGCATAGGTCGAGAAACGAAAGCCCTTGGTAGGATCAAACCGCTCCACGGCCTTGATCAGACCGACATTGGCATCCTGAATGACATCCGACATGGGAATGCCGCGGTTGGCGTAGCGCCTTGCGATGTGCACCGCGAGCCGGAGATTGCTGCGAATCAGCCGCTGACGACTGGCGGTGGCGAGATGGTAGGCACGACGACACCGCCTCGAAAAAGCACAGGCGTCGCCCAGGCTTCCAACCACTTCGCGGAATGTCTGAGGGGTGCCTTCCGGCAAGGCAAGCTCGGTAGATATGATCCGATAGCAGAAGGTCAGGCGCCGTGAAAGTCGGCGCTCGCCCTCATTGGTGAGCAATTCGTAACGGGACGCATCCCTGAAGTACAGCCCTACCAGGGATTCCGTTTCGCCGGAATGGGCTATGGTCGGAGACGGCCCCGGGCTCTGAACGTCAGTCATGGCACAGGTTCCGATCGCGAATTTCCAGAGAATACGCGCGGAACAGCGTCGTGGATCCCCCGTTGCCGGGGGCACAGACTGTCCGTTGTGGCAATTACCGACGTAGAGAAACCAGCAGGTTACGCTGCAACAATCGCGTACTCGTGGTTGTGAGGCTCAATCAGCGCGCCGTGAAGCGCCACAATGGTCTTCTCATAGGCGTCTTCGTCCACTACGAACTGGATGTCCACCTGCCGCATGCACTGGTGCAGGGCCAGAACGCTGATATCCTCGTCCGCCAGGGCCTTGACTGACCGAGCCAGGATGCCCGACACCTTGATATCGCTGCCAATGGCAGACACGATCGCCACCTTGCGAGTGCTGATTTCGGCGTTGGGAAATTCGTCTTTCAGCGCCCTGACCACCCGTTTGACGTGTTTGAGCGTACTGTCCACGTAGTGGGTAATGGTGTTGGCGTTGGTGTCCTTGGATACGAAACGCACCTTGAAGCGACCCAGCACTTCCAGAATGCGACGGTCGGAACCGGGCTCACCCTGCATGTCCTGATCGAACACCTCAATGGCAAACACGCCTTTGTTACCCGCGATGATCTCTACCTGAGGCTTCTCACTGACGTAGTCGCCGGTGATCAGGGTACCGGTGTGCTCCGGCTCGAAGGTGTTCATCACCCGCAGCGGAATCTCGTTCTGACGCATGCCCTTGCCAGCGCGCGGGTGGATCGCTTCCATACCGAGGTTCGCCAACTGGTCAGCAACGTCATAGTTGGTGCGCCCCAGGGGGACGACCTTATCCGCACCGACAATGTTGGGGTCCGCGGAACTGAGGTGGTATTCCTTGTGGATGATCGCTTCGCGGGCGTTGGTAATCACCGCGACCCGGCTGAAGGTCATCTCGCTGTAGCCCCGGTCGAAGGTACGCATCAGGCCTTCCTTGCACTGGGCATACCCCGTCACGATCGGCAGCTCACGGCTCAGGTCCACCGCGTCGAATGCCTGCTTGAGCTTTTCATCCAGCGGCAGCAGTTCATTGTCGCGCCACCCGGTCAGGTCCACGAACCGCGCATTGATGCCTTCCTGCTGAAGCTTCAGGGCAGTGTTGAAGGCACTGTGGGCCTCACCGATACCGGCCAGCATTTCACGAACCGTCAGCAGATGCTCCTCAAGCTGGAACTGCCCGTAGGAACACAGACGTTGCAAATCAATCAGGCAGCCGCGAACGCCTTCGATGCGGTCAGTGATGAACTGGTCCGCCTGCTGCTTGAGCATGGGGTCCGGGAACAGCTCGCCATTGATGTCGGTCAGGAACTGGATCAGTTTGGTGAGGTCGTCGCCCCAGGCCCAGTCCGACTCGGCATCGGCGAACAGGGCATAGACACCCGGTTCTCCGGTTTTCTTGTGCTCCAGCAATTCGTCGGTGACACCGCCATAGGCGGAGACCACGAAGATGCGCTGGTACAGGTCGTCCTTGGAGCGCCCGCCGAGAATGATGTTGTCGCGCACCGCCTCATAATTGCTCATGGAGGTGCCGCCGATTTTCTCTACGGTATGTTGTTCGCTAGTCATAATGTTACCGTCGTTATCCTGCAGAATGAGTGTCGGGAGATGGCAGGCGTCTCAGGACGCCTTGCTCATTCCCTCCTGCATGATTTCGTCCACGCTTTGACCTAGAAGTTTAGCACCTTTGCGCAGATCGTCCTCGCTGGTGGTCAGCGGCATCAGGCATTTGATCACTTCGTCATTGGGGCCGCTGGTTTCAATAATCAGGCCCTTCTCAAAGGCACGACCGGTGATCTTGTCCGTCACTTCAGCGTCGGTGGCTTCAATGCCACGCATCATGCCCCGGCCTTTCATCTTGAACTCGCCCGGGTACTTGTCACAGATTGCCTGCAGCCCTTCAGCCAGAACCTCGGTCTTGGCTTTCACTTCATTGGCAAAGGCATCGTCTTTCCAGTAGGTCTCGACCGCTGCGCGGGCGGTTACAAAGGCCATGTTGTTGCCCCGGAAGGTGCCGTTGTGCTCGCCCGGCCCCCAGACATCAAGCTCCGGCTTGAACAGCACCAGGGCCATCGGCAGGCCGTAACCGCTCAACGACTTGGATACCGTTACGATATCCGGCTTGATGCCCGCAAATTCGAAACTGAAGAACTCGCCGGTACGGCCGTTCCCTGCCTGGATATCGTCGACGATCAACAGAATGTCGTACTTTTTGCACAGCTTCTCGAGGCCCTGCAGCCATTCAGCGCGGGCGACGTTCAATCCGCCTTCGCCCTGGACCGCTTCAACGATGACCGCTGCCGGCAGTTCAAAGCCGGAGGAGCCGTCGGACAACACCTTGTCCATGATTTCCAGGGTGTCTACGTTCTCACCCAGGTAGCCGTCATAGAACATGAAGTCCACATTCCCCAGCGGGGTGCCAACGCCACCACGGTGGTGCTTGTTACCTGTGGCCGCGACCGCGCCCATGGTGACGCCGTGGAAGCCATTGGTGAAGGACACGATGCCATTGCGGCCTTTCACCTTGCGAGCCAGTTTCAGGGCCGCTTCCACGCAGTTGGTGCCGGTAGGACCGGTAAACTGCATTTTGTAGTCCAGGCCACGGGGGTCCAGGATGTGCTTCTTGTACGACTCAATGAAATCGTGCTTGGCGGTGGTAAACATATCCAGGCCCTGGCTGACACCATCGCTTTCAATGTACTCGAGCAGCGCTTTCTTGAGAATGTCGTTGTTGTGGCCATAGTTCAGTGACCCGGCGCCGGCCAGGAAGTCCAGGTATTCCTTGCCATCTTCGGTGTACAGGTGCGCGTTCTTGGCACGGTTAAAGATCACCGGAAAGGCACGGGAATAAACGCGTACTTCGGATTCGGTCGACTTGAAAAGTTCCATTGTCTTGCCTCTTAGCATGTCAGGTTCGAGGTAACTGTGCGGTAGCACGTTGGTTGAAGCCGTTGTGACAGATTCACCTCAGCAATCTGCCGGCTAGTCCAAACAGGGGGATCGGTCGTTCGGGAAGGCTGCTACGCCGTCTTTGTGAAAGGCCCGATGCGGAGCAGGAACTCGGAGTCGTGCTTGCCGCCAAAGTGGGTGTCTTTCTCAAAGTGCTCGTGGTAAGTCAGTTCAGCACCCATGTCACGGGCAAAGGACCGGAACAGCGCCCAGGAAGCCTCATTGTCTTCAGTGATGGTGGTTTCCATGTGGGTCACGTCTTTACACGCGTCCCTGGCCACAATCGCCTTCAACATCCGCTTGGCAAGACCTTGCCCACGACCTTTCTCGTGAACGGCCACCTGCCAGACAAAAACGGTTTTGGGCTGTTGGGGGGGAATATATCCGGAAATAAAGCCGACCAGATCGCCGTCTATCTCCGCGGCCACGCCGGTTTCGGCAAAATGGCTGCACTGCAGGAGGTTGCAGTAGATCGAGTTAGGGTCCAGCGGGGGGCATTGTGCCACCAACTGGTGAAGCCTGTAGCCATCATCCTTGACCGGCGTGCGGAGGGTGATGGCGGTGGTATTCGAGCCTTCTGATGTCATAACGTGATCGATTCGCCTCAAAAAGTTAGCGTTAAATTATATAGACCACAAAATATATTTCAAGTCGGCGCTCTGGGGCCGCCAGCCCCGATGGCTACCTCTCACCTTCAGAATAGACATTATTACACCAACCGCCAGTGACAAATTCGTTACCCTATAGAGCCCCTTCCAGGGGGAAACGTAATATCGTCTGCGGTTATCGAAGTCCCTCCAACGATCCGGTCCCGGTACGACACAGCGGCGGCCGAACCCGCCGGCCAGAGCCGGTCAAACTGCTCTAACCAGGCGTCGACGTCATAGTCCACGGGTAACAGTGAGACATTCAGGCCCTGCCGCTCAAGACCGGCAACCGGCTCAGCCACGGGGCTCGCCAGACCGATCCGGGTGATCAACCCACGGGGGTCCTGCCGCAGATTCCCCATTCCGGCTGCCCCGTTGTTGGCAACCACACAACGTCGCTCGTTCACCATTCCCGACCACAGTACTGGCAGGCAGGTGTGGGTGGAGACAATCACATCAGCACCGCTGGCCAGGAACCACTCCGTCAGCTTCGCCTCGTTACCAGCCACAAAGGATTCATAGGCCAACCCCCAACCGGCGAGGGACTCCGGATCGCCGTGAATCACCAAAACCTTTAGGCCTCCAAATATCAGGCAACGGTAACGGGGTAAGAGGGATAACCGCGCCTGAATATCGGAATGCTCCCCGGCCACCCCCTGCAGCCGCCCCATAATGGCGTTGGAACGTGCCACGACGCCCTCATCCACGAAATCCGGATAGGCACAACCGCAGCCGGCGCCATCATTGGGGTTGGCCAGTTCATAATCCACGTTGCCCAGGCTGACGGTGTGCTCCAGCACCCGATTGTTGATCTCCCGGAACAGCCCGTCGGTGGCGTTAAACCAGTTAAAATCCCCGTTAAACACCAACGTCACCCGGCGACCCTGTCGCTCCTCCGCCCGTGCCAATCGCTCGATTTCATCCAGGGCAAGGGGATTTCCGTACAGGCCACCGATAACATACAGCACGTCCCCGGCCACCTGTTGCGGCTCAGCACACAGCGACGCCGGATCGTAGCGATACGCCAGCGGACAACTCCGGCCCTCGGTCACGACACCACCTCCTAAACCTCCCCGGCCGCCAGAGAGCGCCCGGCAAGTCGGCGGACGACCAGCGGCACAAAGAAACCGGCGGTGCAGATCAGGAAGCCGTAGGCGTTTACACCCAGCAGCATGGCGTATTTGCCGTCACCGATGGCCCAGCTGGCGGGAATCAGCCCCGTTGCCAGCAGCACACCCAGACCCAGGCCGGTCCAGAAACTGAGATGAAAGCTCCAGGGCGACCAGCGGGTAAAACCGTAAAACAGGAACACCGGTGCCAGCCCCATCACCATGGTGCCGGAAATGGTGGTGGCCTTGAGAATATCGGTGCCGGCAAACATCGGCAGGTTACCCAGCAGTGCGAACACAATCATGATGACCGCGCCCACGCGAACGCTCGGCAAGCGGTCTTTGGCACGTTTCGCCAGCCGTGGCAGATCCACCGCCAGGGACTTGGCCAGTGAACTGAATGTGGAATCCAGCGTGGAGCCGGCGGAGGTCATCATCACCACACTCATGAAGAAGAGCGCCGCCAACCCAAGCGATTGTCCGACAGCCGCGGGCGCATTACCCATGGCCTCAATGCCATTGAGCCGTGCGTGAACACCGACGAGGCTGAAGATGAACACCGCCACAAAGCCCAGCAGTCCTGCCACCACGAAGCTCTTCAACATCGTTTTTTCCTTGTTCACAAAGCCGCGGTCGGTTAGCACCGGATCGTGGAAGGGGTAGCTGAACATCTGCAACAGCGCGACGAGCAACAGGTCAAAGCCGGCATTGAGCTTGAACTCACCGTCGGTGAGCAGGGCACTGGTGTCATTGGCCGGCACAATCAGGAACAGCACCGCGCCGACAAAGAACACAAACACGAACGCCTGAATCACATCCGTGAATATCGACGACCGCAGGCCACCTTTCAGGCTGTAGGCGAGAGTAAAGACGGTAAACAGCATCGCCGCGGAGTAGTACTCCCACTCACCCGGCAGCCCGAAATAGCCGCCCACCACGGCGGTGTTACTCCAGACTTCGTTATACAGACGGATCAGGATGGCCGCCGCAAACGCCAGACTGGCCAGCCGGCCAAAGCGCGACGTGAGGAAATCCTGCAGGCTGCGGGCACCGGTCTGGGTCCGAATCAAATAGATGATGTAGCCGGCCACGGGAATCGACAGCCAGTAACTGGCGTACGCCAGACCGCCGGTGACACCATAAGCAGCCCCCAGGTTGGCCGCGTTGGTCACCGACTTGGCAAAGATCCAACTGATGAAAATACTCGCCGTCAGCGACCACTGACTTACCGGGTTACCCTGATCATCCGCACCTTTATAGAACGAATTGGCGTTTTTGCTCTTGGGCGACAACACATACATCACCACCCCATAAACCACCAAAAACCCCCAAAACAGGGTCGCTTCCGTGAAATTCATCGTCTGTCTTTTCCTCGTCCGTTCTTTGTTCTAATCCAGCGAATTGCAGTCATTCAACCGCGGTCTGGGGGTGGTGTTTTATTTCCGCCAGGAAAAAGGTGTCTGAACAAAGCGAGTTCTTTTTCTCAAGGAAATAAAACACCACCCCCAGACCGCCAACTCCCAGCAACCAGTCCTAAAAAAGAATCACCCAGGCGCCGAACAACTAGCCCCAAACCGATAACAGGCAAAACACCGGTGATGCCGCAACATAATCCGCTCATCCATGCTCTCCGCCAGTGTCCCGCCAAGGTCATACTGCGGATCGTCATCCACCAACGTACAGGCATACACCCGCACCCGGTCATCCCGCTTCACCAGCATGCGCGTATAAGTGCACATGAAGTGCGACCGTGCCTCTTTGGTGGGGTATTTCTCCATGCAGGTTTCGGTAATCTCCGGGCTGCCGTCTTCTGAGCCGGGCGTCCCCAGATCAGGGAACGCGGTGAATGCCAGCGTTTCAGGAATGCCCCAGTCCCGCAGAATCTCGCGGAAAGCCGCTTCCACATCCGCCGGAATCTCCTCCGGATCGGTCTGGCGAGCAATCGATACCTGAAAACCCTGGTCGACCAGCCAGCGAATCCCCTCCAATGCCTTATCGAAACTGCCTTCACCCCGGTCCACGTCATGCCGGGCCCGGTCAGGGAAGTCCAGGCTGACGCGGAAATGGATCGGGTACGCGTTGTCCAGTAACGGCAGCACCTGATGACGGCGTTTGAGCAGCGGATCCGTGGCATTGGTCAGGACAAAGCAGGGACGGTGCTGGCTGGCGTAATCGAGGATATTGATGAAATCCTTGATCACGAAAGGCTCACCGCCGGTGAAGGAGAACTGCTCCACCCCCATATCCAGGGCTTCGTGAATAAAGGGTTTCACGTCGCTCAACTTCATGCCCGGAATACGGCCATCGCCGGGGTGTGACCCTTCCAGGCAAAACGGGCAGGCCAGGTTGCAGGCGGTGCCGGTATGAATCCACAGTTCCTTGAGCTTGTCGGAATCAATGTAGCCGCGCGGGTCGCCGTTGCGGGTGTGGGTCCAGCTGTCGCGGGCCCTCGGTTCCAGCACTTCCACGGCGGGAATACGTCTTTCGGCGGTTTGGGTCAGGGGCATAGCTGCTCCGTGTTGACGATGAATCTATGAGTGCCAAAAAAGGTGCAGGCCCTGTAACACCTGCACTTATTCTGTTTTACGTTGTTACTTCCCGGCCGGCCTTGTCGCCGGTCTGTTTGCCACGGCGCCAGCCGTGAAGTTTCTCAAGCAGTTTGAGAATGCCCTGGGGTGCGTGTTCGCGCTTCCACTCTCCAGCGGCATACTTGGCTGATTCGTTCCAGGTCGGGTAAGGGTGGATAGTGCCCAGAATTTTGTTCAGGCCCAGGCCGTGCTTCATGGCCAGGGTGAACTCGGCCAGTATCTCGCCGGCGTGCACACCGACCACGACGGCACCCAGAATCTTGTCCTTCCCTGGCGGCGTGAGCACCTTGATAAAACCGTAATCCTCACTCTCAGCAATGGCACGATCCAGGTCGTCCAGGCCATAGCGGGTGACTTCGTAAGCCACACCTTTTTCCTTGGCTTCGGCCTCGCTAAGGCCGACCCTGGCCACTTCCGGCGAGGTAAAGGTCACCCAGGGCATCACCCGGTAATCCACCTGGAAACGCTTGAACTCGCCAAACAGACCGTTCACTGCCGCGTACCAGGCCTGGTGAGCCGCCGCGTGGGTAAACTGATAGGGCCCGGCCACATCGCCACAGGCGAAGACGTTGGGGAAGCGCATACTCATGTCTTCTGCCACTGGCACAGTGCCATTGGGCAGGGTTTCCACCCCTATCTTTTCCAGCCCCAGGCCGTCAGTTCGAGCGGCACGACCAACAGCAACCAGAACCTGGTCAAACACGATCCTCACGCGCTCGCCGTTGAACTCGCAGTAGGCCACCTTTTCTCCGTCCTCGACAGCGAACTCCTTGGCGGCGTGGTTAAGCCGCAGATCAATGCCATCCTGTTCAAACTGTTTCCGGATGACCTCGGAGACATCGGCGTCTTCCTTGGCCAGCAAACGCTCGCCCATTTCCACCTGGATCACCTTGCTGCCAAGCCTCGCAAAGGCATGGGCCAGTTCCGAGCCAATGGGGCCGCCACCAAGTACCAGCAAGCGCTCAGGCTGGGTCTGCAGGGACCATAGATTGTCCGATGTCAGCGGCTCCATGTCCGCCAAACCGGGAATGGGCGGCACTGCCGGCTTGCCCCCAGTGGCCACCACAATACTGCGCGCGGTCAGGCGCTCGGTGTGACCGTCGCTATGGACCACTTCCAGCTCCCAGGGCGATACGAAGCTGGCGGTACCGGAGATGCAGTCAACACCCAGTTTGCGGAAGCGCTCGGGCGAGTCGTGGGGTTCCACCTTGGCGATGACTTCTTTCACCCTCGCCATGATATTGGCAAAGGAGCCTTTTACCGGTACCGACTCCAGGCCATAACGATTCGCCTGGCGCAGGGTGTCGGCCGCCTTGGCACTGCGAATCAGCGCCTTGGACGGTACGCAACCGGTGTTGAGGCAGTCTCCGCCCATTTTGTCTTTCTCGATCAGCGCCACCTTGGCCTTAACCGCTGCGGCAATGTACGCCGACACCAGGCCCGCCGAGCCACCGCCAATCACCAGCAGGTTGTAATTAAACGACTCTGGTTTCTGCCAGCCGGCGTACACCCGGCGCTTGCGAATGAAACCGACAACAAACTTGGCGATCAGCGGGAACACCCCCAACAGCGCGAAAGACAGCAGAATATTGGCGGACACAATGTCGCTGGTGGTTTCAATCGTCGACAGCTGAGTGCCGGCGTTTACATACACAAAGGTACCCGGCAGCATCGCCGCCCAGCTCACCAGAGCGTAGGTCTTCAGCTTCATGGCGGTCAGGCCCATCGCCAGGTTAATCAGGAAGAACGGAAATACCGGTACCAGACGCAGGGTGGCAAGATAGAACGCACCGTCTTTTTTGATGCCACGGTCCATCTTTGCGACGGTTTCCGCGTACTTCTCCCGCAAGGTATCCCGCATCAGAAACCTGGCCACCAGGAACGCAAGTGAGGCACCGATGGTCGATGCGATGGATACTGCAACCAGACCATAGACATTACCGAAAAAGGCACCGCCGGCCAGCGTCATGATCGCGGCACCGGGCAGCGACAGCGCCGTTACCACCACATACACTCCAGCAAACCCAAGCACCGCCGCCAGCAAATTCTGATTGATCCACTGTTCAATGGCAGACTGGTGTTTCTGCAGGTTTTCCAGCGTGAGTATCTCGTGACCGCCAAAACTGACAAACAGTGCAACCACGACACCGATAACCAGCAGCAAAACGAGCTTTTTGGAGTTCATAGCTAAATCCATAAATTAAAAGTGAAAACGGTTGCTCTGAGAGACACGCCAAAGCGCTGGATGTTACAGCAGCCAGGGTCTAAAATTTTTTTGAGCAGTGACTCATCATTACTGGAACTAATGGCTGCGACTATAGACATACCATTGTCCAGGCCGCTCTGGATGTCCAATAACATGTTTATAACAACGCTCTAACGCGGGTGTCCTGGGGTATACGGAATGGAAACCACAACGCACCAATCTGACGACGACATCCTCATCACCGGCCTGAAGTCGGGGAACCAGGGCGCCTTTCGCGAGGCTGTGCGTTTATACACCCCTGGCATGATGGCCGTCGCCCGCTTTTACCTTGATCACGCCTCGGCAGAGGAAATTGTCCAGGATTGCTGGGTGACGGTTATCGACGCCGTTCAGACATTTGAGGGCCGTTCCGGCCTGAAGACATGGTTGCACCGTATCGTGGCAAACCGGGCCAAGAATCATCTCCGAAAGACCAAGAGGGAAGTGAACGCGGATTTTTCGGAAGCGCTGGACCCGGACCTCGCCGCCCGCTTTGCGCCCAATGGTCGCTGGGCCACACCGCCGAGCCTGAAAACCAATGAGTCCGCCCAGGCACTGATGGAGAACGGTGCACTGAGCGACTGCCTTGATCGACACCTGTCCGCACTGCCGGAAACACAACGATCAGCATTGATGTTGTACGAAGCGCATCAGCACAAATCCGACGACGTGTGTAACATTCTGGATGTCAGCGCCTCTAACCTGCGCGTGCTCCTGCATCGGGCACGGCAGAAAATCTTTCTGATGGTTGAGACATTTCAGGAGACAGGCGAATGTTAATGTGCCGGGATCTGGCTCGCATCGCCAGCGATTACATTGACGGTGAGCTGGGCACCGGGAAAGTAATGTCTGTGAAAATGCACCTGCTGATGTGCGGTCGATGTCGTAGCTTCATTGGCAGCCTGCGGGCCAGCATAGAGCTTATGAACGCCCACTCGAGCCAGCAGCTGGACGAAGATCTGGTACGCCGGATTGACGAACGTGTCAGTGAGTCGCTCAACGCTCGGCACTCCGGAAACGACACGTCGGACCCGTGATGCTCTTCGCTTTCGTTTAACGACACCCGCCCCTTCCGGACGTTACACCAGGCTCTGACAGAACCACTCTTTTCGCTTGCCAATGGAACTCCCACACCGCCGCTCTGTCTCTGGAACGATCATTCAAAATTCGAAAGGAGATATGGAATGCCCAAGCAGTTACCCCTTGCCCTGCTGTTACTTCGACTTGGTGTTTTCGTTGTTTTTCTGGTCTGGACCCTGGATAAACTGGTTCAGCCCGAGCACGCTATCAAGGTTTTCGATTCATTCTACGGGCTCGATGGCCTTGGCGAGACAGCCGTCTACCTCATCGGCATCGCACAACTTGTGCTGATACTGATGTTTGTTGCTGGCCTTCTGAAAACCTGGACTTACGGCGCACTCCTGATCTTCCACGGTGCTTCCACCCTGTCCTCATTCGCGAAATACCTGCAGCCTTTCGATAACCTCCTGTTCTTTGCGGCCTGGCCCATGCTCGCCGCATGCGCGGCGCTGTATCTGCTTCGTGATTACGATACGCTTACGCTTTCGAGGCAACCGGCTCCCACTGCTGCGTAAAACGGCGCCAGGGCGTTGTAACAGTCAGTCCGGTTGTTTGTCCTTGTTGCTATCAACCTACCGCCAACAACCGGAGTACCGATGCTACTGAACTGGCTGTCACGGCGCCTGACCACCTATCTTTCAAAGCAGGTCACCCAACACTCGGTGCGCACCTCCGCCTGGGAGGCCCTGGAAAAAACTCTTCAGCCCGGCGACGTTTTACTGGTGGAGGGAAATACGCGAATCAGTGTAGCCATCAAGTACCTGACTCAGTCAACCTGGTCGCACGCCGCCCTTTACCTGGGACCGAACGCGGGCCTTGGCGCCGCCGGCAATGGCGAGCCACATGTACTGATCGAGGCGGATCTTGAGGAAGGTATTCGCCCGCTTTCGCTGTCGGCATACCGCAACACCCATACCCGCATCTGTCGCCCGGTCGGACTCACCGACAATGATATCGACAAGCTTGTGGATTACTCGAAAAGCCGGCTCGGCCACCAGTACGACCTGAAAAACGTCTGGGATCTGGCACGCTACCTGTGCCCGACGCCACCGGTACCGTCCCGTTACCGACGTTCGCTTCTGGCCCTTGGCAGCGGTGATCCCACGCGGGCGATCTGCTCCACATTCATCGCCGAGGGATTCCAGGCCCTCCGTTACCCGATACTGCCCGTAAGCCTGTCCGAATCAGAAGGTGATCCGGCTTGCGACGCGCAAAAGCGCGAGTACTTCCGGATTCGCCACCATTCTCTATTTGCGCCCCGGGATTTCGACGCCTCCCCCTATTTCGACGTCGTTAAACCCACGCTGGAACAGGGGTTTGATTACCGGGGGTTCCGGTGGGCGGAATGACACTGAGAATCGCCATCGTTGTTGTGGTAATGGCTGCCCTGGCAGGTGCCTGGTGGCTGCTGCAGATATTGGGAATACCTGCGGACCTGTCTCCAGATGCCCTTGCACAATGGCTGAAAAGCCAGGGGGCTGCCGGCCCACTGTTGCTGATGCTGCTGATGACGATGGCGGTTGTGATAGGCCCGATTCCCACACTTCCGGTCAGTGCAACCGCAGGTCTGGCGTTTGGTGTGCTTGAGGGAACCGCCATTGCAGCAACCGGTGCCCTGCTGGGCGCCATGGCGGCGTTCTGGGTTGCCCGTTGCCTCGGACGCGAGGTGATCTGCAAACGTTTTCCGGACAACCCTGTGCTTGCACGGGATGGCTCGCAACGCTTTCTCACCATTGCCATCCTGCTGACCCGGCTGATACCCGTTTTCTCGTTCGCCCTGATCAGTTACGCCGCCGGCGTCACTGCCATACGCGCCTGGCGCTTTGCGATTGCCACCTTCGTTGGCATGCTGCCAATGACGGTGGTGTTTGCAGGCCTGGGGAACACGTTCACGTTGAATCCGGTACTTACCGTCGCCGCAGGCGCGATTATCCTGGCAGTGATGGTATGGTTGCCGTGGTCCATCAGCCGAAACCCCGGCTCGCAGCTGGCGCGCTGGCTTCAACTTAACCAATAACAACAAAGAGACGACCTTATGCGCCGTCCGGTCAAAGCCGATGTTATGCCCTGGCTCGCCCGTGCCCTTTCCAGTGCGCCCAGATACGCTCTGCAACGATCCCTTCACAACATACGGGCAAAAACGCGGGGTGAGAGCGATCTTGTCCAGGTGTTCGTAAACCCCCGAGACCCATTTGGGCTGCCCCTGTTGCAGGCGCTTATCCAGCTACAGGAACGTTTTTATGTGCGTTTCCGGGTCCATACTGTCTGGCAACTGGACGACAACATGTACCCCGAGCCGGCTCTCTGGCGCACCTGGGCGCAACAGGACGCCACAAGGCTCGCACAACTATACGGCTTCACGCCTCCAGACCGGCCGACGGCGCCCTCCGAGACCGAACTGACGACAGCCACGGCCCGTCTGCTCAATGCAGAAAAAACCGGTGAAGGGCTGATAACCGCCGTGCGTGTGCTGGAAGATCTATGGCATTCACATTCCGGCTCGCCACCGGACACAGCGCCCGCAAGGTATGACCACGCACAGCTGTCCGAGAATGAACGGTTGCTCCGGAGGCTAGGGCACTATCAAGGCAGCATGACGAGGTACCTGGGTGAATGGTTCTGGGGTGTGGACCGCCTGGATCATCTTGAGCGGCGTCTAAACGAACAGGGACTGAACCGGGACGTCCCCGATGCGGTCCTTTTCACGCGCACATGGTCCGATTTGATGAGTAGCAGCCCCAGCCCGGCTGACGGCCATCGAGCGACCACCACCCTTGAGGTCTTCTTTTCCATCCGCAGCCCATACTCCTATCTGGGCCTGGAGCGAGCAGTCCAGTTGGCCAAGGCGTGGAATATTCCTCTTCAACTGAAACCGGTTCTGCCCATGTTGATGCGCGGGCAGTCGGTACCGGATGCCAAAAAGTGGTACATCTTCCACGACACCAAAAGGGAAGCCAACAAACTGGGCATTCCGTATGGTTTCGTCGCCGATCCTTTGGGGCCGGGCGTGGAAAGATGCTATGCCTTGTTCGAATACGCCCGCTCACTCGGTCGCGAGACCGACTACATGCTGGCCTACGCCAGGGCCGTCAATGCCGAAGGCATCCGCTCCGAAACCGATGCCGGTCTGAAAGTAATCGTCGAACGAGCCGGCCTGGACTGGCAGAAAGCCAAGGCTTTATTGAACGATCAAAGCTGGCGTGAGTGGGCGGAAAACAACCGCAAAGCCATGTATGACTGCGGGCTATGGGGCGTTCCCAGCTTCCGTTACGGGGAGGTCAGCTGTTGGGGGCAGGATCGGTTGTGGGTGATCGAAAAGAGCATCGTCGCGGCTACCGCGACTCTCAATAAACGCCAAGGGCGCGTATGATAACTCCATGCTCGTCCCAACGTGGGCCGTGAAGGCGACAAACTCTGGAAGGAGGTTCTATGAAAACACTATTGATTCATTCGTTGATCATCGTATCCATGATGGTAAGTGCTCCTGCTCTTGCCCAGGGAGACCCCTTGAGAGTCGGAATGTCCGGCCAGTATTTCCCGTTTACCTTTGTGGAGCAGGATACCCTCAAAGGGTTTGAAGTTGATGTGATGAACGCAATTGGCAAGGAAATGGGGCGTGAAATCCAGTACCAGACCGCCAACTTCTCAGGCCTGTTTGGCATGTTGGAATCCGGGCGCATCGACACCGTTGCCAACCAGATCACCATCACCGAGGAGCGCCAGAAGGCCTACATTTTCAGCGAACCGTATGTCTATGACGGTGCTCAGGTAGTAACCAAGGAAGGCAACACCGAGGTCGAGGGTGTGGAAGATCTGAAGGGTAAAACCGTCGCGGTGAATCTGGGCTCCAACTTCGAGGCCCTGTTGCGGGAACTGCCCTATGCAGACCAAATCAACATCAAAACCTATGAGAGCAATCTGGAGCGTGATACCGCTCTGGGTCGCGTGGACGCCTTCGTTATGGACCGGGTCAGTGCCAGCCAGATCATCAAGGAGAAGCCACTGCCGCTGGAGCTCGCCGGCCCAACGTTCTCCCAGATCACCAACGCCTACCCGTTTCGCGACACGGACGCCGGACGAGCGCTGCGTGATGAAGTAAACGCAGCCCTGACAGCCCTGCGTGACAACGGAACCCTGGCCTCCATTTCAGAGAAGTGGTTCGGCACCGACATCACCCAGCCCTGAGGGGCGCCACCAAGGCCTGACTCGCTATGGACGTGTTGAACGTCGAATACATGCTTGGGCTGGTACCTGTGTTGCTCGGGTACCTGCCCCTCACCCTGCAACTGGCCGGCGTCGGGATGGTGCTGGCGCTGATCCTTGCCTGCCTGTTCGCCGTCGTCCGGGTGCTGCGCATCCCGGTGCTCAATCAGCTGACCATCGTGTTCATTTCCTTTTTCCGGGGCACTCCGCTGCTGGTGCAGTTGTTCCTGTTCTATTACGGGCTGCCGCAACTGGTCAGTGCATTGACGGTCATAGACGGCGTTACGGCGACCATCATGGGCCTGACCATGCATTTTTCGGCGTACATGGCGGAATCGATACGTGCCGCCATCGTGGGTGTGGACCGCAGCCAGACCGAAGCCGCCCTGTCGATCGGCATGACCAACGGCCAGCTGATGCGACGGATAGTGTTGCCCCAGGCCACACGTGTGGCACTGCCCACGCTGATGAACTACTTCATCGACATGATCAAGGCCACCTCCCTGGCATTTACCCTGGGGGTTACCGAGCTGATGGGTGCCACCCAGAAAGAGGCCGCCGGCAGTTTCCTGTACTTCGAGGCCTTCATTGTTGCCGCCATCATGTACTGGATCGTTGTTGAGATGCTCTCCAAGCTTCAGCACTACCTGGAAATCCGTCTGAACAAGGCCTACAGCCGATGATCAAACTGGAATCACTGAGCAAACATTTTGGCAAGGCCGTGGTTCTCGACGGCATCGATCTCGCCATCGAAGAAGGTGAGATCGTGGTGATCATCGGTCCCTCAGGGACCGGAAAATCCACCCTGTTGCGCTGCGTCAACTTTCTGGAACAACCCACCAAAGGCACCATGACCGTGGGTGATCTGACCGTGGACGTGAACCGCGCCAGCCGCGCGGACATTCTCTCCATGCGCCGGCGAACCGCGTTCGTTTTCCAGAACTATGCCCTGTTCTCCAACAAGACCGCGTTGCAGAACATCGCGGAACGGTTGCTCGTGGTGGATCGCTGGCCGAAAGAAAAAGCCTACCAGCGCGCACGGGAGATACTTGATCGGATCGGCCTCGCCGACAAGGCAGATGCCTATCCGGCGTCCATGTCCGGCGGACAGCAACAGCGGGTCGGTATCGGCCGTGCCATGGCAACGGGCGCGGAAGTCATCCTGTTTGACGAGCCCACCTCGTCACTCGACCCCGAGTGGGTGGAAGAAGTGCTGGGGCTGATGAAACAGTTGGCCTCGGAACGCCAGACCATGATGGTGGTTACCCACGAAATGTCCTTCGCGCGGGACGTGGCCGACCGTGTGATCTTTATCGACGGAGGTCGAATCGTGGAGCAGGGGCCTCCCAGTGAGATTTTCCATAATCCCAAGGACCCACGAACCAAGGACTTTCTGAAGAAAATCCTGGCCACCAATCCGGTATGAACGGCGGTCGGGCCGACCAACACCGATTATCGGAATTCAGAAAAATTGTCGGGCTTGTTAAGCGCCCAGTCGTAATCGATGTACTCCATCGCAGACGTTTGCGCGACGCGACTCGCCACTGACGCATCCGCCCAGGCCCTGATAAACGCCTTTGGTGTTCCCGATGCCTCTTCGAAATCCGTCGCGTACCACTTGAACAGTTCGGTGACATACGCTGTATCAGTATCGATCCTCAGATGCCGATCCGTATTGAACGCACGCCGGGTATTCTCTGCCAGCAGGTTTTCCAGATTGTCAGCCGTGTAGACAGTCTCCCGCAATGGCGGGCAGCCAACGGACGCACAATTCACCGCGAAGTGTACCCGCGCGTCTTTCCACCCTTTATCTGCGTATTCCTCCCCAAGAAGGATATCCTTCTCCATCTGGTTCAGGCTGTATTCCTGTCCGCCTATCTCAAACTTTTCCCGGTCAAAAACACTGTCCACAAAGGGATTGACGCGACCGCCGTAGTCCCAGACCGAGTCGACGAGTTCTCCGTCCGGTCGCTCAGTCAGGATCTGGTCGATCATGAAGAAATTATAGGCGTTGAGCCAGAAGGCGACGGATTCAGCCTCGCCATCGAGGGTGCCGGTATCGAAATCTGCAAGGCGGTCACGCTGATCCGCCAGCAGGCCGTCGGTCTGCGATGAGGCCAGGGCCGCCTCATAGTCAAATGCAGAAACCAGGCCACCGTCGGTCGTTGTCGACTCTGTCAGGTACTGTGTTAGCAGACGCTGAAACGGGTCAAACGTTGCTTCAGCGGCGGCAGCGGTCACCGGCATGATGACGGCGAACATCATCAGGCCTATCAATCGTCCAGGTTTGTTCACGTCACTCTCCACAGGTCTAAAGGTTCCGAAGGTCTACAGGTTCATCGACTTTGCTCTTTCACCGACACGAAAAGCCGGCCATTGTTACAATGCAATTAGTATTGATAATCGATTACATTTAGTTTAGTTTCCGCATCGTGACGAAAAACAACCATCAGGTGCCGAGAACCATGCTCAAACAACCCAACCCTCTTCGCTATTCCCTGATCTTCGCGCTTGGATGCGCCACAACCGCAACTGCTCAGGAAGGCACCGATCAGGCACCGAAATCTCTTGATACACTTGAAGTAACCGCCACTCGCGGTCTCGACTCCCTCAACGTTAACCCCGGTGCGGTCACCGTGGTTGACCGCGACGCCATCGACAAACAGTCCTCATTGGGTGGCAACGTGGGCGATATTCTGGCCAAAACCGTTCCAGGCCTGTCGCCCTCTACCCACGGTTTAACCAGTGTGGCGCAGACGCTGCGTGGCCGAAACCTGTTCGTACTGATTGACGGCATCCCCCAGACCATCAGCCTGCGCGACGGGCTTCATTCCCTGAACTCCATTGACCCGTCATCGATCGAGCGCATCGAAGTGATCCGGGGCTCCAATGGTGTGTACGGCTTTGGCGGTACCGGCGGCATCATCAACATCATCACCCGCAAGAACGAGAAAGGCGCCCCCCTATACCGCACCGAACTGAATGGTGGTTTCTCGACCGAGCACATCAAGGACAGCGAACAATTCGGGCTATCCCAGAGCGTGACCGGTGGCTCAGGAGCCCTTGACTACCAGCTCCGAGGCTCCTACGAAAAACGCGCTAATGTCTTCGATGCCGATGGCGACCGCATCCCGCCGGACCCGAACGGCCAGGGTGGCATTGCCGACTCCCGCGAGTTCGACGTGCTGGCAAAGCTCGGCTTCGACCTGGACGCCGACAAGCGCCTGGAACTGACCACCAGCTACTACGACATCAAGCAGGACACCAATTACGTCCTTGAAGCGGGCGTGTACGGCGAGCAGAAAACCCGCGCCGTCAAAGGCGACCCGGGCGGCGAGGATCAGGGCACTGAAAACCTGAACGTGAACCTGACCTACAGCGACCAGCAACTGTTCGGCAATACCTCACTGGGTGCGCAGCTGTATTATCGCGACTACATGACCCGATTCGGGTACTTCGCCACCTTCTATCCCGGCGGTGGACAGTCGCTGACCGAATCGGAGCGCATCGGCTCCCGTCTGGACTTTGAAACGCCGTTTGACGTCATGTCTGGCGCCAAGTTGCTCTGGGGCCTGGACACCCTGATGGAAACCACGGCCCAGCCCCTGGAAGACGGGCGGACGTTCGTACCTGAAATGGACCAGAACAGTGTGGCGCCGTTCCTGCAGGCGGAACTTCGGCTGAATCCGAAGTGGACCGTTAATGCTGGTGTCCGCTACGAAAAATTCTGGTTCGAGGTGGACGACTACACCACGGTGTTTGGTGCAGACGTCGAAGGCGGTGAGCTGGAGTACAGCGAAACGGTCTTCAATACCGGGGCCCGATACCAGGTGAACGATGTCTGGGCAGCCACCGCCAGCTTCTCTCAGGGCTTCACGGTGCCGGAGATTGGCCGCACCCTGCGCCAGCCCCAGCAGGGCACATCGCTGGATCAGATCCGCCCTGAGCCACAGGTGGTCGACAACTACGAGGTTGGCACCGAGGCCGTCTGGGATCGCGCCGATCTTGCACTGACGCTGTTCTACAGTGAGTCGGAACTGGGAACCAGCCTTGCGGCAGCCAACGCCAACGAGCCCATTCCCGTGCTGCGCAGCCCTGAACGTATCTACGGTTTCGAGGCAGAGCTCAACACCTATCCCACCCGCGACCTGAGTGCCGGCGGCACCTTCACCTGGATGGAAGGCAAAGTCGATTCTGACGATGATGGCAGCTACGACACCTATCTTGCCGGCAACCGGATTTCACCACTCAAGCTCACCGGCTATGTGGAACACGATACTACTGCGCGCTGGAGCAATCGCCTGCAGGCCATGGTCGTGGGTGATCGCGACCGCTTTAGCGGTAGCGGTTTTGGCCAGGGCGAGGTGGAGTCCTTCACGGTTCTGGATCTGACCAGCACCTGGCGGACCGGCAACGGGGATATCACCCTGGCCATCAACAATCTGCTGAATGAGGATTACTTCCCGGTGATCTCGCAGATCTACAATTTCGACACCCAGTACACCACTGCACCCGGCCGATCGGTGATGGTCAGTTACGGGGTCGACTGGTAAACGGAAGACTGGCAGAACCACACATAAGGCCGCTCAAAGCGGCCTTATGTTTTTTACCACCCAGCAAAGCGACGCCGTAGGGCCCTCGTCCAGGTCCGCACAGGTATCGACGCGCACGACCTCCATGGTGCCGCATCGGGCTGTCAGTGCCCCGGAATCATCATTCGACGCCCAGTCCACTTGCACCACAACCTCCTTGCTGTCATCACAGGAAGCTTCCGGACCAACTGACAGTGCCGCACAAATGTTTCTGTCAGAAAGCCACTCCAGGGCGGAGATTTCAGCGCACTGTTGGGCAGGCGTCAGCAGCGACTGGCCACGATAACAGGGCAGGTAGGGAAGGCCATCTGCCTCATGCTGCAGAAAAGGCAGCACCTGTTCCGGCGCAACGCGGCCGTATTTACGCATGGACGGGAACACCATGATGCTCGCCGCAAGCCGGCATCCGCCCAGATGGGAACTTTCCCAGACCTCAAACGGCAGGTCCCGGTCTGCGACTGTACGGGCGAGCTCCTGATAGGTCGCATATCCAAACTTGGCACAGCACTTGTCCTTGCGGCCATGGGTGCAACACAGCACCAGGGAGTCGGTCATCGCTGCGCCGGCCCACCCACTCAGGTCGTTGCCGGACGCCAGGGCCTCCAGAAACGCCGGCAGGTCACGCCGCTCAACGTCAAAGCTGCGGCCTTCCGGCAACAGGTAAAGCCGGTGACTGTGCTCCGGACGACCACGCTGGTGAATCAGGTTCACCCGCCGTCCACTGGCCGCAAGACGATTGATCCGTGATGCCAGGTCGTCATCCATATCACGGGCGATTCGCAGGCTTCGCGACCACTTCGGCCGCGGCCAACTGATCAGCAGATTGCTCTCGGCATGGGTTGCTGTGCCGGCAAGAGGATCGCCGGCCTCAATACTGTCGACAGTACAGAACCGATGGACGGAGGCACTCATGCCGTTGCCGCCGGCGAGGTGAAGGAAGCAGTCTCTGCCACGGTTCGTTTTACCGGCACACAAACAGGCCGGCCCGCCAAAGGTTCACGGATGACCTGGGCATCAAGATCAAACACCTGCTTGAGGTTGTCGGCGGTAAACACGGTCTCCGGTGGGCCGTCGTGCAGAATCCGGCCCGCCTTCATCATTACCAGCCGGTCGGCGTAGGCCGCCGCCAGGTTGAGGTCGTGGAGCACTACCAACAGCGTCCGCCCCTGTGTGTGCGCCAGGGATACCAGCAGTTCCAGCAGGTCCACCTGTACCTTCAGGTCCAGAAACGTGGTGGGTTCATCAAGCAAAAGCAGATCGGTTTCCTGGGCCAGCACCATGGCAATCCAGCAGCGTTGACGCTGCCCGCCACTGAGCGCATCCACCGGCCGGTCGGCAAACGTCGCAACATCAGCCACCCTCATGGCCTCCTCAACAGCGGCTTCGTCGCGCCGGGACCACTGGCGCATCAGGCTCTGATAGGGGAAACGTCCAAGCCCTACCAACTCCCTGACAGTCAGCCCATCCGGTGCGGTGGGGCTCTGTGGCAGTATTCCGAGCCGTTGCGCGACGGTGCGGGTGGGCTGACGATGGATATCGCTGCCGTCAAGAAACACCTTGCCGGCGCTGGGGGCCAGAGTTCGGGCCAGGGTTTTCAGCAGGGTGGACTTGCCCGAGCCATTCGGTCCCAACAGAACGGTGACACTGCCCTCACGCACCGTGAAATCCACGTCCGTCAGCACCTGCCGGCCGTCGTATCCCGCGCACACTGAGTCACCCCGCAGTCGCGGCTGGCGATCGTAATCCGGGGATGGGGAATGTCGATTCAGGGGCATATTAGAGTCGCTTTCGAGTGAAGTCAGATGATATTATCTCCCATTCTCATTATCAAATTGACCCCATCAAATCAGCCCATAGTTGCTGTCCGCTAAACAACCGGATTTATCATGCACCGCTACGCCAGCTTCCTGCTGCTCGTTACCTGCTTCTTTCAATTCCCCGCAGCAATCGCTGCCATCGCTACCATCCCAACTACTCCGGTAACCACCGTGGAGCATGCCCTTGGTGAAGCAACCATCACGGGCCGGCCAGATCGCGTGATATCCCTGTATCAGGGCGCCACCGATACCGCTGTGGCGCTGGGGATCGAACCCATAGGCGTGGTGGAGTCCTGGACCGAAAAGCCGATGTATCAGTATCTGCGTGAAGACCTTCAGGGCGTGACCTATCTGGGACTTGAAACCCAGCCTGACCTGGAGCGCATCGCCTGGCTGTCGCCGGACCTGATTGTCGGCGCCAGAAACCGGCATCGCACCGTCTACCCCCTGCTGGAGCGCATCGCGCCCACGGTCATACCGGGCGATGTCTACGACTTCAAGGCGCTGCTTACGATGATGGCAAAGGCCACCGGCCGCACGGCTCGCGGTGAGGAATTGCTGAAGCGCTGGCAGGAACGGGTTGCGGATTTCAGAACCCGCATCCGCCAAAAGCTGGGTGAACAGTGGCCTCAGGAGGTGGCAATCCTGAGCTTTCGGGCCGACCATGCCCGCATCTACTATGGCGGCTTCGCCCGCTCCGTGCTGGACGAGCTTGGCTTCTCCGCCCCAGCCTCCCATCGCCAGGAAAGCTGGGGCATAAAACTCACCAGCCAGGAAAGCATCCCGGCCATGGACGCCGAAGCCGTCTTCATCTTCATGGAGGACGATCCCGCCGTTCAGCGCACGTTCAACACCTGGTCCAGCCACCCCCTATGGAAAAACCTGAAGGCCGTGCGGCAAAACGACGTCTATCAGGTGGACCCGGTCACCTGGAACATGGGCGCTGGTATTATTGCCGCCAATCGGATGCTGGACGAACTCTACCAGCACTACGACCTTCACCAACCTGAACATCAGGGGTGCCCACGATGCTGACCACCCCACCGGCAAAAACGCTGGGCGCCATACTCTGCCTGGGACTGCTGCTGGCCGCGACGGTATCAAGCCTGATATTCGGACACATTCCTGTGTCACTGGAGATGCTGATCAACAGCCTGACGGACTACGATCCCGGATCCCTCGAACATCTGGTCATTCACTCGGAACGCTTTTCGCGAACCGTGACCTCCGTGGTCGTAGGTGCCGGCCTGGCCATTGCCGGAGCGCTGATGCAGACGCTGACCCGCAACCCACTGGCGTCACCCGGCATTCTCGGCATCAATGCCGGCGCCATGTTTTTCGTGGTTGTCGGCGCCACGCTGTTTTCGCTGACCTCGCCATCGCAACTGGTATGGGCCGCCTTTACCGGCGCCGCCACGGCCGCCGTGCTGGTGTATTTCCTGGGGCAGGAAGCCGGGCGCGGTGTTTCGCCCGTGCGCACGGTGCTCGCCGGCGTCGCGGTGACAGCGCTGTTTGTCTCCTTTGCCCAGGGGTTGCTGATCCTCAACCAGGACCGTTTCGAAAGCATCCTGTTCTGGCTGGCGGGTTCCGTTTCAGGGCGCGACCTGGATGCGATAGCGCCATTGTTGCCGCTGTTCGGCGGCGCCCTGATCCTCGCGTTGCTATTGTCCCGGCAACTGAACCTGCTCGGGCTGGACGATGAGGTCATCCGCGGCCTGGGGCTCAGAGTAGGGCAGGTGCGATTGTTGATCGGTCTGGTGGTGATTGTCCTGGCAGGCACTTCGGTGGCCATGGCGGGGCTGATCGGCTTTGTCGGCCTGATCGTGCCACACATGGCTCGTGGCCTCTTTGGCACGGATCATCGCTGGCTGCTACCCCTGTCGGCCATTATTGGCGCCACGCTGCTGCTGGCAGCCGACACCCTCGCCAGGCTGGTGATACCACCCCAGGAGATTCCCGTGGGAGTCATGACAGCGCTGCTGGGCACACCGCTGTTCCTCCATCTCGCCCGACACGTGAGGAAAGTATCGTGAGCCGAACCCTGATACTTCGCTCCCGTAACGACCACTGGTCGATCAAACTCAATACCAGGGTTCTGGTGGTCACCAGTGTGCTCGCAGTGTTACTGGCTGTCAGCAGTGTTCTCGCGCTTACATCCGGCAGCCATCCCACCTCGGTTACAGACGTACTCGCCACCCTGGCCGCCCCGGATCAGTCAGAGCTGGCACTGATTATTCTGGAAATTCGCCTGCCCAGAATACTCATGGCCATACTGGTGGGCGCTGCTCTGGGCTCAGCCGGTCTCATCCTGCAAGGTCTGGTGAGAAACCCGCTGGCGTCACCGGATGTCATTGGCATCACCAGTGGGGCGTCGGCCGCAGCGGTGCTGTTTCTCTGGCTCGGAGGTGTCACCGGTACCTCGCTGTTACTGGCGCCCGTCGCCATGGGGGGCGCCTTTGCCGTGGCCCTGGGCATTACGGCCCTGGCCTGGCAGGGGGGGATCAGCCCCGCCAGGCTGGTGCTGGTGGGCGTCGGGCTGGCAGCCGGGCTGACCGCAGTGACCACCCTGCTGTTGGTCCTGAGCCCCGATGCCACCGCAATGAACGCCTATATCTGGCTCACTGGCAGCCTCTACGCCTCGCAGTGGCACGACGTCACCGCCCTGGCTCCCTGGCTGATGGTGTGCTGGCCCCTGGCGCTGATCAAGCTCAGACACCTCGATGCACAATCCATGGGGGAAGATATGGCGCTGGGCCTGGGTAGCGCCCTACAGGGCCATCGTTTGCTGTTCCTGATGCTGGCAGTGGCCCTCGCCGGCTCTGCCGTGGCCTATGCCGGGGCGGTCGGGTTCATCGGCCTGATTGCGCCACACATGGCGCGACAACTCGTCAACAGTGGCCACACGGGGCTGTTGCCCATCGCGGCGCTGGTCGGCGCGTTGATTCTTCTCTATGCGGACTGGGTGGGTCGGGTAGCGTTCATACCCAGGGATCTACCGGCCGGCATTTTCGTTGCGGGCATCGGTGCGCCCTTCTTCGTGTACCTGCTGTACCGACTCAGGCGGGAACTGGGGTGACAGTAAAAGCCCGGAGCACTGAGGCCCCGGGCTTTGGGATGCCGACTGCTCAGAAGTCGAGCTGATAACCAAGGGTGACGGTGCGGCCACGGCCCTGGAAATAGTACTCGTCACTCACCCGGGCAGACTGGGAGTAGTACGTGAAGTAGTCCTTATCCAGCAGGTTCTCGATGCCCAGGGAGAACTTCCCGGCACGGGTCCGGTAGGCCATAGAGCCATCCACCAACCCGTATCCGTCGAAGTCCAGGTCATCTCCTTCGATGTCCCGGTCCAGGAACTGGGTGAACTGAAGGTGGCTCGACAGCCTCTTCGTCCAGGCAGCTGACCAGCTCAGTTTCAGGGTTTCCGGCGCAATATTGATGCCGCTCAGCTCAGTGTCTACATCGCCATCACCGTCGGTGTCGGACTCACCATCCGCATAGGTGTAGGAAAACGCCAGGTTATGCGCGTCGTTCAGGTCCGCATCGGCGGTGACTTCCACGCCCTGGATTTCGGTTTTTTCACGCTTGCCGACCCAGGTGCCATTCACTTCGGTCAGGCGCTCACCAAAGTCAGAATCCGACTCGTAATAACTCACCTCCAGATGGTAACGGTCCCAGTCAAAACGACCACCGATCTCACGGTTATCGGTTACGATCGGCTCCAGCACCAGCAGGTTGTCAACATCCTGACCTTCGTCGCTGATTCCGCGTAGTACACGGCCAACATCTGGCATGCCAAACCCTTCGGAATAGTTGGCAAACAGTTGCACATGATCCGTCGCCTGATAGACAACACCCGCATTGAACAGGGTTTCGTTGAAATCCGGATTGCCACCCTGGACGGTGACGTTGTCCTGGGTGACATTGCTACGGTCGATGGTGTTGTAGGTATCAACCTTAAGCTCCGCATGTTCATAGCGGACACCGGTGTGCAGGGTCAAACGGTCGGTGGCTGCAACATCGCCCTGCAGGAAGGCTGCGTAGTTGCGGAACTGCGATTTGGGTACGTAGGTACGCCCGGTTTCCACCAGCGTCTGGCGGGTTTCATCCTGAAGAACATCCAGGCCCGTTGTCAGGGTCAGGTAATCGTTCAGCAGGCCGTCGCGGGTGAGGGTGAACTTGGCGCCCACCTTGTCGGATTCGTTGCGGGTCTGGTCGAGCTGATCGTTGCCATTGGCGTCCACATAGGGGAAGAACGGCGTGGTGGCAAACCGGGCCCGGAAGGTCTGGCTGTATAGCTGGGTATCCACCTGGTTGCCCAGCCAGTCGCCGTGCGAGTAGGAAAGACGAGCGGTGGTAACCTCATTTTCTCCGGGCTTACCGTCAATGATGCCCGGGCGTGCGGTTGTGGGCACGCCGCGGTCACGGTCTCCAGGTTGTGGCTTTACCGGTACGTATCCACCCTTGCCTTCAAGTTGAAAACGGTTGATGAAAAATTCCACGTTCTGGTCATCGTCCAGCCAGTAACCCAGCTTGGCCAATACGTCATAGCTTTCGGTGTTCTGGAGTTCACCGGGATAAGCCACACCGATCAAGCGATCCTCACCGTCGTAGAACACACCGCGCTCCTGAATGTTCCCGCCCAGAAGATAGTCCCAGCGGCCCTGCTGACCGCTGATCCGGTAGCCCACTTTGTAACCCTGGCCATCGGAGTCCACGTTGTCGTCACTGGTCACGCTGGCCGACACAGACTGGGAAACCTCACCGCTGTCGGGCCTGCGAGTTACAAAATTGATGATGCCACCCGTCGCACCCAGGCCGTGCTCAGCACTGGCACCGTGGATTACTTCGATACGTTCGACCATATCCAGATCGATGGTGTAGCTGTCCCGCGCGCTGTCCCGCAGTGGATTGCTCTGCGGCACACCGTCCACCAGGAACAGGGGTGACCGGCCCCGGAAGGTTTCACCGGCGTTGGACAGTTTCTGACGGCCCGGAGAGTAGGAAGGAATCAGGTTGCTCAGCACCTGGCCGGGGTCATTGGAAATCGCCTGCTGTTGTTCGATCTGCTCGCGGGTAATGATGGTTGTCTTCTGCGGAGTCTCTCCCGCTGTGCTTTTGTTGCGGGTGGCCGTGATAACCAGGTCCGGTAACGCTTTGGCGTTGTCGCCGGATTGGGTATTGGACGAAGATTGCGCCAGTGCAGAACCGTGAACAGCCGCTATGGCCAGCGCCAGCAGCAGGGGACGTGACTCCGGAGTTTTCATAGACAAATCTCGAATGGTTAATGCATTTTGCCCGCACCTTCAGGATGACAGACATTACCTCATGTTAACGAGGTGCAAATGCTAACAATTCTCATTGTCTAAATCAAAACCATCAGTTCTTACAACGAGAGGCGCTCGACGGCCAGCCGGGAAACGGCATTCAACTCTGCCCCGTCCGACGTTGCATAATCGCTGATCTGCTGTTTCATACTCCGGGCCCAGAACTTCCTGATGTGGGTGGCGACCACCTCCGCCGCCTCGCCCTCATCGCCATGATGGAGGTTGTTATCACTGATCTGGTTGATCATCTTGATCAGGTTCCGCAACTGCTGGTCACTCATGCTCGCGTTCCTCGGAAGGTTGGCCACTGTCGCCCCGATTGTAGATGACATGCCGCCCAGGGCGGGCGAACCCGATCAGGGTCATGCCGGCCGTTCGCGCTTCCCGGACCGCCAGTGCCGTGGCCGCAGAGACAGCCACCAGGCAACCGATACCGACACTGGCACTTTTCTGCACCATCTCGAAGCTGGCGCGACTGGAAACCAGTGCAAAGCCATCGTCGAAGGCCGACTCGCCCTTCTTGTGTATCCGTGCGCCGATCAGTTTATCGAGTGCGTTATGACGGCCGACATCTTCCCGAACCAGTTCGATGCGGCCCTGGCTATCGCACCAGGCTGCACCGTGGGTGGCGCCGGTCTGTTCCTGCAGGGGCTGGTAGTGCCGAAGGCTGCTCAGAGCGCGCTGAACGTCTTCATCATCCGGTATCGGGCGAAGCGGCACGCGTGGGATCGCCCGGACCGCATGGGCCAGGGATTCGGTGCCGCATAGCCCGCAGCCGGTTCGTCCGGTCATATTCCGTCGCTGTTGGCGCAAACGGGCAAAACAGTCGCCGGCGATGTGCATCTCGATAGCGATGCCCTCGTCGACGGCATGTACGTTCAGGTTAAACAACTGCCCGGGGCTGTCGATAATGCCTTCGGTCAGACTGAAACCCAGTGCAAAATCCTCCAGATCACAAGGCGATGCCATCATTACCGCATGGGATATGCCGTTATAAACCATCGCCACCGGCACCTCTTCGGCGACACTATCCTGACCGGGGGCGCCCTCAATGCCCCCATGAACCTCCACCGGGAGGTCACAGGACGCTGGCGCACCCTTCTCAGGGTCCGGCCCCATCACTGGCATGACTGCCAGCTCCGGGTTATTTGAGTGCCGTGGCATCGGGTTGCTCCATATGGCTGGCCGACGGTTCCAACAACCCTTGCTGGCGCTGGTCAAACTGCTCGAAGTGGCGTTGCCATTCCGACGGCTGCGAGACCTTCTCCACCTGCACCGCAGTCACCTTGTATTCCGGGCAGTTGGTGGCCCAGTCAGAACTGTCGGTGGTAATCACATTGGCACCGCTGCCCGGGTGGTGGAAGGTGGTGTACACCACCCCCGGCAACATGCGATCACTGATTCTTGCCCGCAGGACCGTCTGGCCCACACGGCTGGTGATGCCCAGCCAGTCGCCCTCGCGGATGCCCCGGAGTTCGGCATCGCTGGGATGAACTTCCAGTACATCCTCCTGATGCCACTGGCTGTTCTCGGTGCGTCGGGTCTGGGCACCGACATTGTACTGGCTCAGGATGCGACCGGTGGTCAGCAACAGCGGGAACTTGCGATTGGTTTTTTCCTCGCTGGCAACATACTCGGTGACCGCAAACTTGCCCTTGCCGATCGGGAAATCGAGGGTGTGCATGGTGGGCGTGCCGTCGGGATGCTCGTCGTTACAGGGCCACTGGATGCTGCCCAGTTCGTCCAACTTGTCGTAACTGACACCGGTAAACGTCGGCGTCAGCCGGGCGATCTCATCCATGATATCGGACGGATGACGGTACTGCATCGGATAGCCCAGCGCGTTCGACAATGCCATGGTGACTTCCCAGTCTTCCATGCCCGCCACCGGCGCCATCACTTTACGCACCCGGTTAATGCGGCGCTCGGCGTTGGTGAAAGTGCCGTTCTTTTCCAGGAACGTCGAACCCGGCAGCAGCACATGGGCGTACTTGGCGGTTTCGTTGAGGAAGATGTCCTGCACGATCAGGCAATCCAGCGAACTGAGCGCGGCTTCCACATGCTGGGTATTGGGATCGGACTGGGCAATGTCCTCGCCCTGCACATACATAGCCTTGAAGCTGCCGGCGATGGCGGCATCAAACATGTTGGGAATCCGCAGGCCCGGCTCATCGTCAATGGCCACATTCCAGGCCTCCTGAAACCTGGCTCGAACGGCCGGGTCGCCCACATGCTGATAGCCCGGCAGTTCGTGGGGGAAGGAGCCCATGTCGCAGGAACCCTGAACGTTGTTCTGCCCCCGTAACGGATTCACGCCAACGCCTTCACGGCCGATGTTGCCGGTGGCCATGGCCAGGTTGGCAATGCCCATCACCATGGTGGAGCCCTGGCTGTGCTCGGTGACCCCGAGGCCGTAATAGATGGCGCCATTACCCGCTTCACCATAGGCCCGCGCGGCCTGGCGTACCAGGTCGGCAGACACCCCCGTGACCGCCTCGAGGGCTTCCGGAGAGTGTCGCTCCTCGGCAATGAATTCCCGCCATTGTTTGTACTGCGCGGGCTCACACCGGCTTTCGATGAACGTTTTGTCTTCCAGGCCCTCGGTCACAATCACATGGGCCAGGGAATTGATCATCGCCACGTTGGTGCCCGGGCGTAGCGGCAGGTGAATGCCTTCGGTGCCGTGAGGTGTTTTCAGCAGGTCGATGCGGCGTGGATCGATCACAATCAGCTTCGCGCCCTGGCGCAGCCGCTTGCGCATCTGGGAGGCGAACACCGGGTGTGCATCGGTAGGGTTGGCACCGATTACCACGATGGTGTCGGCCTTCATCACCGAATCAAAGGTCTGTGTTCCCGCGGACTCGCCCATGGTGGTCTTCAGACCAAAGCCGGTGGGGGAATGGCAGACCCGCGCACAGGTATCGGTGTTGTTGTTGCCGAACGCGGCGCGGATCAGCTTCTGCACCAGATAGGTTTCCTCATTGGTGCAGCGTGAGGAGGTGATACCACCGATGCTTTCCCGGCCATATCTGGCCTGGGTGTCCTTGAGCTTTCTGGCGGAGAACTCGATGGCCTCCTCCCAGGACACCACTTTCCAGGGGTCGTTGATGGAGTCCCGGATCATCGGCTCCTTGATGCGGTCCTTGTGGGTGGCATAGCCAAAGGCAAAGCGGCCTTTCACGCAGGAGTGACCGTGGTTGGCATCGCCGCCCTTGTAGGGAACCATGCGCACCAGCTGGTCGCCTTTCATCTCCGCCTTGAACGAGCAGCCCACGCCACAGTATGCACAGGTGGTGACCACGCTGTGCTCGGGCTGGCCGGCGTCGATCACGCTCTTTTCCATCAATGTGGAGGTGGGGCAGGCCTGCACGCAGGCGCCGCAGGACACGCACTCGGAATCCATGAACGGATCGTTCTGGCCCGCAGATACCTTGGAGTCGAAGCCGCGGCCGTCAATGGTCAGGGCAAAGGTGCCCTGCACTTCCTCGCAGGCACGCACGCAACGTGAGCAGACAATGCACTTGCTGGGGTCGAAGCTGAAGTAGGGGTTGGAATCGTCCACTTCCACGTCCAGGTGGTTCTCGCCCTCAAAACCGTAGCGCACTTCCCGCAAACCCACGGCGCCGGCCACGTCCTGCAGTTCACAGTCGCCGTTGGCCGGGCAGGTCAGGCAGTCCAGCGGGTGGTCGGAAATATACAGCTCCATGATGTTGCGCCGGAGCTTGGCCAGCTTGCCGTTCTGGGTAGTGACGGCCATGCCCTCGGACACCGGCGTGGTACAGGAGGCCGGATAGCCGCGGCGGCCCTCGATCTCCACCGCGCACAGGCGACAGGAACCGAAGGCTTCGAGGTTGTCCGATGCGCACAGCTTGGGAATGTTGATACCCGCCAGGGTGGCTGCCCGCAGCACCGAAGTGCCTTCGGGCACTGCGATATCGGTGCCGTCAATGGACAGGCTAACCAGGGTTTCGGAGGTGCTGGGCTGCGTACCATAGTCGATATCGGGGTTCAGGCCGCCTGTACCTCGATTACCCGTACCTCGATTTAAAGTGCCCGGATCAAAATATTGCAACATCGTTATTGCCTCCACTCGCGTCGGTCAGGCTGTCAGGTCGTCCGGAAAATGTGTCATCACGCTCTGTACCGGGAACGGGGTCATGCCCCCCATTGCGCAAAGGGAACCGTCGACCATGGTCTCGCACAGCTCTTCCAGCAGAACCAGATTGGCCTCACGGTTCTCACCGGCGCGTATCCGGTCAATCACCTCCACACCACGTACCGATCCAATCCGGCAGGGCGTGCATTTGCCGCAGGACTCCACGGTGCAGAACTCCATGGCGAACCGGGCCTGCTCTCCCATGTCCACGGTGTCGTCAAAAACCACCACGCCGCCATGGCCGATACCCGCGCCAAGCTGGCCGAAGGCCTCGTAATCCATGGGCGTGTTCCACTGATTTTCCGGCATATACGCCATTAGCGGGCCGCCCACCTGGACGGCTTTCATGGGTCGGCCCGAGAAGGTGCCGCCACCGAAATCTTCGAGGATCTCCCGTAAACTAACGCCAAAGGCCAACTCGATCAGGCCACCCTGGCGGATGTTGCCCGCCAACTGGATCGGCAGGGTGCCCCGTGACTTGCCCATGCCGTAGTCCGCATAGGCCTGGCCACCCTGAGCCAGAATGAACGGCACAGCGGCAAATGACAGTACGTTATTGACCACGGTAGGCTGGCCGAACAGCCCCTTGATCGCGGGCAGGGGCGGCTTTGCCCGAACCAGGCCGCGCTTGCCCTCCAGGCTTTCCAGCAGCGAGGTTTCCTCACCACAGATGTAGGCGCCCGCCGCCAGCCGCACTTCCAGATGGAAGGCACGACCGCTGCCCCGGACATCCTGGCCCAGATAGCCTTCGGCTTCGGCACGGCGGATCGCTTCATTCAGAATGCGGTGCGCCACCGGGTATTCCGAGCGCAGATAGATGAATCCCTGGGTCGCCCCCACCGCCAGCCCGGCAATAGTCATGCCTTCAATCAGCATGTAGGGGTCGCATTCCATGGCGAGCCGGTCTGCGAAGGTGCCGGAATCGCCCTCATCGGCGTTGCAGACGATGTACTTCTGCAGCTGCCAGGGCTCGTCATGCACCGTCTGCCACTTGATACCGGTGGGAAAGGCTGCGCCACCCCGACCACGGAGGCCGGAGGCTTTGACCTCGTCGACAATGCCCTGGGGCTCCACGCTGATCGCCGTTTCCAGGCCGTCAAAGCCGCCATGATCACGATAGTCGGTAATCGACAGCGGATCGGTGATGCCAATACGGGAAAAAGTCAGGCGTTGCTGGCGTTTCAGGTAGGGAATATCGGCCACCGGGCCAAGAAACAGAGGATGGTCGGGCGCACCATCGAACAACCCGGCCTCCACCAGCCCCTGAACGTCATCCGGTTCCACCGGGCCATAGCCGATCCGGCCGCTGGCCGTCTCGACTTCCACCATTGGTTCAAGCCAGAACAACCCTCGGGAACCGTTACGAACCAGTTCAATAGCCACACCCTGAACTCCGGCATGGTGTTCTATCAGTCTCGCCACGTCATCCGCCCCCATGGACAGGGCGGTGGTATCGCAGGGCACGTAGATTCTGGTTGCCATCATCGATGCTCCCGTGATCACCGGATGTCCAGCGCGGATGTGGTGAGCTTGTCCGCCAGGCGATCAAACTTCTGCGGCGTCATCCGACCGTGGATATCGTCATTCACGCGGATGGAAGGGGCACAGGCGCAGTTGCCCAGGCAGTAGACTGGCTCAAGGGTGAATTCGTTGTCGGCAGTGGTACCGTGATAGTCCACACCAAGGCGATCCTTGATGTGGGCTTCGAGCGCCCGGCCGCCCATGGACTGGCAGGCTTCCGCACGGCACACATGGATAACCTTGCTGCCCACCGGATGAGTGCGGAAATGGTGGTAGAAGCTGATCACACCATGGACTTCGGCACGGGTCTGCTGCAGCGCCTCAGCGATGATGGCCACGGCGCCCTCGGGGATGTAACCAATCCGGTTCTGGACGGCGTGCAGGATGGGGAGCAGGGCGCCAGGCTTGTGTTTCAGGGCGTCCACTTCCGCCCGGACCATGTCAGGTGTCCAGTCGCTGGCGTAAGCCATGGCGCCGAGTGATTGCTGATTCACCTCTGACATATGCATAATTGTTCCTATTATTTCTTGTTCTGTTACAGTATCTGAACAGTGATAGTCATACGCTACCACTCCATCATCGCCGACGGAATATGAATAGGAATGCATAAGAAAAGGCTGTCTATTTCCCCTGCCTGGGTCTTCCGAACCGATAACGGTGAGCTGTTCGAGCCGGTATTATTCCGCCTGCTCGAAACGATCCGAGACAGCGGCAAACTGACCGCGGCGGCAGAGGCGGCCGGCGTGTCTTACCGCCACGCCTGGAACCTGCTCAATCGCAGCTCCGATGTTTTCGGAATGCCACTGGTGATCATGCGCAAGGGGCACGGCACCGAGCTGTCCGCCCTGGGCGAGAAATTGCTGTGGGCAGATCAGCGGGTCAAAGCCCGGCTCGGGCCTCAGATCGACAGCATGGCGTCCGAATTTAACGACCAGATCCAGCAACTGCTGGCCGGTGAGCACCCGGTCCTTCGCCTTCACGCCAGTCATGGTTATGCCGTGGCCCTGCTCCCGGAGTTCTCAGATCGCGTTGAAGTCAACCTCCAATACCGCAACCCCGAAGAGGCACTGACCGCCCTCAATCGCGGCGAATGCGACCTGGCAAGCTTTCACTTTCCCACCTGCCCGGAACGGGCCCGGGAAATCATGGCCCATTACCAGCATCAGCTGGCCGGCAAACAATTCCGGCTGATTCGTTTTGTCACCCGGCGCGAAGGCCTGATGATGCGCAAAGACGCCCCGGTGAAGGTCCATAACCTGTCGGAACTGGCCGCTTCCGGGCTCCGTTTTATCGGCCGTGATCGCCATTCCGGCACCCGCATCCTGTTCAACCTTCTGCTACGTCAGGCGGGACTCACTGAAAAGAGCATCAACCGCTCGCCTCAGCACGAGTTCACACACACAGCCGTCGCTGCCTTTGTCGCGTCGGGAATGGCGGATGTAGGCTTCGGCGTGGAAGCGGCGGCCAGCCAGTTCAACCTTGATTTCGTGGAAATGGCCAGCGAGCACTACCTCCTGCTCTGCCATGAAGAGCGGCTGGGGCAGGACAACCTGTCGCACCTGATTGAGCTGATGCGCTCGCAGGCCTTTATCGATCGGATCGAACACCTTCCCGGCTATGAGCCGGACAGTCCGGGAACCATCACCACCTTTGAACAGCTACTCGCAGGCACGGGCTGAACCGAGTCGAAAATCCCCGTAAATGGTCGCGCATAAAAAAGCCGGACGTCGGTCACCCGACATTCCGGCTTTCTTGCGGATGGCGCCTGTCTGTGGCTACTCAGTCTTTACGTAAATCCGGATTCAGCGTGTAGGTACCGGTCACCCGGGCGCTGGCCAGAACGTGACCTGCCATGGCTTCACGAACTGCGGCACCATCGAACTCACCATCCAGCCCCAGAGTTTCAACATCCAGCGCGTGCACTTCGTAGTGGTAATGATGGAGGATCTCATCGTTCCAGGGCGGACAGGGACCATCGTAACCGGCATAGGTTCCTGCCATGTCGGGATTGCCAGCCAGGAACTGGGTGTAGTTGTTCACGCCACGAATACCGATCGGGCCCGGACCGGGCTCCTTTCCCTTGGGAATCACACCATCGCTGTCCTCGCCCTCGGGGATGCGGGACGTGGCGGCCGGCACGTCCACCAGCAGCCAGTGGAAGAAATCCACCCGGGGAATGTCCTTCGACACGGTTTTGCCTTCCTGATTGACGTCGTCCGCCACGCTGGGCACGTCCGGGTCAAACATCATCACCACGAAACTCCTGGTGCCCTCCGGCGCGTCCTCCCAGACCAGTTCCGGGTTGCGGTTGGGGCCAAAGCTCATGTGGTCCTGTTCGCTGTAGACACCAAACGCGAATTTCTCCGGCACCGGCTGGCCTTCTTCAATACCTCGAACCTTGATTTTCACAGTCCTGTTCTCCTGTACCCTTGATGGTTTTGCTTACCTGATAGCACGGTTTTAACAGTGGCGTTGTGGGTCTGTCCAGATCCATACCGTACCCAAGTCCAATTCTTGGCTGGCTCCAGGCGTGTTACGGTTGCCCAAGATTCGCTATGAAACCAGAGGAAAACCATGAGCCACGACAAGCCAACCAGGCCCCAGAACCCCGACAATCAACAGGACGAAGACGCCATTGCTTTCGCCCAGGGGTTGTTCGAACTGGCCCGGAATGGTGGTGCCGGCCCCCTCAGCGTGATGCTCAACGCCGGCGTACCCGTGGACATCCGCACCAACACCGGTGACAGCCTGCTGATGCTCGCCTGCAGCAACAGCCACAAAGACACCGCGCGCCTGCTGCTGGAACAGGGTGCCGACCCCAACCTGGCCAACGACCAGCTACAAACGCCCCTGGCCAGCGCGGTGTATCAGGGCAATACCGACATTGTAGACCTGCTGCTGACCTCCGGCGCCGACGTCGACCATCGCCCGGCAGGCGCCAAAACACCGCTGATGGTCGCCGCCATGTTCAATAGGGTGGATATGATTGGGCGTTTGCTGGAAGCAGGCGCGGATAAATCGTTGAAAGATGAGGATGGGCAAACGGCAGAGGATCTGGCCCGGACCATGGAAGCGAACGAGGCTATCGGGGCGTTGTCGTCGTAGCGGCAGAATCACGAACAAAACGCCTCAGCGTGACTTCGACCGTCACCGCCAGGGTTTCGAGTGTCTCGGCACGAACCCGCCCCTCCGCAGGCGCCCGGTAAAAATGCGGCGTCATCGCCAGCAGGTCGGCAATCGCCTCCTGGCTTTCCAAGGTCAGTGAATAACGAATCGTCTCTGTCCCCAGACTCAAAAAACCTTCAGGCACGTCAACAGCTGGCGGCTTTTCGGGTTTGAGCGACGGATAGATAATCTCCCGCAGTTCCCGCAGGTGATCGGGGCCAGCGTCGGCCTGGATCAGGATGCCGCCGGGTTTGAGCACACGGGCAAACTCACTGTAGACGGGAAAGCCAAACAGGCAGAGTACGCAATCCAGGCTGCCGTTCAACACCGGCAGGTTAGCGTTACTGCCGACCAGCCAACGGGGGCGCTTATCCTGCTTCGCGGCGGCCAGGGTCGCCCACTTGGAGATATCCACTCCCACCAGCGCAAGAGACCTCTCCGTATTTGCCGCTGCCAGTTGCCGGAGGTAATAGCCCTCTCCACACCCAGCGTCCAGGCAGGCCAGTGGTTTGGCATCGGCGGCTCCGGGCGCCACCGCTTTGTTCACGGCCTCGGCAATGGGCTGATAGAAACCGGCATTCAGGAAGCGCCGGCGCGCCGCCACCATGTCCTTGCTATCACCCGGGTCCAGCGAGCGCTTCTTCTGGACCGGCAGCAGGTGCAGGTAGCCCTGGCGGGCAACATCAAAACTGTGACCAGCCGGGCAACGCCAGCAGGTACCGGACTGGTTCAGGGGCTCACCGTCCAACGGGCAGGCCAGGGCGCTGAAGGTGTCCATGCTCACAGGCTCGCGGCCTCCGGCCCTGACGTGCGGCTTGAGAAGCGGCGGATAAATGCCCAGAATAACGACGCAGCGATCAGACAAGGGACGCCACCGTGAAGGGCGAGATTATCCATTACACCCGGGACGCACTCGGTGGCATTCTGGTGGTCGACTATCGCAAACATCGGGTGATGACCTTTGATTCGGTGTTTGAGCAAAGCAAGATAGATCGCCGCAGGCCCCATCTTCCCGTTCATGAGTACAGCCGCGCCATGCTGTTGCCAGTTGCCTTTGCACAGCCCGCACACGCCACGATTCTTGGCCTCGGCGGCGGCGTGATGGCCGGTGCGCTGTTGCACCTGCTGCCTGACTGCCAGGTACACGCGGTGGAATTGCGGCCCCGGGTGCTGGAGGTGGCCCGCGAATACTTCAGCCTGCCGCATTCCGCCAACCTGACAATGACCATCGGCGATGCCAGGGACGCCCTCGGCAAAGCGCCGGACGGTAGCAGCGACCTCATCCTGGCCGACATGTACAACTCCGACCGCATGAGCCCGGCCCAGGCCCAGCGGCAGTTTATCAGACAATGCAGCCGGGTACTTGGCGACGACGGCTGGCTCGCCATCAATTATCACCGCACGCCGGACATCAATGGTCCGTTGTTCCACCAGCTGCGCGCGGGGTTTGCAGTCCTCCTGCTGTTCAAGAGTAAAACCAACAACACGGTGATCTTCGCCAGCAAGCGCCCCTTTGAAGCCCTGCACACCAAAGACCCCACCCTGGTGGCGCTGGAAAACCGCCTGCCTATCGACTGGCGACGTTTAATGGGGCGGGTGATTCGCCTGAACTGATCGACCTCTGCTTTCCTTCTCAGCCTCCATTTCTCCTCACAAAGTAGCACCTGCCCGGCCCGGAGGTCGCATTGTGCCCGCATGGCAAATCTCTAGCATGGATCTGACCAACAACAAGAAATCGATGGAGAGAGACCATGCCCTTGCGGCTATTGCTGCTGTTGGTCCTAGCCTGTTTTCCCCTGGCGACGTATGGCGCCCTGGACGATGAGAAGCAGACGTTAATCCAGGAACTATTCCCCAAGGCCACAGACATTCGTGACCGGTTGCCGGACTACCCGGTGTACCCGGTGTATCAGCTTCAGGAGCTGATAGGCTACGCCTACGAATCCCGCGATATCAGTCCACTCCAGGGCTTTGCCGGGAAACCCGTCAGCATGTTGATCGGGCTCGACAGCCGCGGCCGCTTTACCGGCATTCGCATTCTCAACCATCACGAACCGGTGTTTCTTCATGGACTTGGCGAAGAGCCACTGTTCGAGTTCATCGACCAGTACGAGGGCCGCTCCCTCACCGAACAGATTGTTATTGACACGTCAGGCTCTCGCAGCGGCAAAAGCCCGGACGGCAACGTGGTGCATTTCGACGGCGTGAGTAAGGCCACGGTGTCCGTGCTGATCATCAACGACACGGTTCTGTCCTCGGCCCTCAAGGTGGCTCGAAAGAAGCTCGCCGGATTTACTCAGGAAGCGCCTACCCGGGCGAAAACCGATCTCTACCAACCGCTGTCGTGGGCGCAACTGTTCGAACGGGGGTACATCGGCCACTGGCGTATCAGCTCTGCGGCGATCGAACAGAAACTGGGCTCGCCCCTGGTGGATTATCCCGAGGCGTCGCAACCTGACCCTGGCGAGCCTTTCGCCGAGCTGTTTTTCGGCTACATCAACGCACCAATGGTGGGCCGCAATCTGTTGGGCGACGAAGGTTTCCAGCGGCTGAAAGAAAAGACGGGGCCAGACGCCCAGATACTGGCCGTCATGTCCCGCGGACTTTACCCACACCTACCGGATGACTTCACCCCAGGAAGCTCACCGGATCGCCTGGGATTGCAGCAAAATAGTCTGTCGCTGGACATTCGCGATATCAACGTGTTCGACCAGAACATACAGATCAACGCCGACGGCATGCCGGAGTTCGCCCGGACAACCCTGTTCCGGGTCGGCGGCAACGCAGGCTTCAATCCCGGTGCCGAAGCGACTCTGAAGCTGGGCGTCACATTGCGGAAGAATCACCTGGTTGCCGACAGCACCGAGCTGGAGATCCCGATGGCCTTTGCGCAGGAGCTGTTCGAAGCCGTCGAGGTGACACCTCGGCCAGAAGACAATCGCCAACCGGTGTGGATCGGGCTATGGAAGGAACGCTGGTTGACCATTTCCCTGTTGGTCCTCAGTCTCACCCTGTTGACGGTGTTCTTCGCCCGCCAGCGCACCCTGAGCCAATATCCGAAACTGGTGCATCGGTTCCGCTGGGGCTTTCTGTTCTTCACCCTGTTCTTTATCGGCTTCTATGCTCAGGGTCAGCTTTCGGTGGTGAATATCTACACCCTGTTCCTGGCCATCTGGGACGGTTTTTCACTCAACGTATTCCTGATGGACCCGGTGCTGTTTATCCTGTGGACCTACACCTTTATCAGCCTGTTTGTCTGGGGGCGCGGGCTGTTCTGTGGCTGGCTATGCCCCTTTGGCGCGTTGCAGGAGATGGCGGCCTGGTTGGGCGAGAAACTGAAGTTCCGCCAGGTGAAAGTACCGGAAAAATGGCATCGGCGGCTGATTCTATTGAAGTACCCGATACTCCTGGTGCTGGTGGGAACGGCGTTCTATTCACTGGAACTGGCGGAGAAGCTGGTGGAAGTGGAACCGTTCAAAACCGGCATCACGCTCATCTTCGTGCGTTATTGGCCGTTCGTGGCCTATGCCGTTGGCCTGCTGGTGGTGGGCATGTTCATCCACAAGTTCTACTGCCGCTACCTTTGCCCGCTCGGGGCCGGCCTGGCGGTTCTGGGCAAGCTGCGCCTGTTCAGTTGGCTCGACCGGGTGGAGCTGTGCGGCAAGCCTTGCCAGCACTGCAAGAACAGTTGCGGAATCAATGCGATCCATAAAGATGGCCGGATTGACTACAACGAATGCATCCAGTGCCTGGAGTGCGTGGTGATTCTGAAAGACCAGAGCCAATGCGTGGACAAGGTGCTGGAGAAGAAACGCCAGCGCCAGGCGCAAATACTGGCAACGGATGCGGGCTGAACCGCACCCGTAGCGTCAGGGAATCGTTCCGTTACTTCTTCTTTTCCCAGGCAAACTTCTGGAATGGCTCGTCAACCGGCGTTTCCGCAATGTGGTTGATGTAGTTGCTCATGACTTTCTGGGACAGCACCAGGATCACTTCCAGTACCTGACGATGCTTGTAGCCAGCACCATAGAACGCATCCAGGTCTTCCTTACCGACATTGCCTTTCTTGTGCATGACAGCCAGCGTGAACGTCCTCAGGGCTTCAAGCTTGTCACTGGGCAGTGGCGTCTCGTCGCGCAACGCGTTGATGATGTCGTCCGACACTTCCATCATCTTGGCGATTCCGGTGTGCGCCGGTACGCAGTAATGGCAGGCATTCTCTACGTTGATGGTCTGCCAGACAACGGTTTTCTCATCATTGTCAAAACTGCTTTCCAGCACCAACCGGTGCAAGGTCTGATAACCCTCAAGAGTTCCTGGTGCTTCTGCCATGATCCCGTGCAAACTGGGAATCATGCCAAAGCCCTTGACTGAATTTTCCAGAAGCGGTTTTGATTTTTCGGGCGCCGATTCGACATCGTGGATGGTGAAATCCGTCATAACACTCTCCTTTCGGTTAATATTGAGCGTTCATTCAATTACAGACCCACGGTAACTGTTTTTGAGCGATCACTCAAGTTATCATTACGAGGAATTAAATCACCCGTCGTTGGCAGGTACCCATGGCCAGAAACGCTCGTTACGATCGACAAATCGCGCTAGACAAAGCAATGAACCTGTTTTGGGAGCGGGGCTATGCCGGCGCTTCCATGAAGCAGATTGAGCAGGCTCTGGACATGCGCCCTGGCAGCATTTATGCAACCTTTGGCAGCAAGGATGGACTGTTCAGCGAAGCGCTGGCTGCCTATGCACAGAGAAGCGGGCTGGAACTGCGCGAGCACTTGGCTGGAAGTCCGTCGGTGATGGACGGGCTGCAAGAGCACCTTCGTTGCATCGCACGACAGGCCAGCCCCGGCGGCGAGTCGCCATCCCGCGCCTGCATGGTCGTTAAAACCCTGCTCGAAGCCAGTAACACCAATACGGCCATTGCAAACCAGGCGAACTCGATCCTGAGCGCTATTGAGCAGGCCCTGACTGAACTTCTGGAGCAGGCGAAACGCCAGGGCGAGCTGGCACCAGGAACCCATTGTGCCCGGCTGGCAAGACTGCTTCAGGCACAGATCATTGGCCTCCGGTCTTTTGCCCAGCGGGAGATCAGCTCTGAACAGGTCGCTGAGCTTGCCGAAGACATGGCAGCCATGCTCGATCACTATCGTGCCCGCCACTAGACCCCGCCCGCTCAGGGCCTGCCCCGGATATAGGTACTAACGGCGAATTGTCCCTGTCACAACAGTGCGTTAGCATTACCGCTCTGTGTCGTTGCCTTCCCCAGTGAGGACAGCCAAGGGTTTTTGACGAGAGTTCTTGGCTATCTTCACTTCAGGAACCCTTGTCATGGATAATCTGCATCACATCGTCGTCGTAGGCGGCGGCGCGGGCGGTCTTGAGCTGGCCACCCGCCTCGGTAACAAACTCGGAAAGAAACGCAAAGCCCGTATCACCCTGGTCGACGCCGGCCTGACCCACGTCTGGAAACCCCTGCTCCACGAAGTGGCCTCCGGCTCGCTTGATGCCAACGCCAACGAAATCAACTACCGGGCCCACGCACGCAAGCATCACTATGAATTCCAGCTCGGGCGCATGAACGGCCTGGATCACAACGCCAGGGAAGTGATCATCGCGCCATTCCACGATGAGGACGGCGGCGAAGTCGTGCCGGAACGCCGCATCGGTTATGACACCCTGGTGATTGCCGTGGGCAGTACAGCGAACGACTTCGGAACCCCCGGCGCCCAGGATCATTGCCTGTTCCTGGACAGCCTCAACCAGGCCCGGCGTTTCCACAACCTGATGCTTAACGCATTTTTGCGTAAAAACCACGATGCCCAATCCGGCAATGGCCATGAACTGCCCATCACCATCATTGGCGCCGGCGCAACCGGCGTTGAACTGGCAGCGGAACTGCGACTGGCTTCCAGGGAACTGCCAATATACGGCATGAACCACCTGCGGCCGGAGGATGTATCCATTACCGTTGTCGAAGCCGCTGACCGCATTCTGCCAGCGCTGCCAGCCCGGCTCTCCGAGGCTGCAACCCGCGAACTGGATCACCAGAATGTCAGGGTGATGACTGGCGAACCCGTCAGCGAAGTCCGCGATGGCGTGGTGGTGCTCAAAGACGGTACGGAAATCGCCTCGGAGATGACCATCTGGGCCGCCGGCATCAAGGCGCCTGCGTTCCTGGCAACACTGGACGGCCTGGAAACGAACCGTGGCAACCAGATCAAGGTGAAGCAAACCCTGGAGGCCACCACGGCTCCGGACATCTTTGCCTTTGGCGATTGCGCCGAGTGCCCCCAGCCCCAGTCAGAACGGCCCGTACCACCGCGTGCTCAATCCGCGCACCAGCAGGCGGACACTCTTTTCAAGACTCTGTGTCATCGACTGGAAGGCCGTGAGGCGGTTCCGTTTGTCTACAACGACCATGGTTCGCTGATCAATTTCAGCCGCTACACCACCGTGGGGAACCTGATGGGGAATCTCTCCGGTCGCAGTATGTACATCGAGGGCAAAGTCGCGCGCCTGTTTTACCTGTCGCTCTACCGCATGCACCAGGTCGCGCTGCACGGCGTCGTTCGAACCGGAATCATCTGGTTGATGGACCGGATAAGCCGGGCCATGCACCCGCGCCTGAAACTGCACTGATCCGCTCGTGACCCTGCTATCATCGAGACATATTCCCAGGCCGGAGCAGGAATGGATCCGCTAGTTACTCTGATCGGCGCTCTGATGCTGGTCATCAGCATCATGCTCAGCCCGCTGTCCAGCAGGCTGGGCATGCCGGTACTGCTGATTTTTCTCGTGGTCGGCATGATCATGGGGGAAGACGGTCCCGGTGGCATCCTCTTCGACGACTTCGAGCTGGCGTTCCTGATTGCCAACCTGGCGCTCGGCGTGATCCTGCTGGATGGCGGCATGCGCACCCGGGCAGAAACCTTTCGTGTCGGTCTCCGCCCGGCATTGGTACTCGCTTCCGTTGGCGTATTCCTGACCGCCTCCGGGGCCGGCCTGGTGGCCTGGTGGGTGTTTGACATGCACTGGCTGACAGCACTGCTGATTGGCGCCATTATCTCCTCCACCGATGCAGCGGCAGTGTTTTCACTGCTTCAGGGGCGCGGCCTTCATTTGAACGAACGGGTCAGTGCAACCCTGGAAATCGAGTCCGGCAGCAACGACCCGATGGCGATTTTCCTGACCCTGATGCTGGTCACCATGATTGAGGCAGGCGGAACATCCGAAGGCTGGATGGCGCTGATGATGCTGGTGAAGCAATTCGGCATTGGCGGTGCGGTAGGCGTCGCCGGCGGTTTTATCGTAGTGGAACTGGCCAATCGGGTTCGGCTGACCCCGTCGCTATACCCTTTGCTGGTGGTGGCCGCCGGCATCATGGTGTTCTCCGGCACCAACGCGCTCGGAGGCAGCGGTTTCCTGGCGATCTATCTGGCTGGTGTGGTGGTTGGCAACCGCCCGGTTCGAATGATGCCGATGATTCTCCAGGTTCACGATGGCCTGGCCTGGCTGGCCCAGCTATGCCTGTTCCTGATGCTGGGGTTGTTGGTCACGCCCTCGGAACTGTTGCCTCTCGCCGGGGGCGGTCTGGTCCTGGCGCTGGCGCTGATTTTCCTGATCCGGCCGCTGACGGTGATGGCGACACTCTGGCCGTTCGGCTTTAATCGACGCGAGCTGGGCTTTATCAGCTGGGTTGGTTTGCGAGGCGCCGTGCCCATTGTGCTGGCGTTATTCCCGATCATCGCCGGGCTGCCGGAGGCGCAGCTCATCTTCCATGTCGCCTTCTTCATCGTACTGGTGTCGCTGGTGGTTCAGGGGACCACCATGGCGCCACTGGCCAGGAAGCTGCGACTGGAAGTCCCCGCCGGTGAAGATCCCTACCGCCGCCTGCCCCTCGATGTCCCGGCCGCCGGGGATCACGAACTGATGCTGTTTCCGCTCCGGGGCGGCGCCTGGGAGTCACCCAGACCCCTGGGCCAGCTCCGGTTACCGGACAACACGGCCATTGCTGGCGTTTTCCGCAAACGGACGTGTTATCAGCCGAGCCCGGATATGGAAGTCGCCAGCGGCGATGTACTGGCAATGTTTGCAACGCCAGCGATGCTGTCCGAGCTGGGCAAAGCCCTCAGCGGTCGCCATGCCCCCAAATACCTCGCCGAGCGCGCCTTCTTTGGCGACTTCGTGCTTAATGGTGATGCTCTGCTGGGGGATGTGGAGCAGGTCTACGGCATCGAGTTTGACCAGTTGCCCCCAGAATTGTCCCTGGCGGAGTGCTTTGCACGGCGCACCAAAGGGCATCCGGTGGTGGGCGACAAGGTGGTACTGGGCCCCGTTACCCTGGTCGCAAGGGCAACCGAGGCCGACCGGGTGACGAAGGTAGGCCTGAAAATGGACAACCAATAAAAATCTTTAACAAAAACACTCAAAACCCTGGTTCGATTAACAAAAGTCCTGTGCTATAAAGTGTACAAAGATTAATCATTGACTCCTTATGCTACTGAAAATGTCGATTTCACTCTCCGGCACCGGCCGGTCCTCAGTTGCCATTGCCAGCTTTCTGGCCTTTGCTTTCTCGTTGTTGCTGGCGCCCCTATCTCCGCTATCGGCATCGGAGCTGCCGATGGGTGCCATGGATGAAACGCCGGAAGTCAGCGAGGTTCTGGTTCGCAAGGAAGAGCGCAGGCTTTACCTGCTGTCCGGTGACCAGGTGGTGCGCAGCTACCGTATCGGGCTGGGCGACAACCCCTCGGGGCACAAGCTCTACGAAGGGGATAAGCGCACCCCCGAAGGTAAATATGTGCTGGATTGGCGGAACTCCAACAGCGATTTCTACAAATCCATCCACATTTCCTATCCCAATGCTGAAGACCGCGAGCAGGCTTCTGCCTGGGGGCTCGATCCCGGCGGTAGCATCATGATTCATGGTTTGCCAAACGAGGCCGGTGATATGGCATTCGCTTTCCTCGGATTGGACTGGACCGATGGCTGCATCGCCGTCAGTAACGAGGAAATGGACGAAATCTGGCAATTGGTGGCTGATGGTACGCCAATACGGATTGTCCCCTGACACTGATCCAATCCCCGCTTCATGCGTAGATTCTTGCTGCAATATTAAGTTGTTGTCATAACCTAGGAACTTTTACGTATCCTTAGTTAACATTTCTGTCTAGACTGATTTACACTGTTTGACGATGTCGTTGGCCAAACGCTAACGACCCCGTTTTGACAGAATGTCTGCACCAACGACTTCTGGAACGCAGGAAATAAAACGACCAATAAGGGGATATACAATGCGTAAACTGACGATCGCAGGGTTTGCACTGGCCACCGCACTGACCGCAGGTTGTGCGACAACCGACCAGGGCGCTCTCGACGAAGCAAATGCAACCGCTTCTTCCGCCGAGCAAACCGCTGAAAATGCACTGAACACCGCTAACAGCGCTTCCAGCGCTGCACGCTCCGCTCAGCGCACTGCTGACGAAGCACTGGCTGCCGCCAAGGCTGCCCAGAAGGCTGCTAACGAAGCCAACGAGCGCGCCAAGCGTATGCTCGAGCGTGCCAGCCAGAAGTAAGGCTGTTACGTAAAAAAGGCCGGGATTCGTCCCGGCCTTTTTTGTGGGCGCCTGGTAGCACTCATCAGGATTCGTCGTTATCGCTCTTCGGCTTCTGTGGTGAGGGCGTTTTGCTCATAAAGGCAGACATCATTTCCATCGGCAGCGGGAACACAATCGTGGAACTGTTGTTGGTGCTCATATCCGCCAGGGTTTGCATGTAGCGCAGCTGCATTGCTCCAGAGTTGGCGGACATAACTTCGGCCGCTTCAACCAGCTTTTTCGATGCCTGCAATTCGCCCTCCGCGTGAATCACCTTGGCACGACGCTCCCGCTCTGCCTCCGCCTGACGGGCAATGGCACGAATCATCGACTCGTTCAGGTCCACGTGCTTGATTTCAACGTTGGCGACCTTGATGCCCCATTCCTCGGTCTGGGCGTCGATAATACTCTGGATATCCGAATTCAGCTTGTCACGCTCTGAGAGCATTTCATCGAGATCATGCTTACCCAGTACCGAACGCAACGTCGTCTGGGCCAGTTGACTGGTAGCAGAGCCGAAATCCTCGACCCGTATAATCGCACGCTCAGGGTCGACCACCCGGAAATACAGCACGGCATTGACCCGCACGGTCACGTTATCTTTCGAGATAACGTCCTGGCTTGGCACGTCCAACGCAATAACGCGCAAATCCACGCGGGTTATCTGTTGGATACCTGGGATTACGATGATCAGGCCAGGCCCTTTGACACCCTGAAAGCGCCCCAGGAAGAAAACCACGCCACGCTCGTATTCCGGCAGAATCTTGATCGCCGACCCAAGAATCAGCAGGAGCACCACCGTGGGTGCGATATAGGGAATCAGGTCTGTGATGTTCATAAGGCCTCCTTCGTTGGCTTGATCGCCGGGTAACCTGTCAACATTCTCCAGGCCGGCGTCAGGGTTCCGCTTTGTCGGCTTCGACGTACACCGTCAAACCTTCCAATGCAGTCACCCTCAGCTTGTCACCGTTGCCTACTGGGGATTTACAGGCGGCATTCCAGCGTTCACCGCTCATGCGCACGTGCCCCCTGAAATACCCGTCGTCTTCCTGAAAGTCATCAAGTGCGGTCACTCTCTCGTGGACAATCTGTTCGCTTCCGCTGACCGGGTGCTTCCGGCGCAAGCCGATGAACTTGATGACGGTCCAGAGGATAAAGCCGGCCGCGACCAGTGCCGTGCCACCGATGGTGGGCAGTGAAATCTCCTGATGGCTGCCGTCCATCAGTATGATGGAACCGGCTACAAACGCGACAATCCCCCCTATGCCCAGTATGCCGAAGCTGGGCATAAAGGCCTCGCCGACAATGAAGGCAAGCCCCAACAGAATCAGCGCCAGGCCCGCGTAATTGACGGACAGCACCTGGAAGGCAAACAGTGCGAGGATCAGGCAGATAGCGCCAATCACACCCGGGAATATCGCCCCGGGGTTGGATAATTCGAAGATAATGCCGTAGAAGCCGATGATCATCAGGAAGTAAGCGACATTCGGATTGGTGATCACCGATAGCAGTCGCGTGCGCCAGTCCGGGTCTGCTCGCGTCAATTCAATGTTCGCGGTGGCCAGCGTTTTCTCGCCATTGGCCATTTTCACGGTGCGCCCGTCGATCTGCTGCATCAGGCTGTCCATGTTGTCAGCCACCACATCGACCACGTTCTGCGCCAGTGCTTCTTCGGCGCCCAGGTTGACGGCTTCGCGCACTGCCTGCTCCGCCCAGTCGGCGTTGCGGCCATGTCGCTCCGCCAGGCCACGGATGTAGCTGACGGCATCTTCCAGAACCTTACGCTCCATGGCCGTGCCGCCTCGGCGTTTATCGGAGGCGTCATCCTGCGCCGATTCCTCGTTTCCGGCGCTTTCCTTGTCATCGGGATTGGCATCCCCGGCATCTTCTGCAGGCTTCTGTTCCTCGGAACCGGGCAGCCCGCCCATCTGGACCGGCGTGGCCGAACCCAGGTGGGTGGCCCCTGCCATGGCCGCCACGTGACTGCCATAGAGAATGTAGGTACCGGCGCTGGCGGCACGCGCCCCTGCCGGCGACACCCAGGTCACCACGGGTACCTCTGAAGAAAGGATTTCCTTGATGATACCGCGCATGGATTCCATCAGACCGCCAGGGGTATCCATCCGGATAACAAGCAACTCGGCACCTTCGGACTCGGCGCGGCGAATGCCACGCACCAGGTAGTCCATGGTGGCAGGGCCGATAGCCCCGTCGACGGTCAACACAAGACCTCTCGGAGCGTCATCCTGCTGGGCGATAACCGTATGGGACAGAGAGGCCAATGCCAGCACCAGGCCCAGCAGGAACACGGCCAGCCACCAGTGCAGGCGGCCGGAGGGATTGGATTGGTTGGGTCGGTTAGCGATCATCACTCCTCCCCGGATCCGTTCAGCGGATCAGAGCCTTCGGTATCAGAACCAGAGGCGTTGCTTCTCACCTTTATTGCCATCTGGGGTACTTCGCATCGGCCCGGCAGACTCATCCGCGACGCGGGTCAGACGTTCACCCACCATCCGCGGCAGGCCGTCCGCCTGGTCCACAGCCAGTTCAATGGCCATGCGCTTCACTTCCACACCGGGCATTTTCTGGCGGAAGTCTTCCACCTTTTTCTGCACCTGCTTCCACAATTGTTCACGGTCCTGCTGACTGTAGTCTTCTTCAGGGCGGTGTACCTCCAGCCAGACCTCATTACCTTTCAGGCCGATCTTCACGGGCTCATGGATAACCTGCACCGGCGTGCCCTTACTGACTTCGTAGACAAACCGCGATATATCCTCGTTGTACATGCGGAAACAACCGTGACTGACCTGCATGCCCACTCCGAACAACTTGTTGGTACCGTGAATCAGGTACCCTTTCTCACTGAGCATCAGTGCGTGGGACCCCAGAGGATTACCCGGCCCCGGTGGAATCATCCTGGGCAGGTACTCTCCCGCAGCTTCGTATTCGGCACGGATGCTTGCAGGCGGATACCAGGCCGGCGACTCCAGTGGCATGGTCACTTCAGCGTTGGTCAGTGGCGATGGGTTGTCATCGGTGCCTACCCCCACCGGATAGACCTGTACCTTTCCCTCAGTAAAGTAGTACAAACGGTATTCCGCCAGATTGATGATTATGCCCTCGCGCTTTACATCCGGAAGCACGTAGTGTCGGGGCACGGTTATCCGGGTGCCATCACCGGGCAGCCAGGGATCAACACCGGGGTTGGCCTTAACGAGTTCCAGATAACCAAGACTGTTCTGATTGCCAATGGCCGCAAAGGTGTCTTCATAGCGGGTGGTCATCACCGACAGCTCCCCGGCCAGATCCCCGTCAATGGAAAACCGGGGAACACGGGGCTTCTCGGGGGTGTCGCTTTTTCCTTTGGCTGTAGTCAGTTCCTGACCCGCGGCCTGCGCTTCCGTTTCGGCACCAACCACGTTGGCCGACACCAGGGCCAGCAAAACCAGCAGAAAACCTGTCAACTGCGTTCGATACATAGCGTCTCAATCCGATATCCGGTCTGCGGCGACAACAACGCGCTTCAAACCGACGTCAGGGCTGTCCAAACGGTGGCAACAGCCAGAATCATAAATAGAAGGCTGGCTCCAATTCTGGCCGTCGCCAGTGGTAACCGCTCCATCAACCATTTACCAGCCATGATAACCGGTATATTAGCCAGCAGCATACCAACGGTGGTGCCCATAATCACCCAGAAGGTGTCCGTATATCGCGCGGCCAGCACCACGGTTGCAACCTGGGTCTTGTCGCCGATCTCCGCCAGGAAGAACATCACCGTCGTGGCCATGAAGGCGCCCATCCCCAGGAACGCCGAATCGCCATTGTCATCCTTGTCCGGAATCAACAACCAGAGCGCAATGGCCACGAAGCTGGTAGCCAGGATCCAGGGTAGCCAGGCTTGCGGAATCCACTCTGCGATCCAGGCACCCAACAGCGCTGACAAGGCATGGTTCAGCAGGGTGGCGACAAGTATGCCAAGAATGATGGGCGCACGCTTGGCGTAACGGGCAACCAGGAAGAGAGAGAGTAGTTGGGTCTTGTCGCCGATCTCCGCAATGGCGACCGCAAACGTTGAAGCGAGAAAAGCGTCCATGAAAAGCTCCGGGGCGGACATTCAGACATGAGACAGCCCACCTTCCGCCCTGGGAGGTGAAACTGCCTCAGGTCTTGCCAATTTCACCAATGTACCGGTGAAACATGATAGCCACGGAGATTGAGCCCCAAGTATGTTGACTACCATCCGCCCCTGGAAACGGGTTCCGTTGCGGAGGCTACTCCCCTGAAGAGTGCCGAAATGTTAATCAATACCTGGGCGGATGGCAACTATACGCGCATTTTCCACACTGGAATGGCCGCCATCGCCACGAATACAGCCACCAGCCACCAGGCTGAATGAAATGCCCCAATGGTGGGGATGCCGCCACTGTGGTCACCAAATTCAATGGTCAGGGCCACGATATTGACGCCAAAGGCCCCACCCAGCTGGCGGGTAAAGTTAATGGTGCTCGAACCGGCACCGAGTTGCTCCGGCGCCAGTGGATTCAGGGCACCCGTTGAGAGGGCTGGCAGCATGAAGCCGATACCGATTCGCCCCAACACGGTCCATAGCGCCAGCCAGCCGAAGGCGAGCTCAATGTCCGATACCGCAAACAACATGGCAGACATGGCGAACAGGACAATGCCGAATATCACCAGCTTACGGGCGCTCAGGCGGTCCGCCAGTCTCCCGGCCAATGGAAAGGTCATGCCCAGCACAATGCCTGCTGGCAACATCAGCAAACCGGCTTCGGTGGCGGTGAATTCCAGGGCCGTCTGCACAAACAGGGGTACCAGGTAGGTGGAGCCAAACAAGGCGAGCCCCAACGCCATGGCGCCCACGTTGGCGTAAACGAAGGCCGGATTGCGTAGAAGCTCTATGTTCACCAATGGGTGTCGGGCGCGTCGCTCACGAATCACAAACAGCACCAGGGCGATGACCGCAACAGCGCCCTCGATGGCAATTCGTGCTTCCTGTCCCGCCAGTTCCTGAAGCCGGTTGAGGGTGTCCAGCGACAGACCGATGGCAGCGCCCAGGAGCACCAACCCAGGAAAGTCAAAACGGTAGGGAGCCGGGCGGGAGACCGGCAGCGGCAGAAAGCGCCATGCCATAAACACCCCGGTCAGGGTGACGGGCACGGGGGCGAACATCACATAGCGCCAGTCCAACTGATCCACCAGGAAGCCCCCGAGAACCGGGCCCAGGGCTGGAGCGAGAATTACACCCATGCCGTAGATACCCATGGCCTGCCCACGACGGTTGCGGGGGAAAATCCGGAACACCAGATACATACCCATGGGCTGCATGAGCCCCGCCATGGCACCCTGGCCAATGCGGGCGGCAATCAACTGTTCCGGGGAGGTGGCAAAACCACCAAGGAGGGAGATCACCGTGAACAGGAACATGGCCGTCGCCAGGGTCTTGCGCACGCCAAAGTGATCCAGAAGCCACGACGAGGCCAGCATGGTGGTGGTCATGGCCGCGATGAACCCGGTGGCCAGCCAGTGCACCTGGCCCTGCCGAATACCGAATTCCAGCATGATGTCGTGCAGGGCAACATTGACCACGGTTGCGCTGAGCACCGTTGCCATGGTGCCCAGCATGACCGTGGCAACCGCCAGCCAACGCCAGCGTTCGCCGTAACGGGCCCTTAACCCCTCAACCGTGTTATCACTCAGACCAAGACCCCTTCAGGCCGAGATATCGACCGCACACCATTACCGTTGCCGCTCCGCATTCTCCAGGATCCTGTGGAACACCTTGACGGCACCTTCGATGTCCCGGTCGCTAATACCCTCCAGCATCTCTTCACGCAGGCGGGCCGCACGCTCGGTCAGGACGTTCATGAATTCGGTCCCGTCCTTGGTAAGGTGAAGACGGCGGGCACGACGATCATTGGGACAGGGACGGCGCTCAATCAGGCCCTGCTGCTCCAGGCTGTCCAGCAATCGCACCAGCGTCGGATTCTCAATGGCCATCAGGCGGGCGAGCTCACGCTGGGTCAGCCCTTCGCCCCCTTGTTGCAGATAGACCATGGTGGTCCAACGAGCCTGGGTGACACCCAGATCCTTAAGGCGTTCATCCAGCAATTTGCGCCAGCGACGGGTGACCCGGGCTACGGCAAAGGGAAACTGATCTCTCATGATCTGGGACTCCGGTAATGGGGTATCGACTGCTGTACTACCTGTAACGAATACCACTGCCGAAACGGTGCAGTGACGGACAACGTTACCAATAGTAAGCTAACCATTACGATAAAAACAGATATGCAAGGTGAAACAAAATTGGGGAAAACCGAGAGACGCGGCCCGATAGGCGAGAAAGACCGGCCTATCAGCCGGTCCTGTGTAGGTCTTCGTGACGCTCCTGAGCCGCTGGTGACTCGTGAAATTCCTCGTTACGGGGGTCCATTTCCGTCAGCACCGGCGAGGTCTCAGGCATGGCAGGTATGAAGTGTTCCTGCTCCGCCACCGGCACGTCTTCCGTGTGGCTGATGCGATAACTGGTGATAATCGCCAACACCACCAGGAAACCGGCGTTGCCGAAGAACAGCCCCCTGGGGCCCAATATGCCCACCAACTCGGCCATCACGATGGGGCCAATGACACTGCCCACGCCGTAACTCAGCAGCAGTGTTGCGCTGGCGGCCACAATACGATTACTTTCCATCCGGTCGTTGGTGATTGCAACCGCGATCGGATACAGCGTGGCCGAGAGGCCCGTAAACAGGCCAACCAGCAGGGTCAGTAGCCACATCCGTTCAGCCCCGAGGATGCCAACCGACACCGCCGCGGTGCCCGCTGCCACCGCCACCCAGAACATGACGCGGCGACGATCAAACCGGTCACACACCAGCCCCAGCGGCCAGGCCAGGAGCATGGCCGCCACAATGGCACTGGCCATGAAGGTGGACACCCGGCTGACCTCCAGACCCACCAGGGTGGCGTATACCGGGCCGAGCGCATAAAAAGAACCGATCATGACACCGCAGATCAGCGCACCGGAAACCCCGGTGAACGACTCACGGGCCAGGGTGAAGAATGACAGTCGCTCGGACTGCTCAATCACCGGGGCATCCATACGTGTCAACGACAATGGAATCAGCGCCAGCGTCAACAGGACAGCGGCGAGCGAAAACGGTATGAACGAAGACGGCTCACCGACGTTGATCAGCAACTGGCCACCGGCGGCGGACAGGTAGAACACAATCTGGTAAACCGCAAAAAGGGCGCCCCGGTTGGCGTTGGTGGCGCGACTGCTGAACCAGCTCTCAATCACCACCAGAACGCCGGCCACACTGAAGCCCGACAAGGCACGCAAAATGGCCCAGAACACCTCGGACACCGCCATGGGATACAGCAGGGCGCACACCGCCGCCATGGCGGCAAAGACCGCGAAAGCCCGGATATGCCCGACACGACCGATGATGAGATGGACGTAGAGCGTACCCAACACGAAGCCAATGGAGTAACACACCAGGATCCAGCCGATAATGTTCGGCGAGACCGCTTCAATACTCAGTCGCACACCCAACAGAGTCATCAGAAAGGCGTTGCCACTGACCAGCAGGACAATACTGAGGATCAGGGCTGAAAGCGAGGTGACCATTCGGGTCATCGGTCTGGCTCCGGCGTACTTTAAACAGGTTGATACAGGAATGTAATGAAACTAGCAGCAACGCCGGAACATTGCAGAGCACGAATTAGAACAGGGCGTAATTCACAAAACCACTACGCAGTTCCCGAAATCCCCAATACCGCTTGCAGCGCCGTGATGACTGGATTTAACATCATTTTACATTAAGGTGACGTAACACACGCTGGCGACCTGAAGGGTTAACATGTGGGTAGTTTGATCGCTGCCTATTTGAACCCACGAGAGTCTCTCATCTCATGCAATCCACGCTAACCATGAGCGCCTGGTTATGAAAAAGACGGACTGGCCCATTCGATGGGATCTGTTGCTTCGCTACCGGCTGATTGAAATCATCGCCCTATGGGAAGGACGGCTCACCACCAATCATATCTGCCACAGTTTCGGCATTGGGCGACAGCAGGCTTCCAAGGATATCAACACCTACCTGCGGGAACTGGCACCGGACAATCTGGTTTACGATCGCCACCTTAAAGGCTATGTGCCATCGTCCAGTTTCCGGCCGGTGGTCACCGCCGGCAACGCCAGTGAATACCAGGATCTGCTGGCTCGCCAGGACGCCCTCAGTGACACCTTTGAATCGCTTAATATCAGCTTGCCTGACAGCACCATCGTCCGTGGCCCGGAACGGGTTGTTAAGCCGGAAGTCATGCGTGCCGCAGTTGCAGCAGCTCGCCACGGCCGGGTGATGAAGGCAGAGTATGCCTCCCTAAGCCCTGCTGGCGTTTCCCAGCGCACTCTGGAACCCCACACTCTGGTGTGTGTCGGCCAGAACTGGCACCTCCGTGCCTGGTGCGACGCCAACCGGGAATTTCGGGACTTCGCCCTCAGCCGTTTCCGCGGCAAGCCGGAAACCACCCGGCAACGCAGCCGTCACACCATCCAGCATGATGATGACTGGAACCGTCAAGTCTCACTGGTGATGATGCCTGATAGCCGTTTGAACAAGGCACAGCAGGATATTGTTGCCACCGATTACGGCATGGTCAGCAACCGGCTCGAACTCACCATTCGCGCGGCCCTTGCACCCTACGTACTGTCCCGGCTCGGCCTGGGTTCAGACAGCCAGCACCCGGACCCAATGGTCCAGCAGCTGGAACTGGCCAACGAGGAGCAGCTGGGCATTGCCGAGTCGGCTCGCGAACGGGCTATTAAAGCAGTAGCGGGGCTCTGCTAGACTGAGCGGGTGATCACAACCAACCCTTTCCTGTTCTGGCGCCTTGCCCTCGCCCTACTCATAGGCCTGCCCGCTGTCGCGGCGGGGGATTGTGGTACCGGGGTTATCCCGGTTTCCCGCATTCAGGGCACGGGCGATCATTCCTCTTTCGCCGGCCAGACCGTTTCCGTTGAAGGCATCATAACCATGGATGCTCGCCAACGAGGCGGCTTCCGCGGTTTTTATCTGCAACAAGCCGATGGCGAAACGGACAACGATCCGCAAAGCTCCGAGGCCCTGTTTGTTTACACCCATCGCACCGACGGACAGCACGGGGATAGGGTGCATGTCTCAGGGCGGGTGAAAGAGTTCCATGGCCTGACCGAGCTCACCGATATTACCTCCATCACCCGTTGCGGGAATGGCCGTCTGCCTGAGCCTGTCTCCGTCACGCTGCCGTGGCAGGATGGCGAACCTCCGGAACACCTGGAAAACATGCGGATCAACGTCGCCGGCGAGCTAACGGTGATCAATCACTATAACCTGGCCCGTTACGGTGAACTCACCCTCGCGGCAAAGCCTCAGACGATGGCCACGGAAATCCTGGAACCAGGGCCGGGCGCTCAATCGCGCCACAGGTGGCAGGCGATCAACCGACTGTTGCTGGATGACGGCCTGGGGGCGCGCAACCCGCGCCCGATTCCCTGGCCTGGGCCACAACTGTCCGCAAACAACACGGTTCGCACCGGCGACAAGGTCAGCGGGTTAACAGGCATACTGGATTTTCGGTTCGGCGCCTGGCGACTGCAGCCGCAATCAACGCCGGCGTTCAGCCCCGCCAATCCACGCGCACCAGCACCCAAGCGACCGGAGTCGGCCACGCTCAGGGTGGTCACACTCAATCTTGGCAATTTCTTCAATGGCGATGGCCGTGGCGGCGGTTTTCCGGCAGCTCGGGGGGCCCGATCCGCCACTCAGTTTGAGCAACAGAAAGCACGGCTGGTTGCCGCGCTGACGGCGCCGAACCCGGACATCATCGCTGTCACAGAAATGGAAAACGACGGCTATGACGGCGACAGCGCCATTGCCGAATTGGCCGGCGCCTTGGGTTCACACTGGCGCTACGTGGAAACAAGCGACAACACTGGCAGTGATGCCATACGCACCGATCTGCTGTACCGCAGCGACCGTGTGGTCGCGGAAGGCTCTCCCAGCCGCCTGACAACAACACCATTTGATCGTCGTGGCCGGCCACCAGTCACTCAGGTATTCCGGCTCATTCACAGTGATCGAGCCCTGAGGGTTGTCGTTCCTCACTTGAAATCAAAGGCCTGCCGTGGCGCCAGTGGTCAGAACCGGGATCAGGACGACGGCCAGGGCTGCTACAATCACAGCCGCGAACAAGCGACCCGGGCCATTATCCGCTGGACCAATGCCCTGCCGCACCCGGATGGCCTGTCCGGCACCCTGATCACCGGGGATATGAACGCCTACGCCCGGGAGACGCCGCTGCAACTGCTGGAAGCGGCAGGCTTTATCAACGCCGTTCGTCACATCCACGGCTGCACCGACACCACCTGTAAGCACACCAGCTATAGCTATCACGGCCGTAGCGGAACCCTGGACTACAGCCTGGTCTCGAAAAGGCTGCTCCCACGGATCGTCGATGCCCGCACCTGGTCGATAAATTCCGATGAACCCCGGGCGCTGGGCTACAAGGGGCCGGTTACCGTACCCACCGGCCAGCCCTGGCGCTCATCGGACCACAACCCGGTCATCACCGACCTGTCACTCTGATTCCACCTTGCCCGCGAGCCGCAGCATCAGGGCAGGCAGGCCAAAGCCCGGCGCGGGATACGCGGTACACTGGCTCCAATCCAGTTGAAACGGAAACCGACCGTGAAAATACCCACTCCAAACTTATGGCCTGCCGCCCGCACCAGTCAGCGATGGCTGGTACAGGCAAAACGTCGTGAAACCGTGATCGATGGCCACCGCATGGTGTATCTGGAAAAAGGGACCCCTGCCGGGGACCAACCCACCGTTATACTGATGCACGGTTTTGCCGCCATGAAAGAGAACTGGGCGCTCTGGCTGCAGCGGCTGCCCGAACACTGGCACATTCTGGTTCCGGACCTGCCAGGGCTTGGAGAAAGCGAGTACCGTTCGGACGCCGATTACGGCTACGAGGCCCAGGCGTCAAGACTGGAAGCCTGGATCGAGACTCTGGCCACCAACAACCTTCACCTGGTCGGCAGCTCCATGGGGGGTGCCATTGCCACCGTCCTCGCTCACAAAATGACGCCCGCACCCGCTTCCCTGACGGTGCTGAACAGCGCCGGCATACCCGAACATACAAACGTGGACCTCGATGCCCCCTTCGAGTCCGACCGCGACGCCATTCTGATTCCCCGGGACTGGGCCGGTGTCTACCGGATGTTCAACAGCGTCGGCACTGGCAGGCCAACGGCTATGGGCGTCGCCATGACGGGGCTCCTGGGGCCGGACCTGCTGCAACGAACCACGTCCTTGCGTCACATTTTCAACGATATGCTCGCCGACGCGTTGGCACCAGCACGCTACCTTGGCCCCAACACACCTCCCCTTCAGGTCCAGTGGGGGGACCGGGACGTGATCACGCCCACACGCTGTGTGGACTGGTATCGAAAGGTGACGCCCCAGGCCGATATCCACGTGTTCCGGCGGGTAGGCCATCTTCCCATGCTGGAGAATCCCGGTCGCTCAGCCCGTAAACTGGCAGCCTTCATCGACCGCCACTCAGCGGGCGGCCAGCTCTGTTAATTGGCCTGCATATCCTGTTGACCCGTCAGCGAAGTCATGGGGTGGGAGGAACATTCCGTTCATAATCGTGGAAGAAGTTTCATCCCTGACATAACAACAACAGGAAACACGAGGAAATCCCATGCGCGCCTCAGTATCTACCACTCAGGATCTGGGCATGCCGGCCATTTACCTGCACTTGCTGGCGGAGTTGCTTAGTACCATCGGCGTCGATGAAAAAGCGCTGCTCAAGCGTGTCGGCCTGGACCCGGTGCGCCTGCAGTCAACCGATTTAAGAGTCAGTCAGTCACAGGCCAGCGAGTTCGTGACCCGAGCCATCATCGAAAGCGGCGAGCCCGGGCTCGGCATCATGCTGGCCCGGGAGCTTCGACTGCCACTGCACGGAGCCCTGGGCACCGCGGTCATGAGCAGCCGCACGCTGGCAGAGGCTCTGGACCTGATGACGCGATACCTGACCCTGCGCGCCCCGCACCTGCACGTCAAGCGCCGACAGCAGGATGGCCAGTCTATCTACGCCATCTCGTGTGGCATTGATCTGGGCCCATTGCAGGGCTTTATCATGGACGCCATGCTGTTCGGCTGCGCGTCCATGGGAGCACAGCTAACGGGCTCACCGGTCGCCGGCTCGTCGATTCAGCGACGCGGACCGGAACCGGCCTACTTCCATCGCTTTCGCCAGCAAATCCCCATCCCCGTGGTGTACGGCGCTGGCGAAGATGCGATTGTTATTCCCGATCCGCAGCTGGCATTGCCCATCCGCTTCTCTGACGATCAGTTGGCCGCCTCCTCGAAAGCCCAGTGTGAGGAAGCCTTACGCCTTCTAACCGAAGATGCCGGCTTTGCCTGTCGGGTCAGGCGGGTGATTGAAACCAGTCACCCGTTCCCGCCGAAACTGGCCAGGGTAGCCACAACGCTGTTTGTGTCGGAGCGCACCCTGAAACGGCGTTTACAGGCGGAAGAAGCCAGTTTTCAGCACCTGGTGGATCAGGTGCGATTGGAAAGAGCGGGGGAGTTGCTGCAGCAAACTGCCATGAACCTGAGCCAGATTGCCGACGCCCTGGGCTACGCCGACGCCGCCAACTTTACCAGGGCGTTCAAGCGCTGGACCGGACAGAGCCCCAGCCAGTACCGAAACCAGGAGTCATTGCCAACAACAACGTCGATCAAGAGAACACCAACCAGTGCGATGGCCTGAAACACTCAGTCGATGCCTATGATCTTGTGCATCTGCAGGGTCAACCGCCACTGCGGGTGGGTCAGGCAGTAATCCGTGGCTTTGCGGGTGTTACTTTGCTTGACGGGGTCAGCCTCACCCTCTGAGACAGTCGGCGACGCCATTGGCGAAAGGAAATAGTGGCTGGCGTTAATGTCGGTGAAACGCTCCGGCATCGCCAGGGGCTGAGGGTACACCACTTTCAGCTCGTCACACTGGCGCAATACCACCGGCGCGTCCGCCTTGGGGCTCACACACAACCAGTCAATACCGGACGGTGCCGGCAGTGTGCCGTTGGTTTCCACGCCCACTTCAAAGCCGGCCCGGTGAAAGGCATCCACCAGCTTGTCATCCAGTTGCAGTAGTGGCTCACCACCCGTGCACACCACATAGGGTTGCCCAGGCGCATCCGGCCAAAGGCGACGAATATGCGCCGCCAGCGCATCCGCGGTTTCAAACTGGCCGCCGTTCTGACCATCGGTACCTACGAAGTCGGTATCGCAGAAGCTGCATACGGCATTGGCCCGGTCCTTTTCACGGCCAGTCCAGAGATTGCACTTGCTGAAGCGGCAAAACACCGCTGCCCGCCCGGCCTGGGCACCCTCTCCCTGCAATGTATAGAACGCTTCCTTTACCCGATACATCAGGTTTCCACCTCATACCGCAAGGGATCTGAAACGCCGTTGGCGGCAAACGCCTCCAGGCGCTCCACGCAGGAGCCACAAACGCCACAGGCTCGGTCCCGGCCGTTGTAGCAGGTCCAGGTTTTGCCGTAATCGAGCCCCAACTTCAGGCCCTCGGCCAGGATGGCCCCCTTGTCCGAGCCCATGAAGGGCGCTTCTATTTTCACCGGCTCATAGTTCGCCACCTGACAGACGGCGTCCATTTTCTCCACGAACTCCGGTCGACAGTCCGGATAGATCGCGTGATCGCCGCCATGGGCGCCGTACCAAACAGCAACAGCACCGGCGGTAACCGCATAGCCGGTGGCCAGCGACAACAGAATCATGTTGCGGTTGGGCACCACGGTGGCCTTCATGTTGTCTTCTTCGTAGTGCCCCTCGGGCACGTCCACTGCGTCCGTCAGGGCCGATCCGGCCATGACTTCACTGAGCGCACGAATATCGATCACCTTGTGCGGCACCGATAATTCTTCGCACACCTGGCGGGCGCATTCCAGTTCGCGAACGTGCCGCTGGCCGTAGTCAAACGACAGGGCATGAACCTTATACCCTCGGGCACGGGCAAGGTGGAGCAGGGTGAACGAATCCATTCCCCCAGAGTAGATTACAACGACGGTTTCGGTCATCAGGTCATCCCGGTTTCAGACAGCCAGCAGGGCGTCACTGGATTGTTATAGGGTCGGAGTAACATCCGTGGACACATTGTAACAGTGGAATGCGACGATGGGTTCGCGTCTGCAGTAGCGTGCGGGTAAACTCTGATGACGGCACATCAACAAAAACCAGGCGGAATGAGAACCAGAACCAGCCCAGCCTTTATTGACTTCGAGGCCTCCAGCCTCGATCTGATCGCCAGCTATCCGATCGAGGTGGGCATATGCTTGCCCGACGGCACCTTGCACAGCTGGCTGATACAACCCCATGTACTTTGGCAGGACTGGTCAGAAAGTGCCGAGCAGGTTCACGGAATCACCCGGGAAACCCTGGAAACGGAGGGTACACCGGTGTCGGAGGTTGCGGCACACCTGAACCAGCTGCTCTCGGGGCAGGTATTCTGTGATGCCTGGACGTTTGACAGCTTCTGGCTTCATCGCCTGTTTCGAGCCGCCAACACCCGCGCCGACTTTCAACTGGAATCCATTTCCATGTTGCTGGATGCCAATCAGGTAAGGCACTGGTCGGCATCGCGTCAGCAGGTTATCAAGCGTCTGGGGTTGCCCGTGCACAGGGCGGCAAACGACGCGCTTATCCTCCACAGAACCTGGGAAGAGATCCAACTGTTCGCTGCGGACGACCAACCGCTTCACGGACGCAGCCGGCAGGTCTGAGGTTTCCATCATGGAGCACAGCGCGCCGGCATGGAACTCAGCGCTGGGGACTATTCACCTTGGGGACGAGGACTTCGAGTCACCTTGAGGGCGAGGACTTCGAGGCCATCACGCATGGTGTTCAGTGTCCAGTAGGTTACCAGCACCATCAGCGCCGCCCCAATGACGGTAAAGGAAAAATTATCACCCACCATCTGGCTGCGGGCGATGAACAGGTATACGGCGAGCGCGAGGACAAGCAGCACTTCGACTATGGCGTGTGACTGTAACCGGTTTTTTGCAGATCCGTTTTCTTCGGACATCTTACTGGGTTTCAACCTCTCATTTCTGACGATACATTGCATTGATTAGTGTGCAAATTATCGCCAAATATGGTCCGGGCGTCTGTACGAACTAGTGGCTACGAGGTTTCCACGATGCCGTCAGGAACACACTTTTCGGACGGCCAAAAAAAACGCAGCCCCGAGGGCTGCGTATAAAGGAGAGATCCATGCGGTACGCCACAGATAAAAGGTGGGCACCGGAGGATTGCACAACGTAAAACACGTGACAGAACAAATTATGATCGCTTCGAGGAGCCGCGTCTGTAGGGGTTTGCCGAAGCACTCTGCCCCTTGCAAAGCCATGGGCACGCGATACACTGATGACAGTACCGAAACCGATATGCTCGGCAAACGATGCCGGAAAAGGCCCATGACAATGCTTCAGAAATACCAGTATCTGATGATTGACGCGATTGCGCACCGCAAGGGTGAAGCGTGTGCGCACTCCATGGTGAACGACATCTAACGGCTTTCGGTCAGTCCCGGGAGCCTTTGGAGCGACCGGGCAAGCTTCTCCGCGAGACCCCGGTTGCCCAGAGCGCCGGGGTTTTGTTTTTGCAGCCGCAAAACGACAAGGAGAAGATCATGAAGAGACATCCGACAAAAGCAGCAAACCAGCCGGCAAGCAGCCGCACGGGGCCTATTCGGCGCCCGGAAAAGCTGCCTCTGCTGGATGCCATCTGCAAAAAACTGAACCAGCGCGTCAACCTGGACGACGAACAACGGGTGCTGGGGCTGTATGAGCGAGGCTGGATATTCAAGGGTGTTCTGGGCAATCTGAACGATGGCGAGGCACGATACGTGCGTGCTCTTGCCACTCGCTACGGTTCCTGGATCGCCCGCCAGGTTGCGTAATGGGAAACCCGATGGGCCGAACCGTCAATGCTGGCGGTTCAGTCCCTGTATCATGGCGGCATCGCCGCCGTGCACCATGGCGTAGTTGTTCACCACGTCGTGAATTTTTTCCTGGGAATAGGGTTTGACCACGTAACCGTTGGCCCCGGCACTGATTGCTTTCTGGATGCTGTCGATGGAGTCATCCGCTGTCACTAAAACAATGTGCTGATCCTTGCGCTTGGCCTTGAACTCCTCCATCAACTGATGACCGTTGCCGTCCGGCAGCCCCAGGTCCAGCAAGATGATCTGGAAGACGTCAGCCTCAAAGGCAGCCCTGGCACCCGCAATGTCCGGACACTCAACCACACTGCTTGCACCTGCCGTGTAGAGCATGTCTACCAACCGCTCCCTCATGACCGGCTCGTCTTCCACCACCAATATTCTCATATCACTCATACCCCGCCTCCTGATTCTATTTTATACCCGGTCCCACAAGGCACTTCAAAGGGAATCACCGCCGGTTCGCCGGGGAATCGCCAGCGGCTCATGCTGGGCAGTGGCTGGCGCAGGTTCTCCAGTCTCGTCCAGGCGAGCGCCAGCAGTGCGGGACGAACTGGCGTTTACCCCGCCGGACCGGGTCAGAATATTACTGATACTGACGGCCGTGGTGTAGAGGGAAATCGCGATGATCAGCAGGATAGGCTGAACAAACGCCACGAACCCGGGCACTTCGCGATGACCAGCGATACTGAGCATAAGGATGATGGCCGGCCCCAACACTACAAACAGCGTCAATGCGATAAAGAACACAATACGCTCCTTGAAACGGCCCAAGTCGCGGTTACTGACCAGCCCCAGCACGAATTTTCCGATGGCCAGCCCGGCCAGTATCGCAGCCGCAATGCTCAGATCGGGCCTGAGTAGCGTCTCATAAAGCTGGCCATCCCATAACCGTTGCATGCTGATGACCAGGAACGGAAAGAGGACAAACAGAATGTCGGCGTAGGTGCCATACATCATACTCAGCGAGTGCTGTTCGCTTTGCTGGAGGTTTTCACTCATCAATCACGATTCCTGTTTTATCGGTAGCCGAAATGTCGGTTGTCATAGACGTGCCTCCCGCCCCTGCAATGCCCTGTCGATCATGTCAGCCAGGGCTTGCAGCTGGCTGTGAACGTGGTCCCAGTCACGGTCTTCAACGTTCACGCAAGCCTCCAGTTTCCCTGCCTGCCGTGTCATGTCAGGGTAGCCCATGGCGCCGGCGGTGCCTTTGATCTGATGGGCTTCCGATGCCAATCGCTGCTGATCACGACGCGCGGCTGCGGCTTCCATGGCCACTTTTCGGGACGCCAACCCATCGAGGAAGCGTTCGACGAGGTGACCAATGTCCTCATCCTCCGTCGAGTCTCTGCTCGGGCCATTGGACTCTGGGAGGAAATGGTCCAGCGTGCTCAGCAAATGCCTACTGTCGATGGGTTTGTTCAATACGCCATCGCACCCGGCCGCCATCAACGCATCGGTTTCCGACTGGTCACCGGCGGTGAAGGCAATAACTGGCCGGCGGAAGCCCGTCTGCCGCAGTAACCGGGTAGCCTCCACTCCGTCCAGACCCGGCATATGGCGGTCCATCAGCACCATCTGCACCGATTCGGACAGCGCCGTTCGGACCGCATCATCGCCACTGGCAACGGTGATGACATCCAACCCCTGGGCCCCGAGCATGCGCTCCACCAGACGACGGTTGTCCTCGTTGTCCTCCGCGACCAGTATTGTGCTGCAATAGCGCCGGTGGCCATCGGATTCACTCTCCGTCCGCACCACCAGATATCTGGCCATGACTTCGTAGAAACGCTGTTTGTCGATGGGTTTGGCCAGATGGTCATTACAGCCTGCGAGGCGATAGTCTGCAATATCCTCCGCCATCACGTTTGCCGTCAATGCAATGACCGGGATATTCAGGCCAGCTTCACGAATGGCCGCCGTTGCATCCCGACCGTTCATGACCGGCATCTGTATGTCCATCAGAATCAGATCAAAGGGCTCCCTCAGCGCCAGATCCAGTGCTTCAGCGCCATTGCCGACATGGACCAGCTCAGCGCCCGTGCGACCCACCAGCAGGGACACCAGGCGACGATTCACGTCATTGTCCTCCGCCAGCAGGATACGGCCGGAAAGCCTTGGCGCAAGCACCATGGGAATGCTCCGCCGACGTTGCGACAATTCCGACGCGTCGCGCAGAAAGTGGACATCCTCCAATGGGCCGGTGGCGATGGAAAGCTCAAACTCACTGCCTTCGCCATACGTGCTGGAAACGGATATGTTGCCACCCAGCAACTCCGCCAGCCGACGGGAAATGCTCAACCCGAGACCGGTTCCTCCATATTGCCGGGCAATCGCGGCGCTACCCTGGGCGAACGGGTCAAACAGCCGGCCCAACTGTTCGGGTTTCATGCCGATGCCGGTGTCCACCACCCTGGCCACCAGGGCCTGGCGCTCGCGATCACACCGAACATTCAGAGAAATAGAACCATTTTCCGTGAATTTAAGCGCATTTCCGCACAGATTTATGATGATTTGGCGAAAGCGGGTCGGGTCCGTGGCAACCTTTTCGGGCAGGGGATACTCACAGATGATATGAAATTCCAGCCCCTTTTCCCGCGCCCTGGGTGCGAAGAAAGCGCGGATTTCGTCAAGCAGTTCCGGCAAATTAACCGACACTATATCCACATCCAGCTTATTGGCGTCGATCTTCGAGTGATCCAGGATGTCGTTAATCAGGTCCAGCAAGTGACGGCCACTGCGCACCACCGTTTCCGCACTGGTGTGTTTCTCCCTCTCGGTCAGGTCGGGATCGAGCAGGGTTTCGCCATAACCGATAATCGCCGCCAACGGTGTGCGAATTTCGTGGCTCATGTTGGCCAGGAACTGGCTTTTTGCTTCGGCCGAATTGCGGGCCAGTTCTTTTTCCAGACGTTCCTGCTCCCTCTCCCGCTCGATACGCTGGCGCTGATGGCGCTCGGTGGCGTCAATGCAGGTGCCCTCAAGATGGGCGGGATCGCCATCGGGGGTATACACGGTATGTAACGAAATGGTGGCCCAGCGCTCTTCACCGGAACGGGTGTAATAGCGTGCTTCGATACCCTTGACGGTGCCCCGGGATTCCAACTGCCCAATCACCCAGCGGCGCACTCTCTCATCCGCAAAACAGGTTTCCAGGACGTCCGGGTCAAGATCCAGCAGCTCCCGGCTGCTGGTGTAGCCCATCAACCTTGCCATGGCGGGGTTGGCGGTGACGAAACGTCGGCCCAGCGACATCTGGAACACGCCCTCTATGGCGTTGTCGAACAGCGACTGGTATCGACGCAGGTTGGCCAGAGCCCGCTGGCTCCAACCCAGGGCTTCGCCCTGCACCTGTTTGATCCGGTCAGCCAGGGCAAAGGAAAACAGGATAATCTGGGCCGTCAGGCCGAACTGCGGGGCGTAGGAAGTGAACATGTTCAACGGCAGGTAGCCCATCACGGTCAGACCATAGATACCGAAACCCACCAGCGCCAGGGTCCAGGCAAAAAAGTAGGAGCGCGCAGCCGGGTTGTAATAGCGCCAGGACAGGTAACTGACCACAATCAGGATGATGCTGAGCAGGATCGACGCCAACACGATCCATTCCATCGCCGTGTGATAGGGCAGGAACAGGGATAGCACAAAGGTCGCCACAATGGCGTACAGGCAAAGCTGGATCACCTTGTCCAGGTCCGCCGACCGCTCCCGGGTTTCCAACAGGGACCGGGCCATCAACAGGCCCCAGAACCAGGTATTGATGATCTGGTAATGGAGGTATTCCTTGTGCAACAGCGCAGGACGATTCTCCAGTAGCTGGATACCGTGCACCTGCTCGGTGGCGATGAATACCGTGGCTGATACCAGATACATCACGTAGTAGATATTGCTGCGCTCGCGAACCGACACGGCAACAAACAGGTTGTAGGCGAGAATGGCCAGGATGCTGCCTAGCAGAATGCCCCGCACGGCTTCATCGACCGACACCTTCTCAATATAAGCATCGGGGTGCCACAGGGTGATCGGCAGGCGGAAAGTGTTGGTATTGGTGATGCGCAAATAAATGCGGGTTGAGCTTCCCGGTTCCAGTGACAAACGGAACGTGGGGTTGGGTACGGCCAGGTCACGCCCGGACCAGTCACCCTCGTAGCCAGCACGGCGCTGCTCTATCAGCTCACCATCCTGGACCAGATAGAGCACCACCTCATCCACCAATGGCAGGGCGAGCTCCAGTATCCAGTCTGTCAGTGCTGCGCCAGCTCCTACCTCGACATCAAATCTGGCCCAGTATGCCGATTCCGTGTAGCCAAAGTTCAGCACACCGCCTTCGTGACGGGTGAAAGGCGCGGTATCGCCACTCAGTATATCGTTGAAATCGACGGCGTGTTCCGGGTCCTCCAGGTACCAGATACAACTACCCAGATCACGCACACTGCTGGTGGCGCTGTTCAGAACAATCTCGCCGTCCTGGCATCGCTCCTGCGCTGCGGCGGAGGCCGGAATAATAATAGCCAGAACCGCAAGCGCGATGAAACGGAACCATCGGGCGTGGCATTCCCATTGCTGCAAAATGTGATCTCCGCGAGGGCAGATGCCTTTTTTATGGTTTATTGTCAGCAGTCACGCAGGTGCCGAATGAATTCAGCGGCACCCTGGCTAAACACTTTAGCGTTTTACCGACAACGACGCATCTCAGGGTCACTTGAAATGAGACATTCCTGCATTTTCGCCACCGTTCCCCTGTTTGCCCTGACATTGGCCGGCTGTGGGCCAGATGACTCTTCAGACAGTAATTTCATCAACCCGGCAACCAGCGTGGCGTTGACGTTCGAAAGCTTTGATATCCAGAACGAAGATGGGCTGCCCCCCGTACTGCCCCAAACCATATTCTACGATTTTTACCGGGGCGTTGAGCCCGCTGACGGGGAGGACGACGAGGGAATAGCAACGCAGCTGCGTGAGCGTCTTAATACGCTGATGGGCCTGACGCCAAGCAACGATGGTACCCGCTACACCAGTGCCCGCAATCCGATGGACTTCCTGCAACATGTCATTTCATCGAACCAGGTGGACTCATTCAACCGGGGCCGCCGACTGATGCGGGACAGCATGAACAGCGGTGACCCCGCTACTTACAACACACCGGACAAGAACGCGCAGATCCACTTTACCGAAACCGGTGGCAACAATGGAACCGAGCCTGAACCTGACCAGATCTGGGTCTATCCGCTACTGGACTGGACCAGCAACCCGCAACTGAACAAGATTTTCCGGTCCTTTCAGTTTATCGCCAGGGCGCCCGATCAGAATGACAGTTCACCGTCAGAGATTGCCAGTGCGTTCTGGAGTGGCCGCTTTGCAAATGAAAGCTTCTCGGTGAGCGGTTACAACCGGCCAGAGTTTGCGTCGCTGAGTTTTACCGGTCGCTCACTGGGCCACGGGGAACTGTTTCAGGAGTTCATCAGAAACAAATCAGACATGCTGACATTCCTGGACACATCCGGCATTACCGTTGACGGCCAGGAACCGGACTGCATTCGGGTCAGAGTGGACTATGAGGCTGCAGAAGTGCGCGTTTTTACATCCAGTGGCGAAGACCCTACCATCGAGGATGACGAAACCGGGGAAACCTCTCCCAATCCGGCACATTGCGGAAACCAGCAGAACGGCAGCGAGGCCATTTTCTACCAGTCCGTGACTATCGATGAGCGTCAGTAACCGGTATTGCCCTGCATATCCCAGTTCTTGAGGAACCCCTTCTTGCGGTCGATCATGCGCTCGTAGGTCGAGATCATGATGGCGGCATGAGGGGCTTTGGTCAGTCGGAGGGTTTCAATACGGCGCTCAAGGCGTGCCACTTCGGTACTGACCTGCTGGCAGACGTGGGACCGAACACTGTCGTGATGGTCAAGCTTGACCGGGCGCGGCTGTTCCGGCCCAGGCTGTGGCTGCGTGTGTTTATCCATGATCGTCCTCTTCCACTGAGTATCCAATGATCAATACGCCGAAACCGATGATTCCGCCCATGTTTTAGTGGCTCTTTTTGGCCGGGCTGGAAGTCCTTTTATCCTTCTGTTTCGTCGGGCTTTTCCAAAGCCTCAGTACATACTGTAGCAGGCTTTGTCCACGTTGTATGATTTGGCGTAATTCTGCACAACTGTCGGACAAAACTCAATAAAAATGAATAGAGTTTCATATTTTTTGCAGCGAATACGACGCTGCTACCCAAACTACACGAACAAACCCCTGCTATAGTTCCCTTCAGATCACCATATATGCGCAGCCATTTGCCGTAACAGCCCCATTCCATCCCGGCCAGGAAGACCGCTTATGAACCAGACATCCGTTGCCGACACACTAAGGGAATACCTTTCCCTGCTGGAGCTGCTTGACGATGCGTACTGGGAGGCGAGCTCCATTCAGCACAAGGACATGCTTTACGACATCATCAGCATCTTCAGTCAGGAAGTGGCTGAGATCAACAAACTCAGCATCATGGACCACCATTACCCCTACGAAGTTATCACTGAGGGAATCCGGCGGGTGGTCCCCAAGCTGGAGCGGCTGGATGAAAGTCGGGAGGATGTGATCCAGCGAACCCAGACACTCACCGACTTCCGGGATATCCTGTCGTCAGTGCTGGGGATACTGGAGGAACAGCTGGCGACCCTTTAAGGGGTCAGGCCGCCACCAGGGGCCTGCGGTTTTCCGGTATCAACGGAAAACGGTCGCACACTGTGTAGACAAACCGCGCCAGCGCCGGCAGATGGTGGCCAACAATGGGGATGCCGGTGTTGAGCAGGCTGACGGAAATGTCCCGGGCTGCATCGGCCCAGCACAGCTTGTTGATCAGACCAATGTGACCAAAGGCATGCCTGCTTTGCTGGCCCCAAAGCCCCACGGGGTTGCCTCCAAGCATCATGCCCGCACTGAAGCGCATGGGGATCATCATCGTGCGGTCAATCTGTAGCGAGCCAAACTGTTGGATGGAGCGCCTCACGGTCATCTCGCCGCAAATACGTTTGCCATTCCAGACCCCGCCATTGAGCATCATCTGAAAGAAACGCCCCATTTCCTCGGCGGTGCCACACAGGTTGCCTGCAGGGATAACCGCCTCCTGGAAGCGGGGATCATTGGAGACTCGTTCCACGGTGCGTATATCGCCTCCCAGCGCCCGGTTCACAATCCAGGATACCGGAAAGCGCGGCGTTGGGCCGGTGGCATAGTTGCCGGCCAGCTTATCCACGTCTGCGGGTGCAATCCCATAGGTAAACCACTTCATACCCATGGGCTTGCGGAGGTGTCGGTCGATATACGCCTCAATGGTATCGCCGGTCACTTTCTCCAGTACCCGCTGCAACACAAAGCCCCCGGTGATGGCGTGGTACGCCACTTTGGCACCATCCACCTCCACCGGCTTCGCTTCACACAGCAGGCGCCAGATTTCGTCCCTGTCCCAGAGCACATCAATGGGGGTTTCCCGGGGAATCGCCGGAATGCCGCCACGGTGGGACAACACCTGGTGAATGGTAATGGTGCGCTTACCACCCCCCGCAAACTCCGGGCAGTAATACGACACCGGGTCCATCAGATTGACCAGTCCCTGTTCCGCCAGGATGTGGATTAGCAGGGCCGTGACTGCCTTGGAGGCGGAGAAATAGCAAATGGGTGTCTCGGTGGTCATCGGCACCTTCAGCGCGTCCACGGCGTCATGGGGCCCGTTGCCACTGGCATGGCCGATGGCTCGATGCAGGATCTGTTCGCCCCGGTGCCTGACCGACAGCTGTATGCCCGGATGCACTCCGGTTCGGTACAACCGCTCAACGCTGTGCCAGATGGCCTCGACAACCTCGGGGCTCACTCCGGCCAGCTCCGGTTTCTCGCCAGCCTCATCGCGGTGGGTTACTGACGCCAGGTCAGTGGGAACGGCGGAGGTGTGGAGCGCACGGCGGGCAATTCGGTTCATCGCTTGACCTTTGATTCCGGAGACTGTCTTTTCGCACATCCTGACGCTGGATATCACCCGGCACATTGGCCGGATAGCGGGCCTGGCTGCGTCAACTCATCCAGCACATCGTCTTCAGGGATTATGGGCTTCCTCGGTCAAGGGTGCCAGTACCACCTGATTGCGGCCATCGGCCTTGGCCTGATACATGGCCCTGTCGGCTGCCGCGCACAGGGTATCGGCGCTTTCACCATGGTCGGGAAATACGGAAACGCCGATACTGACGGTCAGTGCGACCGTGTTGCCACTCCCCAGAGACTGTGGGGCATCACTCACCAGTCGGCGCAGTCGCTCTGCGGTATCCAGAGCCTCGCGATAGTCCATTTCCGGCAACAGGATAACAAACTCTTCGCCGCCAAACCGACCGACACTATCCACACTCCGCACGCTCTCTGCCAGCAATGCGCTAACCGCCTTCAGCACGGAATCGCCAGCGGCGTGCCCGTACAAGTCATTGATGTGCTTGAAATGGTCAAAGTCGACCCAGAGCAACGCCAGGTTTCGACCATAGCGCGTGGCACGGACAATTTCCTCATCCAGCAACCGGGCCATCTCCCGACGATTCAGCAACCCTGTCAGCGGGTCCCGGGCCGCCATCTCGGACAACTCGTTTTCAAGTGCTTTACGGTCAGAGATATCCAGCACAATCCCCTCAAGCACCAGCTCACCCTCACCTTCGACACTGCGGCCGCATTCCCAGACCCAGATCCGAGTTCCATCCTTGCGAACAAGGGAATACTCGATGGAAAACAGCTCCGCATTGCCGACGGCCAGGTCCACTGCTTGCAGCGTCGCCTCATCGATGCCTTCTGCGATCAGCTCGGCAAAACTGATCACTTTGTTGTTGATCAGTTCATCCGGCTCGTAGCCGGTCAGCTGACGACAGCCTTTGGAGGCGGATATCAAGGTCCAGTGCTCATCGTATAGGCAGCGGTAGGCCATGCCGGGCAGGCTATCCAGTATGGTGGCTAACTGGCGCTCACGCTGACGGGCCATAGTCTCCGCCTGGCGAATATCGGTAATATCCTGTCCGATAGCGATTGACCCTGCGAGTTCACCCGTTTCATTCCGCAGGCTGCGCGAGTTCCAGGACAGCTGTCTCTCACGTCCATCGCGGGTGGTTATCCAGGTTTCGTAACCGACAACCTCGCCCTCATCGCGGAGAATTTCGTTCGCCCTCTCACGGATTCTGGCCCTGTTTTCCTCATCGGGATACAGCAGCTGCCAGATCTCATCGGACCCGATCACTGCCTCCCTGGGATAGCCGCTGATGTCTTCCGCGGCCTTGTTCCAGAGTACCACCCGGCCCTCCGGATCCAACACGTTGATCCAGACATTGGCGCGCTCAATCACGCTTTCACGGAACTGGCTCAGTTCCCGATTTTCCTTGCGCTGATGGCGGTAGAGCGACAACAACTTCCGGTCATTGGTGAACTGTCGAATCAACAACAGGAAAAGTGCGAGCCCGGTCACCAGGACGAAAAGCGCGCCCTTGTAGGTTTGTATCCTGCTAACTACGTCCGGATCGGGAAACCATTGCTGCACCAGATAGTCGGAAAACGTAATCCACAACCATCCCACCAGCAAGTAGGTTCCAACAACCCACAACGAACGTCGCAGCGGCGTAGGACGGCCTTGAAGTTTCTCCATCTAAACAGTTTCCCCGGGTTCCGGCTGCTTCCCTGTTGGTGTGAACACCTCGGGCCCAAATCGAAGGCATGACACCCTGAAAATAGACACAGACGGCGCCGCCGTCGAGCGAATATTGCAATTGATGAGGCATAAAAAAACCCGGAGGGTGCTTCCACCGTCCGGGTTTTGCCAGGCTTTATAGACTTACTTTACCTGAGCGCGAGCCTCTTCGAGAATGCGATTGAAGGTCTCACTGGGCTGCATGATCTTGCAGACGTTCTCGGCCGGTGGGTGATAGTAACCACCGATATCGGCCGGATGGCCCTGGATCACACTCATTTCTTCCAGGATTTTGTCCTTGCTGTCTTCCAATTGCTTCGACAGCTTCGCGAAGAAGTCCTTCAGATCCTTGTCGTCATCCTGGTTGGCCAGTTCCTCTGCCCAGTAACGGGCAAGATGGAAGTGGCTGCCACGGTTGTCCAGTTCACCGGTGTTGCGCGACGGTGACTGGTTGTTCTCCAGCAGGCGCTCGGTGGCCTTGTCCAGGGTCAGGCCCAGCAGGCGCGCACGTTCGTTGTTCTGCTTCTCACCCAGTTCTTCCAGGGAAACAGCCGTCGCCAGGAACTCACCCAGCGAGTCCCAGCGTAGGTGATTTTCCTGCAGCAGTTGCTGAACGTGCTTCGGCGCGGAACCGCCAGCACCGGTCTCGTAAAGGCCGCCGCCGTTGAGCAGGGGCACGATGGACAGCATCTTGGCACTGGTGCCCAGCTCCAGGATCGGGAACAGGTCGGTGAGGTAGTCGCGCAGGACGTTACCGGTGACCGAGATGGTATCCAGACCACGAATCAGTCGCTCCATGGTCCAGCGAATGGCACGTACTGGCGACTTGATGAGGATATCCAGGCCGTCGGTATCGTGCTCCTTGAGGTACATTTCGACTTTCTTGATCAGCTCAGCGTCGTGCGGGCGCTCATCGTCGAGCCAGAACAGGGCGGGCATGCCGGTGGCACGGGCACGGTTAACGGCCAGCTTGACCCAATCACGGATCGGCAGGTCCTTGGTCTGGCAGGCACGCCAGATGTCGCCCTTCTCGACTTTGTGCTCAGTCAGTACGGCGCCGTCTTCAGCAATAACGCGAACAACCCCGTCTTCCTTGATTTCAAAGGTCTTGTCGTGGGAACCGTATTCCTCGGCCTTCTGCGCCATCAGACCAACGTTCGGCACCGTGCCCATGGTGGTGGGATCAAACGCGCCATGGGTCTTGCAGAAGTTGATCACTTCCTGATAGATGGTGGCGTAGGTGCTTTCAGGCATCACCGCTTTGGTGTCCTTGAGCTTGTTGTCCCGGGCCCACATCTTGCCGGAGTTACGGATCATTGCCGGCATGGAGGCATCAACGATGACGTCGCTGGGTACGTGCAGGTTGGTGATGCCCTTGACGGAATCTACCATGGCAATTTCCGGACGATGCTCATAGCAGGCGTGCAGGTCTTCAAGGATCTGCTCCTGCTTGGACTCCGGCAGTTGCTTGATCTTGTCCGTCACACTGGAAAGACCGTTGTTGGGGTTCACGCCCAGTTCGTCAAACAGTTCGCCATACTTGTCGAACAGCTCCTTGTAGAAGATCTTTACCGCGTGACCGAAGACGATCGGGTGGGAGATCTTCATCATCGTGGCTTTGACGTGCAGGGAGAACATCACACCGGTTTTTTCGCAGTCTTCAATGCAATCATCAAAGAACTTGCGCAGCGCCTTGCAGCTCATGAACATGCCGTCCAGCACTTCGCCTTCCTGCAGTGCCAGCTCACTCTTGAGAACGGTCTGCTTACCTTTGGCGTTCTCGAAGACGATGCGGGCGTTGGTGGCCTTGTCCAGTGTCAGTGACTGTTCGTTGGAGTAGAAATCACCACCGCGCATGTGGGCCACGTGAGTGCGTGACGCCGGGCTCCACTCGCCCATGGTGTGGGGATGTTTACGGGCAAAGGCCTTGACGGCGGTCGGAGCACGACGGTCGGAGTTGCCTTCACGCAGGACCGGGTTTACCGCGCTGCCCAGGACTTTGGAGTAGCGGGCGTGGATTTCTTTCTCTTCGTCTGACTCAGGGTGTTCCTTGTACTCGGGAACCTTGTAACCCTGGTCGTTAAGCTCCTTGATGGCAGCCCGCAGCTGGGGAATTGAGGCACTGATGTTGGGAAGCTTGATGATGTTGGCTTCCGGGTCCTTGGTGTAGTCACCCAGCTCTTTGAGGTCATCCGGGACTTGTTGCTTCTCTTCCAGGTAATCAGGGAAGAGCGCGAGAATACGGGCAGCAAGCGAGATGTCGCTGGTGCCGAACTCGATGCCTGCGGGCTTGGCGTAAGTTTCGAGGATGGGAAGAAGTGACCGTGTCGCGAGGGCGGGGGCCTCATCGGTCAGTGTGTAAATGATCTTGGCTTTGGATGATGTCATTTTCGTCCTCAGGCTGATGGGTGAGTTCAGGACGGTCACCGCAGGGTCAGCCGTCTTGTGAACGTCTGGCTTGAGCGATGACTGATTCGGGAACTTTTGATAGACCTACTAAGATAGCATTTTTTTGCCAATTCTGGTTACGATCTTAGTATAAGAACCGACTAAAAGTTCGCTAAAAGCCGTTACAGGGTGATGAAAAGGCAGGAATTTACGAAACTTTCGGACATTTAGGTTTGGGAGTATCGCGCTGGGGGTAGGGGCAACCAAAACACGCTCAAGCACATCCCTGTGGCGCTTG
>NZ_DELU01000027.1:99048-104859 GCF_002352785.1 Marinobacter sp. UBA2688
CCATCCATGGCTCCGCACAGTTTTGGTTGCCCCTACCCCCAGCGCTCGGCAAATTTCATGCATGCCCGCCGGTTACAGCAGCCACCGTAGGTCGGATTAGGCGAAGCCGTAATCCAACAACAAGGCTCAAACATCAGCCCCCGTCGCATTTCGCTACGCTCTATACGACCTACGAGCTAACTCACCCCTTCGGCAACAACCCCGCCTCGTCTAGGCATTCCCGAATCCGGTCCAACGCCTCCGGATTGCCAAGAGCATCCCGGTTGTCGGCTTTGTTGGAACCGTTGATCAGGCGCGCCACCGCCAGCTCTACTTTCTTGCCGCTGCGCGTGTAGGGAATATCCGGCACCTGGATGATGTGTTTCGGTACGTGGCGCGGGCTTGCGCCCTGGCGGATGCGGGTTTTGAGGTTTTTCTGAAGGTCGTCGGTGAGGGCCTGGCCCTCTGCCGGGACCACCAGCAAGACCACTTCCACGTCACCTTCGATCTGACGACCAACAACCAGGCTGTCTTTGACTTCCGCCACGGTTTCCACCTGGCGGTAGATCTCAGCGGTACCGATTCTCACACCGCCCGGGTTAAGGGTGGCATCTGAACGGCCGTAGATGACGGCGCCGCCGTGTTCGGTGAATTCGATGAAGTCGCCGTGGGCCCAGACATCCGGGAAGGTGTTGAAGTAGGCGTCTTTATAGCGCTCGTTGCCGGGGTCGTCCCAGAAGGCGACGGGCATGGAAGGCAGCGGCTGCCGGCAGACGAGTTCGCCTCGACCGCCACTGACGGGCTGGCCGTCGTCGCCGTAGGCCACGGCGTCAACGCCCAGGAAGCGGCACTGGATTTCGCCACGGCGCACCGGCAACAGCGGTGTGGAGCCCACGAAGCAGCCGCAGATGTCGGTGCCGCCGGCGATGGAGCCCAGCAATACGTTGGGGGCGCCGTCGCTGTAGATCCAGTCATAGTCTTCCGGCAACAGGGGTGAGCCAGTGGAGAAGACGACTCTCAAGGCCGTCAGGTCCAGGTTTTTCGCCGGGGCCAGTTCAGCCTTACGACAGCCGGCGATGAACCGTGCGCTGGTGCCGTAATGGGTGACTTTCTCGTCGGCCACCACCTGCCATAGATAGTTCAGGTCCGGGTAGCCAGGTGAGCCGTCGACCGTGATGACGGCCGCGCCAGTCAGCAGGGCAGACGCCTGCCAGTTCCACATCATCCAGCCGCAGGTGGTGAAGTACAGGAAGCGGTCGTCGGGGCCGACATCGCCATGGAGCATCAGTTCTTTGGCGTGGTTGACCAGCAGGCCAGCGTTGCCATGCACGATGCACTTGGGTTTGCCGGTGGTGCCGGAGGAATAGAGGATGTACACCGGGTGCTCCGGTGGCAACGGTGTGAAGGAGGGCGCCTGGCCCTGTCCCTCGGCAAGGGCCTCGTCCCAGTGGGTAACCTTGTCGCCAGCGACGGCGGGTTCGCCTGGCAGCTGTTCGATGCTGACAACGCAGCGCAGGCTGGGCAGGCCGTCAATCAGGCCGGCGAAGTCATCCTGGCGGTTGAAGACCTTGCCGCCATAGCCGTAGCCGTTGACCACGATCAGCGCTGCCGGCTCAATCTGGCCGAAGCGATCAAGGATGGCGCCCACGCCGAAATCCGGTGACGCGGAACTCCAGACGGCGCCCAGGCTGGTGGCCGCCAACATACCCACAAGGGCCTCATAACCATTGGTGACCACACCGGCCACGCGGTCACCCTGTCGAATCCCTTTGTTGCGCAGGAAGGCTTCCAGGGCACCGGTGTCCGCTTTCAATTCAGCGTAGGTGCGGCGCAGTACCGGGCGGGTTTCGCAGTAGGCCACAACCGCTTCGCGCTCGGCGTGGTCGCCTTCCGCCAACCGCAGCAGGTTGGCCGCAAAGTTGAGTTTCATACCTGGGAACCACTCCGCGCCGGGCATATCACGTTTGCCCAGAACCGCATCGGCTGGCGTGTCGCATACCAGGCCACAGTAGTCCCATACCTTTTGCCAGAAGGTCTCTAGGTTCTCAATGGACCACCGGTGGAGGGCGTGGTAATCGGCAAACGGGCCGAAACCCTGTTGCTCCAGCCAACCCTGGAACTGGCCCATCTGGCAGTGTTTCAGTGTGTCCTGCGAAGGAGACCAGACCACTGGTGATTGTTCTGTGTTGCTCATCCGTCTCTCCTGTTGCTTACTGCATATGCCAGCCGTGACTGACCACAATGGATTGGCCAGTCAGTGCCGCCGAGGGGAAGGCCGCCAGGTGCACTGCCAGCTCGGCGACGTCTTCCAGGGTGGTGAATTTGCCATCGACGGTATTCTTCAGCATAACCTTACTGATGACCTCTTCTTCGGAAATGCCCAGCTCCTTGGCCTGCTCCGGGATCTGCTTGTCCACCAAGGGCGTTCTGACAAAACCGGGGCAGATGATGTTACTACTCACACCATGCTCGGCACCCTCTTTCGCCACCGCCCGGCACAGGCCCAGCATGCCGTGCTTCGCCGCCACGTAGGGCGCCTTGAGGGGAGACGCTTCCAGGGAGTGGACAGACCCCATATACAACATGGTCCCGCCCCCACTGGCGTACATCTGTTTGAGGGCTGCTCGCGTTACCAGAAACGCCCCGTCCAGATGAACATTCATCACTTTACGCCAGTCGGCAAAGGCCAGTTTATGCAATGGGTCGATATGCTGGATACCGGCGTTGGCCAGGGCCACGTCGAGGCCACCCCATTTTTCCACGATGGCGGCCACGCCTTGGTCAACCGCCTTCTCATCCGTAACGTCCATGGCCAGGGCCATGGCGGTGCCCCCTGCCTTTTCAATGGAATCAACGGCGTCCTGGGCGCTTTCCAGGGTGAGGTCGGCCACGGCCACCCGGGCGCCCTCACGGCCATAATGTTCGGCTATGGCCCGGCCAATTCCGCGCCCCGCCCCGGTGATCAGGGCTATCCGGTTTTCTAGACGCATGTTTCTCTCTCCTTAGTCGTAAGCCACGCTAGGCAGCCAGGTCGCGATTTCGGGCACCAGGAAGACAATCGCCAGAGCCACCAGCTGAATAATGATGAAGGGTATGACGCCCTTGTAGATGTCGGTCACCTTGATTTCCGGCGGTGCCACACCCTTGATGTAGAACAGTGCAAAGCCGACAGGTGGCGTCAGGAACGACGTCTGCAGGCACATGGCGAAGAGGATGGTGAACCACACCAGATCAAAGCCCAGTTGCTGAACCACCGGTGCCACCAACGGCAGGATGATCAGGGTGATCTCGACCCAATCCAGGAAGAAGCCGAGCAGAAAGACACCAAACAGGATGGTAAGAATCACGCCATAGGGGCCGAAAGGCAGTCCCAGCAGAGCGTCCTCGATAACCTGGTCACCACCCAGCCCCCGGAGGACGACAGAGAACGCCGTGGCACCCAGGAAAATGGCAAAAATGAACGCCGCCGTGCGGGTTGTCTGCTGCATGGAAGAGTTGAGCACTTTCATGCTCAGGCGACCCGACATCAGCGCCAACAGCAAAGCGCCCAATGCGCCAACACCGGAGGCTTCCGTTGGTGTTGCGATTCCGGCAAAGATAGAACCCAGCACGCCCAGAATTAACGCGGCTGTCGGCACAACGGCCTTTGCCACTTCCCAGACGATGCCCCAGGTCACTTTCTCAGTACCCTCGGGCACCGGCGCAATGTGCGGTTGCAGCATTGGGCGGATAATGGCGTAGGCCACGTACATGGCCCCCAGCATAAGGCCAGGAAAGAACGCACCCATAAACAGATCGCCAACTGACGCGTCAGGAACCGCCAGCCGATCCGCCATCAATACCAGCATGATGGACGGAGGAATCAGGATGCCCAGGGTTCCAGTCGCACAGGCCGTCCCCACAGCAAATCCCTTGTCGTACTTGTTCTCCATCATCACGGGCAGGGATAGCATGCCCAGCAGCACAACGGACGCACCGATGATACCCGTGGTCGCGGCCAGCAGTACGCCGATAACAATCACGGTTACCGCATAGCCGCCGCGAACAGCGCCAAACAGTTTGACCATACTGTTCATCAAACGCTCAGCCACCCCGGACTGGTCAAGCATGATGCCCATGAAAATAAACATGGGCAGAGCAACAAGAGTCTCGCTGTTTACAACCTTCCATATCCGCTCGGGCACGAGCCCCATGGAGGAGGAATAGTCAAACCACAGATTTGCTCCAAAATTCTCGACGGCGATTACACCGACAACGGTCCAGATAACTGCGGTGCCACCCAACACCCATGCAACCGGAAAACCGGTCATCAACAATGCTCCAAATGTCAGGAACATGCCGATTACGAAAAGGGTTTCAAGCTCCATCAGGACGCATCCTCTTTATTGTTATCCCCGGACTCGATCCGAATTGGCTTCGGAAAACCGAAAAGCAGAGCAGTGACTTTCAGCAGACGGGATAGCGCTGCCAGAATCAGAAGAACAAAAGACAGTGCCAGGATACTCTTGAGAATCCAGCGATAAGGAAGCCCGGCAGGCGCTTGGCTGGTCTCGCCCTGGGCCCAGGAACTGAAGGCATAGGGGATCATTTCGTAAACTGCCAGCCCGAGAAACGGTAACAGCAGGAATACAAGTCCGAGCAGTTCGATCCAGGCCTGGCCCCTGAGAGACAGGCGCTCATGGATCACATCGACTCTGACATGGTCATCCGTCACCAGGGTATAGCCCAACCCCAATAACCAGCCTGCACCGGCCAGATGCCATTGGACTTCTTCCAGAGTGACCGAACCCATGCCAAAGGCATAGCGACCTACCACTGCATAGATGATCACGCCGGTGACCACGATCCAGAGCCAGGAAGCACTCTTGCCTATTGCGGAAATTACACCGTCCATAAACTGGCTGAGCCAGGTCGTCGGGAATTCCGTGTGATGATGAATAAATTGACCGGCGTCCGACGCCGATGCATGCACATCGGGCGGTGAGCCTTTATCAGACACTGTCATACAACAGTTCCTCGTTCAGAAAGCCTGCCGTGAAACAAGGATGGCCCCGAAGGGCCATCCAGACTTAATCAGAGAATACCGACACTCTGGTCGGCATCTCGGGGTCAGCCCCGAACCTTACAGGTCCGCCGGAACATAGGCGCGGGTGTCCCACACCTTGTAGGATTCCATGAACTCCTGCTGGCTTTCATAGACGCGCTTGAAGTCAGCATCCTTGGAGGCTTCTTCTTCGAGCACTTCCTGAGTTACTTCCTTCAGCTTGAGCAGAACGTCGCGGGGGATCTGATCGGCCTGAACGCCCTTGTCCTGGAACTCGGCCAGAACCTTGCCGTTCTTGTACTCGCCTTCTGCGAGACCACGCGTGGTCGCTGCGGTGCAAGAAGCCTCAACCAGCGCCTTCTGGGCGTCAGTCGCACGAGCCCACTCATCCTTGTTGATCAGCATATACTGAGCCGTGAACTGCTGGTGCCAGCCCGGGAACAGGTTGTACTTGACCACCTGATTGAAGCCGAGAATCTGGTCGATGGCGGGCATGGAGAATTCGGTGGCATCAATGGTGCCTTTCTCCAGTGCCTGGTAAAGCTCGCCGCCGGGCATCATGGTGACGGACGCGCCAAGCTTCTCCAGAACCTTGCCACCCAGGCCGGCGAAGCGGATCTTCAGGCCTTTGTAGTCTTCCAGTGTTTCGATGGGCTTGGAGTACCAACCCGCTGTTTCAGGCCCAATGATGCCGCACAGTTGTGCGTGTACATCGAAGCCTTTATTGGCATAGGTTTCCTGCAGCATTTCATGCCCACCGCCGAAGTAATACCAGCCGATATAGGCGG
>NZ_DELU01000027.1:104965-110644 GCF_002352785.1 Marinobacter sp. UBA2688
TCCCAGCCGATATAGGCGGGTGGCTTCATGCCGAACGGAACAGCGGCAAACAAGGGAATCGCTGGCACCTTGCCCTGGTCGTAACCAATCCAGGTGTAGCCGGCGGATACCTTGCCATCGGAAACCGACTGCAGAATATCGAACGCAGGTACCAGCTTGCCGGGCTCGTAGACCCGAACCTGGATGCTGCCATCGGAAGCGGTATTGAGGTTGTCGGCGACCCAGGCAGCAGGTGACCCCAGGCCGGGCAGGTTAGTGGCGAAGGCGACCGGCATTTTCCAGCGCAGGTCATCTGCGAACGCCGATCCGGTAGTCAGGGCGATCGCACCGGCGATACCGGTAAGTGCCTTGAAGAGTTTCATTGGCAAGTCTCCTAGCATTGTTGTTGTATTCGGCCAAACAGGAACGTTCCCGACGGGCCTTATCTGAGTGTAGTCAGACATCGCAGGAAACGAGACAGACAAGATGTGTTTTGGGTCCAACGATAGCGCCAGTCTTGTTTTCTGCGTTGTTCTGACGTCCTGCATCCGGGATATAGCAGGCACTGTGCCAATCACAATATTTTGTTATTTATCAAACAGATAAAAACGAGGAAAGACATCGCACATGACAGACAGTCCGGAAAACCGGACGCATATAGACATCCGTCGTAGGGGTTTGTACGGATAACAGGACAGGTGTCCTGATTTCAGGACATCTTGGCGAGTTTTTCGTAAAGCACCGAACGCGAAATACCCAGCAGTTTGGCTGCCCGGGTACGATTACCACGACTGGCGACCAACGCTTCTTCAATTGCCTGGGCTTCGGCATCGGCCAGGGTTTTAGCCAGTGGACGCACTGGCTGTGGCACCAGCGATGAGGCTGGCCGGTTGCCATTGCGGGGCAACACCTTGAAAATGGCATCGGCGTCCAGCAGACCACCGTCTTCACCCATGGTCAGGGCCCGCTCCAGCACATTGCGCAGCTCACGGATATTACCGGGCCAGTCGTAACCGCCCAAAGCTGCCACACCAGCGTCGGTGATTTCACCCCGCATCTCCAGACCGTCGCAGATTTCACCCAGCAGGGCCTCACACAGCACGCCCAGATCGGCCAGGCGGTCCCGCAACGGAGGAATAGGGATTTCCAGCACGTTCAGCCGGTAATACAGGTCCGACCGGAACTCACCTTCGGCAATCATCGCCTCCAGGTTGCGACTGGTCGCGGCAATGACCCGCACATCCACCGAGGCCACCTTGTTGGAGCCCAGAGGCTCAATCTCACCTTCCTGCAACGCCCGCAGCAGTTTTGCCTGCAACGGCAGTGGCATATCCCCGACTTCATCCAGAAACAGGGTGCCGCCGTTGGCGAGCTGGAACTTGCCTTCCCGGGTGCGGCGATCCGCCCCGGTGTAGGCTCCGGGTGCCACGCCGAAAAATTCAGCTTCCAGCAGGTTGTCTGGAATAGCCGCAACGTTCACGCCCACGAAAGGTTTTTCGGCACGGGTTGAAACGGAATGAATGGCCTGCGCCAGCACCTCCTTGCCTGTGCCGGTTTCTCCCAACAACAACACCGGCATGTCACGACCGGCCGCCAATCGGGCCCGGCGCTTCACCTCCAGCGCTGCGGGACTGGCCCCCACAAAGTCGGCGAGGTTGTAGCGAGTGCCACGCGCTTTCTTCGCCAGCGCCTTGCGGGCTGCGGCCAGATCCTGGTGCAGGCGACGGTACTTGGCCACCAACGGCGTCAGCGGTTGCAGGTCGTCATACAGCACAAACGCCACCGCCCCCATGATGCGCCCTTCGTCGTCATAAAACGGCAGCCGGGTCACCACCAGTTGTTGCTTGCTGTGCTCCATGATATCGAGCAGCAAGGGTTTACCGGTTTCCACCACTTCCGGCATGCGGCTCTGGGGGATCACCTGGCGAACAGGTTTACCGATGACGGCCCTGGGGTCTTCCAACCCGAGCAGATGGGCATAACTGTTGTTGATCCAGGTAATACGGCTTTGGTGATCAACCGCAATCGCGCCGGCACTGGCTTCCTCAAACATGGGAAACAGTGCCTCGATCAGATCCCTGGTCAGGCCACTCTTGTTATTCTCGGTAAACAGCTCTGTCATGTACCCTGTACCACCGGGTTGGATGTTATTCATGGCAATATCCAGAGCACCCGGCGAACCGGGTGCAGAGACGGAAGTATATGGCGCCCCCGGAACAGGGGCAAACAATGCCGGCCCGGAACCTGCCCGGGCCGACCGACAGGTGTGTCAGTCTGGAATCTGTACCTGATCGTCAGCGAACACGATGCGGTCGCCGGCATCCGGGGCAGGATCGATCGGGGTCAGGTTAGCCTCAGACAGAGGGGTGGCCATATCGCCACGCGGTACTGTTCTGACCACCTGACTGGGCGGCAAGGCCTGCTTGTCGGCAAGGTTCGCCCACACCAGATCCAGGGCCTGGAAGAAGTAGTGATGCAGCGGCACATACCGATCCGCAATACCCGGGAAGCCGTTGAGGACATCCAGGTGATGGGCATTGAGAATCTCGTAATACCTCAGCTTGCTGTTGCTGCCCTCAACCCGCTGGTTCAGCCCGAAATAGGGCCGCGAGGTGTGGTTGATGGGCAGGATGGCGTCGGCACGACCGGTCACAAAGACCGTTGGCTTGCCCCGCAGGTTGCCAGACGCGCGAATTTGCTCAACGCCATCAGCAATACGCTCTGACCATTCCGCGGCATCACCCGACAGCGGGCTTCCGGTCACGGCATCGGTGCCCAGGGCAAGGCTTCTCAGACACAGCAGAGCATCCAGACCGTAATCCTGCTGACTGGTGCTGGGCGATGCACTGGCACCCAGATTGGTGGGCTGACCTTCGGCACCGTCGTAAACCAGATTCACCCCGGCACTGGGGGGAATACCGTTACTCGCGGAGAACAGCGCTGCTTCCTGCGCCGCAGTGATCGGCGTGACCGCTCCGCCAGCCCCCGTAGCCGCCAGGCTGATATCACACAACCTGTCCTCAACACCGGCCTGACCGTAGGCGTTGGCATAGGTGGTGGAGATGCTCTGGGCAACCGCCAGCCCGAAATGAACCGGTGCCAGCAGGTTCTGCTCCGGCTGGATACCCACTTCCTCTTCCAGGATGCGCAGCGCATCGGAGGCGCGGTCGTCGGTGGTAGCGCCTGTCACCAGGCCCTTGTTGGCCAGCGAGTTACAGATGTTCTCCGCAATCGTGAAGTTGTTGAATGTGGCGTTCAGTGGCGCCACATCACGCACTTCCGGTGCAATGTTCGCGCAACCCTGATACACCGCCAGCGCCGTGGTGTAATCCAGCAGGCTGCGGCTGTGTTCGGCCAGTTCGGGGCCACTGCCCTGGCGGATGGTAAAGCTGGTATCCACCTGCGGATTGACGTTGGGCTCCGACACCGCCACCCCGTCGATCAGCCCCTTATCGTCAAGCTCAGCGGCACGGACCGAAGCCCCACCGCCGTTGGAAACGCTGGACGCAATCACCAGGGTATCCTTCGGCTTCACCTTGATCACTTTGCGACCATTTCCGGTTTCCTGCCCGAATTCCTCGTTCAGCACATAGAAGCCGAATTCAATCGACTGCAGTACATGCCGCCCCCAGTCAGCCTCGGGGTTGGCCTTGGAGTGAGCGTGCTTGTAGGCGAAACGGTCCGGCCAGGCGGCATCAAAATCAGCCCGCGCCTGGGCATCCAGATCGGCCCGGAACTGCACCGGCTCATCCGCCTGGGTAAGAGTACCGTCGATACGCTGGGCAGAGTTGGTGGCCAGGTTGTGGGAACCGGTTCCCGTGCCCTTGTCGGTGTAGACCACGGCGCAGCCTTTCTTCAGGCCCCATTCGCCGGCGGTGCCGATCGCGCCGTAAATGCCGCGGGAGCCGGACGAGGGCGCCGTTACCATACAGGCCTGCTCGGGGTCGAAACTGGCCGGAACCTGGACCATCACGGTCACCGGCACATCACTGCCATTAACCGTCATGTAAGCCAGGTATTCATTACCCGCAATCAGCCCCTCACCACTGCTATCGACCTGGGGACCAAAGAATTCGCCGTAACCACCACCGGGCACGGTGTCCACAAGAGCCCGATAGTTGTTGTAGATGGCCAGCGTCCGGAGTTCTTCAGGCGTGGGGTTGAGCGGATCATCAAAGGCCGGTGCCGTTGCACTGGCCAGGCCGCTGGCGCCAAGGCCACCGGTCAGGAGATCATCGGTGACGCCATCATACTGGGTGGAATGGACCTCTCCCTGGATGAATCCCGGGAGTTGGTTGAACGGTTTCTTGCTGCTGTCGTTGCAGGCGGTACCCGTCAGAGCCACCGCACCAATCAGCGTGTACTGAAATAGCGTTTTCATAGGTTGTTCCCTGTTGTTTTTGTTAGACATGAGAACCCGGCGTACACGAACGAAGCCGGGTACCATGACAGGGGCCATGCGTATCCTGTGCCAATACAGCAGGACGTTGATTTTCATTGCTTTTTCTTTGAATTGCTCTAATTCTCAAGCACTATTTCCGGATTTCCGGACAGTGGTTAGAGGGGGAGGTGGGCGGAAATGCCCTCTACGGGCCGTCTCGCGACATTGTCCTGAAGCCAGGACAGTGTCCCGTTTTCAGGACAGCGCTGAGCACCGCACAATGCATCCGTGGTCATATTCGAGACGTATAAGTCTTCGTTTCCGCCCGGATGAACGGAGAGTCCATGCACATCAACCGCCTGCTGGCATTGGCCGCCAGCACCTTGCTATCTGCCTGCGCCTCACACCTGAACGCGCCAGCGGAAACGGTGTCGGTACCCGATACCGGCTTTCGCACCACAACTGGCATCACCTATTCCCCGGACAACTGGCCTCAGGAGCTCCAGGCGGATCTTTATCTGCCAGACAGCCCCGACCCCGCACCTGCAGTACTCCTGGTGCATGGCGGTGGTTGGGAACGGCGTTCGCGGAAGGACATGACATGGATCGCAGAGCACCTGGCCGGCCGGGGCTTTGCCGTGATGAACATTGATTATCGGTTTGCACCTGAACACACCTTCCCGGCGCAACTCCACGATCTTCAGATAGCCATGAACTGGCTTCATGCCAGGGCGGGAGCCTACAACCTGGACCGGAATGCGATCAGTGCATTTGGCTTTTCTTCCGGCGCTCACCTGGTCAGCTTGTTGGCCGTGATTGCCGAAAGCCAACACCCGTTGAACCAACCACACGGAGGCGCGGACGCGCGGCCGGTGGCTGTTGTTGCCGGTGGCTTGCCAGCCGACCTGCGAACCTTCGGGTCCGGAAAGCTGATCCGTCAGTTCCTGGGCGGTGATCTGCAGGACATTCCGGGTGTTTATGAGGCCGCCTCGCCGATCACCCACATTACCGCCGGCACGCCTCCGTTTTTCCTGTTCCATGGCGCCCAGGATATGCTGGTGCCTGCGGATCAGGCGCGGGATTTTCGGGCACGCCTTGCGGAGCATCACGTTGAGAGTGAGCTTTACCTGATGCACCTGCGAGGCCACATCACCAGTTTCCTGACGGCCGGCAATGCTGTTGAGAAAGCCACAGACTTCCTGATCCGGCACACGGAAAAGCGGCCGGAGTGACTAAAGAGTCACAAACGGAGCAATTGTTAATGCCAGGATGACAACGATGGCCAGGCAAGCCGCCAGGGTTGTCACCGGCTTGCGGCG
>NZ_DELU01000027.1:110746-264205 GCF_002352785.1 Marinobacter sp. UBA2688
GCCGATGCCAGAATCCGCCGACCCGGCCCGCCGCCAGATCCTCCTCGTAAGCGTCACGCTGACGCTGCAGGCGCTCCTGCTGGTAGGTTTGCAGCAATTCCCGGGCTCGTTGGGCCTCCTCATTGTCGTGGACCCAGAATCCACCCATGCTGATACCCCAGCGACTGGGAGGCGTCTCGTAGTAGGACACGTTGTGCGTCTCGAACAGCTCGCGTATTTCGTCCGCCTCGTCGTCGGGGACGTGACGAAGGTTCATGAGGTGGTTGGTCATGGTAGGTCCGACACCGGTTTATGGGATACCCTTATCATCCTAGACCCTTATCCTAGCATTCCGCGGCGTGTCTCACCGCCCAGTTGATCAGGATACTCGATGCCAGACAGCGCCATTCGACGATTACTGGAGTTCGACAATCAGGTTCAGCGCGACCGCGACCAGAACCCGGTGTTCCTGCACCGGCGGGATCGCCGTTTTGCCCTGGACTGCCACAACCAGGGCGTCAGCCCGGGCCCGGATCGGTGGCTTGAACATGTCAGGCGCCTGTCCCGCCGTGGACCGACCGATGACCCGTTGAAATTCTGGCGAAGGTTGACCACAGGTTTTGCCCTGGCGGGGCTCGTTGCCGGAACGCTGGCCATGCTGGGGCTACTGTTCTACGACGGTGGCCAGCGAATCAATCTGACGGTGATCCTGGCCTTCGTGCTGCTCCAGTGCATCCTCGCTGTGGTTACCACTGTCCAGGCCTTTGCCGGCTGGCAGCCCTGGCGCTGGTTGCTGAGGAAGTTTGCGGTCGCACGCCCCTCGGGCGCCCTGCGAACACTGCAACCACTGTTAATGGCCCGTGCCGCCCATACCGGCGGACTGGCGTTTGGTGTCGCCGGACTGATAACCCTGCTGGTACTGGTGGTGATCCAGGATCTCGCCTTTGGCTGGAGCACCACCCTGAATACCAGCACCGACAGCTACTACCGCATGCTATCCGCCATCGCCACACCCTGGCAGCACCTGTGGCCTGCGGCGATGCCGGACCGCGAACTGGTGGATGCCACCCGGTTCTTCCGCAGCCAGTCTTCCATAACGACCGATCCGGCCCTCTGGGGGAGCTGGTGGCCGTTCGTGGCAATGGTCTGGATGATCTATGTCGTCCTGCCCCGGCTCGCTCTGCTGGTGGTGGCGATCGTTCATCCCCAAATGCGCGCGCGTAAGGCGCTCCGAGCCCATCATGGCTGGGTCGCCCTCCAGTACCGCATGGAGACACCCACCGTGGACACGGGCAATCGCCACAACGACTCCGCCGACCAACCGGATACGACAACGTCTGCGAAATTGCAGCCTATCCCCAGGGCCCAGGCTATTATTCGCTGGGCGGAAGCCGGCAGGCCAGCGCTGCCACAAACCATCATCGCAGGAGACCAGGAGCCCCTCGCCGCCGGCGGTAGCGCCTCGCTCGAGCACGACCATCACATCATCGAACTGGCAAACCAGCGACTGACCGGTGCTCTCACTCCAGCGGCCATTATCGTCACCCGCAGTTGGGAACCACCCACCGGCGAGCTTGCGGATTTTCTACAACAGGCTCGCGAAACATGGCCAAGGCAGACCACCATTGCGCTGGTACCGATGGCAGCTCAACCAGACCAGTCGCCACCGGACCATCAACTCAGCCAGTGGCTGCGGTTTGCGGAGCGTACGGAGGATGAGAGGATGGTGGTCAGCACGCCGATGACAACACCGCCGGATATCCTTATGCACCGCGCACTGCAGGACCAGGACGAATAATGAAAACCCCCGTGTTTGCCGTGGTCGGCCACCCCAACAAGGGCAAATCCAGCATTGTGGCCACGCTGTCCCAGAACGACGCCATTGCCATCGCGCTGGAGCCTGGAACCACCCGTAAACATCAGGCCTATCCGTTGGCTGTCGATGGCAAGACACTGTACACACTGGTGGACACGCCGGGGTTCCAACGCCCCCGGCGTGTACTGGAATGGCTTGAAGCCCACAGCGTGTCTGCCTCTGACCGGGCCGAAACCGTCGAGGCCTTTGTGGTCCAACACCGCCAGGACAACGGCTTTGTCGATGAATGCGAGCTCTTGCAACCGCTCATTGAAGGCGCGGGCATCATCTACGTGGTTGACGGTTCGGTTCCCTACAGCACCCAGCATGAAGCGGAGATGACCATCCTGCGCTGGACCGGCCGGCCGAGCCTCGCCTTGATCAACAGTATTGGTGAAGACGACTACAGCGACACCTGGGCCAGGGCGCTCGGCCAGTTTTTCCAGGTTGTCCGGACCTTTGATGCGGTTCGCGCGCCCTTCGAGCAACACCTCAGCCTGTTGCGAGCCTTTGGGCAACTTGAGCCGGACTGGGAGCAGCCCCTGGACAGCGCGACGGCGTTTCTCTCGGCGCAGAGACGGCAACGCCGCACCCAAGCGGCCACACTCATCGCCCGTAGCCTGGAAGACATGATGTCCTTCCGCGAAAAACGGACACTGACCACACTCCAGACCAGCGAAATCTCCGATCACGACCTGGCCGCACAGTTGCGCAAAAGCTGGTATGACAACCAGAGAAAACGAGAACAGCACCTTCGAATTGCCATTGAGAAGCTCTACGAGCATCACCGTGTACAACGACAGGAAGCGGAACTGGAATGGCACAGTGAACACGACCTGTTCAGCGAAGACAGCCACAAAGCCTGGGGAGTAAACCGCCGCTACCTGGCCACCGCAGGCTTCGGGGCCGGTGCCGTGAGCGGGGCCGGGGTGGATGCGTTGACCCTTGGCCATTCACTGGGCGCCGGAGCCCTGGTAGGCGGGCTGATCGGTGCCGCAGGCAGCTATTTTTACGGCGACCGCCTGGCACTGCCGGTGCTCAATACCGGTGTACTGAAAAATGGGCTCAGGACCGCCACCTTCGGGCCTGTACAAGACAGCCAATTCGGCTATGTTGTATTAGGAAGGGCCGTTAATCACTGGTGGCATATCAGCCACCGAAATCATGCCGGCCGGGAACTGCTGGATCTTGAACCTGCCGATGACCATTGGCTTGAGCAACTCGACCGCAGGCAACGCCGGACCATCCATCAGGCCTTTGAACGTTGCCGGAAAAAGCGCGCCCTGGATGACAAAATGAGGATAGCCTTTATAGCCGCCATCGAGCAGTCGCTGGACGCCTACGACGATTGGCGGTTGAACCGAACCTGACGGGGATGTTTATACTGTAAGGCTGCTCCATCACACAGCGAGGGATAAGTATGAAAATTGTACGAGTTCAGGACATCATCGGCACCGAGCGCGAAGTATCAGGGCCGGGCTGGACCAGCCGCCGCATGCTGTTGAAGAAAGACGGCATGGGCTTTTCATTCCACGAGACCATCATCCCTGCGGGCGCCGAGCTGAACCTCTGGTACAAGCATCACCTTGAAGCTGTATATTGTGTCGCCGGTAACGGCAGCATCTACGACAAGGCCACTGGCGAAACCCACGAGATTTCCGATGGCACGCTTTACGCGCTGGACAAGAACGACCCGCACACGCTGCGTGGTGGCACCGAAGACATGCGACTGATCTGTGCCTTCAACCCGCCCGTCACCGGCCGTGAAGTCCACGACGAAGACGGCGCTTACATCGCGGACACCGGCGACAACTAAGCCCGGCCCCAGTGGCTGACGTTTCAGGCACAACAACACCGCCACCGGCAGCCAAGCTGCTCCCGGTGGCGGTGTTGCTTTGGCTGTCCGGTGTTTACCTGCGCATACCGGTATTGGTTGCACCTCCCCTGGCGCCGTTCATCAGCGACGAGCTCAGCCTGTCCCAGGCACTGACCGGTGCGCTCACCACTCTTCCCATACTGATGCTGGCTGTCGGCTCCATGCCCGGTTCCCTGGCCATCGCACGGATGGGCCCACGCAATACCCTGGCGCTGGCCATGGTGATCATGGTCATCGGTTCCGCCGGTCGTGGTCTGTCACCCGATACCATCACGCTGATGCTGGCAAGTGCCGTTATGGGCCTGGGTGTGGCCATGATGCAGCCCTCCCTGCCGGCACTCCTGCCACGCTGGCTCGAACCCAGACATCTGGCCATCGGCTCTGCCATTTACATGAACGGCATGCTGATGGGCGAATTCATCGGCGCCGGCATCACTCTTCCAGTACTGATGCCATTGATGGACGACAGCTGGCGCGCCACCCTGCTGGCCTGGTCGCTGCCCGCGTTGCTGGTCGCTGCTGCTCTGTTCCTGCCCCGAAGAGAAATGGCCCGACCTGTAAAGAAACCGGCATGGTTACCTGATTGGAAAAACCCACTGACTCTGCGAATTGGCCTGCTGCTGGGCCTGTCAGGCTCCCTGTTCTTCGGCCTTAACGCCTACATGGGCAATATCCTGGAGCAACAAGGCAACTTCGACATGCTGGCGGACGCCTTGTTCTGGTATAACTTCGCCCAGGTGATCGCCTCCCTGGTCATGCTGAAAATGGCGAGATATTGGGTAGGCCTCAAAGGCCCCATCATGGTGATGGCAACCTGCAGCATCCTGGGCACAGTGGGAACGGTCGTCTTCACTGGCTGGTGGTCAATAGCCAGCGCAACGTTTATGAGCTTCACGGCCGGCATTCTGCTGATCCTGCTGGTGGCTTTACCCCCTGTACTGGTGGAATCAAGAGAAACGGGGCGACTCTCAGCAGGAAACTTCCTGGTTGGTTACACGGTGGCGTTTTCTGTTCCCATGATCGGCGGGTTACTGGCCGATTGGGGCAACGACGCCCGATACGCCATTATCTTTATCATCGCCTATTGCGCTCTGGTTCTTCCCCTGACTTTTACCCTGAACCTGAAACGACAAAAGGGCCAACCCGAAAGTTGACCCTCTGTCTGGTGCCATTGATCTATGCTTTGCCGGGCCGCGGGGTGGGGGTATTTTTTCCTTGGAAATGGAACTCGCTTCGCTCAGACACCCATTTCTGGCGGAAAATATACCCCCACCCCACGTCCTTACCGCTGGCTTAGATGTAATAGTCCTTTAACGGGGGGAAACCGTTAAACTCTATGGCACTGTACGTCGTGGTGTAGGCACCGGTGGACAGCCAGTACATGCGGTCGCCGATGGCCAGATTCAGCGGCAACGGATACTTGTGGTGTTCGTACATGATATCGGCGCTGTCGCAGGTTGGGCCTGCAATTACACAGTCCTCGCCTTCGCCGGATTTCTCTGTATAGATCGGGAACTTGATGGATTCATCAAGCGTTTCGATCAAGCCACCGAATTTACCAACATCGGTGAATACCCAACGGTGTAGGGCAGTACGCGATTTACGTGAAATCAGCACCACTTCACTTACCAGAACACCTGCGTTGGAAATCAGCGAGCGGCCCGGTTCGATAATAATCTCCGGCAAATCATCGCCAAAATCCTCATCCAGGAAACGCTTGATCTCTTCCGCGTAGGTTTTCAGGTCATTCGTACGGGTGATGTAGTTGGCCGGGAAGCCGCCGCCCATGTTGATCATCTTCAGTTCGATGCCGTCTTCTTCCTTCAGACGCTCGAAAATCACCTTCACCTTGCCCAGGGCGGCGTCCCACGCGCCGATTTCCCGTTGCTGGGAGCCCACGTGGAAGGACACGCCGTAAGGCACCAGACCCAGATCGCGGGCCAGGATCAGCAAGTCCATGGCCATGTCGGTCTGGCAGCCGAACTTGCGGGACAGCGGCCAGTCAGCGGTCAGGGTGCCTTCGGTCAGGATGCGAACATACACTTTCGAGCCCGGAGCCGCCTTGGCGATGTTGCGCAGGTCCGCTTCCGAATCCGTCGCGTACAGGCGAACACCTCGCTCGTAGAAGGTGCGGATATCCTTGGCCTTCTTGATGGTGTTGCCGTAACTGATGCGGTCGCCCGTCACACCCAGGCCCATGACCTTGTCGAGTTCGTACACCGACGCGATATCAAAGCTGGCGCCCTTGTCCCGCAACATCGTCAGAACCTGCGGGGCAGGGTTGGCCTTCACCGCATAGTAGACGTTGGCATAGGGAAAGCCTTCCACCAGTTCATCGTACTGGCGGTTGATGGTCGCGGTATCAATCACGACGCAGGGCGTGTCCTTGGTATCGGCAAATGCCTTGATACGGGCAAAGGTCTCGGCGTCGTAGTAGTCAGTGATGGTGGCGTTGGCGGACTCGGTCATGGATAGGGTTTCCCTCCAAAGGGCAAACGGGTGGTTCAAACAACATAGGCACCGATCCGGTACCCGTCAATCGCGCGATCATCGGTTCTTTTCCGGGGGCGGGATATGAGCATATCTACCCATAACCACCGTCTGGCCCGTCTGCCCTCAAGTCACACTGCGACTGGCCACAACGGCGCCGGCCCGGTGGGGCCGTTCGGGTCTTCGGGCTCGGCCTGGCGCTGCAGGTAATCCAGAATCGCAGTTTTCAGATCACTACCCTGACCGAGTCCCTGATTGCCGAATAGCCGATTGAACTCGAGCACATAGGGATACCCCTCCACCAGGGCAATATCAAACCCCGCGTGATCCACCTCCAGCTCCCGCGCAAGGCGCAGTGCCAGATCGGTTACCACGGAAGGCACTGGCCCCCGGTCGATGCGCCCACCCTGCGACACGTTATTGTAGAACCCCTGGTCCGCCTGGGTTCGCCAATAGGCGGATACCACTCTGTCCCCGACAATCACCACCCGCACATCCCGATCAATCGGCAGGTATTCCTGGGCATAAAGAACATGGGTCCGCTCGCAATAACGCTGCCAGTCGGCTTTGTTTTCGATTAACCACACACCTTCGCCCATGCTGGCTTTGGGCAGCTTGGCCACGAAGGGCACGACCATGGCATCCCACACCGCCTGCCGTTCCTCCGGACCGTTGGCTTCAATCAGTGTCCACGGAGTGTGTTCAGGTGCGACCGCCTGGAAAGCCCGGGTCATTTCCACCTTGTCGTGGCCGATGCGATAGCTGGCGACACTGGGGAAAACGCGGCATTTCAGCCCGTGTACGAGGGCATTCAGCTGCCAGTATTCCGGGAACAGTACCCAGTCTGCATCTTTAAGCAGTTCTTTGTGGGCCAGGAATTGTTCGGGCTTTAGGGTTTTGGTATTCGGGAAGCCGAGGGTGCGGAATATGTCGAAGGAGACCAGTTTCATTTGGGTTGGGTGCGTGGTTGGGTTGGTCGCATTTTATACAGGTTTGGTTTGGGTGCAATGTTTATTCTTTGCTTTGGCTTTGGGTTGGACTGGGGGTTTAGGGGAGGGGCATGGGGGTGTTTTATTTTTCAAATGAAAATGAACTCGCTTCGCTCAGACACCATTTTCTTTATTGAAAAATAAAACACCCCCATACCCTTAGTTAACGCCAGTTGTCGCGACGATTTACCAGGATTTTGCCTGGGTTGGCATGAAAATCTGATATTGTTTAGACAATGACTATCCAGAGGGGTCTGAAATCAAAGCGCCGCCAAACCCTCGCTTTCCGTAACGACATCACCCTTTGCCAATAGAGCGGGGAGGTGGGGGTATTTTTCCGCCAGGAATGGGTGTCTGAGCGCAGCGAGTTCCATTCCCAAGGAAAAATACCCCCACCTCCCCGATCCCCACAAAGGCCTCAGTCCTACCCAAAGCCAAAGGTAAAGAATCAACGAACAGGGCGCTTCTTAGTCCCCTGACTCGCATCTGCCGTCAGGGGATCTTCCGGCCAGGGGTGCTTGGGATACCGACCGCGCATGTCCTTGCGGACCTCCGGATAGGCGTTCTGCCAGAAGCTTGCCAGGTCGGCCGTGACAGCCAGAGGGCGCTGGGCTGGGGACAGCAGGTGGATCACCACCGGCACTTGGCCTCCGGCAACCGTAGGAGTTTTGGTCCAGCCGAACAGCGCCTGGAGCTTGGCCGCCAATACAGGGCCGTTTTCTGCGGTGTAATCCAGCGCCACGGACTGGCCGGTTGGGATCGTCAAGCGGGTGGGCGCCAGGTCTTCCAGTGCCTGTTGTTGCGGATACTCCAGCAGGCTGGCAAGAGCCTGGCTCAGGTTGAGTTTCTCCAGGTCACGCCAGTGGGTCATCCCTGCCAGGAACGGACCAAGCCAGGTTTCCAGGTTATCTGTCAGCCAGCGCTCGCTGACCGTTGGCCATTCTCCGGGAAAGTACTCTGCCAGCAGGGTGACCCGGGCAAGCCACTGCTCCGCCGCCGGCGTCCATGGCAGGCTCCCAAGGCCCTTCTTGCGCACGGCGGCGAGCAGCCCCTGCTGCACCAGTTCCGGTGACGGGGCCGGCAAGGCTGTTTCCTCCAGCTCCAACTGCCCCAGTTTTCGGACGCGACGGGCCACCACGGTTCCGCGTCGCTCGTCCCAGACCGCCTCCTCGTATTCTTCAATGTGGCCGGACAGGTCCTGTTCCAGCACCGCTGGGGTAACCGGTGCAGCAAGATAAATCGTGGCCTCCCTGGCCTTGCCGTCCAGTTCAGCTGCAACCAGCCACTCATAGCGAGCCAGCCGGTCGTCGCTGCGAAGGGCTGCGCCGCGGCCGTTGCTGAGCTGGTATCGCGGTGCTTCGCCCCGCCGTTTACGGGCAATCCGGTCCGGGTAGGCCTGTGCGAGCACGCGTCCCACCTCATCCTCGGAGGGCATCGCCTGTGGTCGTTCAAGCCCTGCCGCCAGGCGGGACACCGACTTGGTGATCGATATCACCCTGGCGGTATCCACACCCTGTCGCGGGCCAGAACCCCGCAGCATCCTGACCCGTTCCTGCATATCCGCCCCGGCTGATCGGCCCGCCAGATCCCGTTCTTCCAGCAGCGCCGCCAACTCGGCCGCGAGATAGCCATGGCCAATGTCCCGTCCGCGTAGAATCATGTGCGCCAGCCGTGGATGAACGCCCATGTCCCGCGCCGCCTTGCCATGTTCGGTAATGGCGCTGTCGGCATCCAGCATATCCAGCCACTGCAACAACGCCACAGCCTGCTGCCAGTGCGCAGCAGGGGGCGGGTCAATCCAGTCCAGCTGATCCGGCGACCGCGCGCCCCATTGCGCCAGTTCCAGCACCAGGGGTGCCAGGTCCGCTTCCTGTATTTCCGGCGGGGTGAACTCGGCCAGACCAAACTGGGCGGACTCGCTCCACAGCCGGTAACAGGCGCCAGGCTCAATACGCCCGGCCCGTCCCTTGCGCTGCTCCGCAGACGCTTTTGACACCCAGCCCGTCACCAGCCGTGTCATACCGCTGTTGGCATCAAACACCGCCCGGCGTTGTTGACCGCTGTCGATGACGACGCGCACGCCTTCAATGGTGAGACTGGATTCGGCAATAGCCGTGGCCAGAACCACTTTGCGGTAACCTTCGGGCGCCGGCGCGATGGCCCGATCCTGCTCCTCGCTTTTCAGGTTGCCGTACAACGGCGCCACGATCACATCATTGCCTGTCTGGTTCTGAAGCTGACGCTCAACCCGACGAATCTCGCCCGCACCGGGAAGAAACACCAGCAACGACCCACTCTGATCCGCCAGTGCCTCATGAATAACGGACACCACCTGTTCTTCTACCCGGCCATTGCGCGGAATCGGACGATAAGCCACCTCCACAGGGAACGCCCGGCCTTCACTGCTCAGCACCGGCACATCACCCAACAACCGGGCGATGGGTGCGGTATCCAGCGTGGCGGACATCACGATGACCCGCAGGTCCTCCCGCAAGGCCTGGCGGGATTCCCTCACCAACGCCAGCCCAAGATCAGCCTGCAGTGACCGTTCGTGAAACTCATCGAAAATCACAACGGCGTAGTCTTCCAGTGCCGGGTCGTTCTGGATCAGCCGTGTGAGAATACCTTCGGTGACCACTTCTATCACCGTGGCAGACGTCACCTGCGTATCAAGCCGTGTGCGATAACCAACGGTCTGGCCCGGCTTCTCCCCCATCTGCCCGGCCATGTACCTTGCCGCGGACCGGGCTGCCAAACGTCTCGGCTCCAACATCAGGATCTTGCGACCCTCACGCCAGGGAGCATCCATCAGAGCCAGTGGCACCCTGGTGGTTTTACCGGCGCCCGGTGGTGCCTGTAGCAGGATGGTTGTTTGGGACTCCAGGGTGTTCAGGAGGTCCGGGATGATGTTGTTGATTGGGAGCATTTGTTTTTGGCTGTGTTCAGGACTGGTTGGGTTGGGGGAGGGGCGTGGGTGTGTTTTATTTTTCAAATGAAAATGAACTCGCTTTGCTCGGACACCATTTTCTTTATTGAAAAATAAAACACACCCACACCCTTAGGTAACTCGTCGATTTCTCAAAAGCGTACTATGGGCCTGCTCCGGTTTGCACGAGACAGCGATGCTCATACCTCCTCAGACGCGATAACTGTGCGTTACATAAGAGTGGGGTGGTGGGATATTTTATCCGCCAGGAATGGGTGTCTGAGCACAGCGAGTTCCATTCCCAAGGAAAAATATCCCACCACCCCGCTCATGCACCCTAACGATCAGTCCTGCCAGGACATCCAGGCAAAGGCACAAAAAACGCAAACACTGCTCCAAGAGCCAACGCCACCACCCCGATGCCAAAGGCTGTGGTCAGGGTGCCGCCGGCTTCCAGCCATTGCTTGGTGAGCCACGGGCCGGCCATCTGGGTGAAGCCGTAGACCGACACCATTGCCGCTGACAGTCGCGGCCCCTGGTGCGGATGCAGGGCCCGGCCGATGCGTTGGGTGAGCATCACCGTACCCACGAACGTGCTGCCCACCAGGGCGGCACAAACCGCCAGGCCCAAGGCACCAGGCAAGATCACTGCTGCCAGGACGCCAGCAAGCTGTACCACGAAATTCATGCGCAATGCAGGGAGATCGCCGATTTTTGCACCAAGATAGTTCCATATCGAGGGTGACAGGATCGTCGCCACAGCCGCCAGGAACCAGGCGCCATCCAGCAGCCAGTGGTCGGCCGGTAACTGGTCCTTGGCCAGCAATGGCAAGAACGTCATCGGCAGTATGTAACCGAGACCAGCCCCAGCGTAGGAGAGAAACAGGGGCACACTTGCCCGGTCAAACAGGGGCGATTTTCCCGGCGGGGTTTCGCCGTCGCTTTGCGCCCTCACCGGTACGTCCAGTCGGAGTAACCGCGCCGTGGCCCACCAGGCCAGGGGGATGGAAAGCACGACGGCAGGCCACCAGCGTTCAGTCCCCTCAAGCCAGTGGGCGCTGGAGCTGACCAGGCCACTTGATACCAAAAGGCCCAGGCCTACACCAATGTAGAGATGCCCACTGAGCGTAGCGCGGTTGCGCAGCACCAGCCATTCCAGGATCAACGCCGGAGCCTGGACAAAGACAACGCCGTTGGCGATGCCGTTAAACAGGCGGGCGACGGACATGGCCCCAAGGTGGTCAGTCTGTGTCATCGCAAGGGTGGTCAACAGGTGAACCGCGAGGGACGCTGGCAGCAGCATGCGAATGTGGCTGATGGTGTGCCAGCGGATGGCCAGCAAGGCGCCAAGCAGGTAGCCAAGGTAGTTCCAGGTGGCCACCGCAGCACCCTGCCCGGCAGTGATCTGGCCATCGTCCACCAGATACGGCAATAGCGGCGTGTAGATGAAACGGCCCAGGCCGTGGGTGACCAGCAACAGAATGGCACCCGCTACCACGACCAGATAAAGATCCCGCGGCGGTGTGCAGGAAGGGTGGGAATTTGGCATCACAGAACCCCTGGGGAAAGCCGGTAGGCAGTCTAAGTCAGTGGGAGCAGGAAGTCAGCCGAGTCAAAGCGAGGAGCGCAGGGTCATGACTGGGACGCTCGCGGATGATTTTCCCGAGCCCACTCGTAGATCTCACGATAGGCCTCAACCAGGTCTTCCGGCTTGTGGGGAGGCTGAAGCACGGCGGTCATTTCGCCGTCCGGGTTGATCAGTGTGAAATGCCCGCTGTGTTCCACCAACCGTTCGCCATCCACCTGACGTTGGGAGAAAACCGCGTTCATGCTTCTGGCAAGCTCTCTCAGTGTCTCAATGTCGCCAGTCAGGCCGTGAAAGTCGTCGCCGAAAAAGCCCACATAGTCTTTCAGTCTCTGGGGCGTATCGTGTTCCGGGTCGGCGGAAATCAACAGGAACTCCGGCTGCGGTAGCTCCTCCGGTAGCATTTTGTCGGTTTTGCGCAGGGTCGCCATGGCAGCGGGGCAGATGTCCGGGCAATTGGTATAACCAACGAAAGCAAACGTCCATTTGCCCTTCAGGCTGTCCCGGGTGACCGTTTCGCCCTGTTCGTTAAGCAGCTCGAACTCTGCAAGTTTACGACTGTTTTCGTACACGTAGGCGTTGATACTGCTGAGTTCCGGCGGGGGTGAAGGCTGGTCATTTCCGACCAGAAACACCTGCCGTCCAACCACCAGCCCGAAGATCAGCACGACAACCAACAGCAGCAGGATCAGCGTCAGGCGAATCGAACGGTCCATGAAATCTCCGGTAAATCAGCATTCAGAAAAACACAAAGTGGTCGACCAGCAGCACCACAAACAGGGCCATCAGATAGGTGATGGAATATTTGAAGGTGTTGAGCGCAACACGACGGTCATCACCTCTGAGCAACCGTACGGCATACTGCAGGAAACGCAGGCCGAGGGCCAGTGCACCCACCAGATAGATAACGCCAGACATACCGGTGACAAACGGCAGCAGGCTGACAGCAAGCAGCATCAGGGTGTACAGGAGTATATGTAACTCTGTGTACTTGTTGCCATGGGTGACTGGCAGCATGGGAATACCGGCCTTGGCGTATTCTTCCTTGCGATGGATGGCCAGTGCCCAGAAATGCGGTGGCGTCCAGGCGAAGATGATCAGCACCAGCAACAGGGCGTGGCCTTCCACCTGCCCGGTCACCGCGGTCCAGCCCAGCAAAGGCGGCATCGCGCCGGCCAGGCCACCGATAACGATGTTCTGCGGGGTCATACGCTTGAGAAACAGGGTGTAGACGCCCGCATACCCCACCAGTGATGCCAGGGTCAGCCAGGCTGTCAGCGCATTCACCTGCCACACCAGGATGACCATGCCGGCAACCGCCAGCACGGTTGCGAACAGCAGTGCGTCCAGCGGCGAGATTTTCCCGGTGGCGACGGGCCGTTTGCGGGTACGGGCCATGACCGTGTCGATTTTCTGATCCACCACGTGATTGACCACGGCTGCCGCGCCCGCCAGCAGGGCGATGCCCAGGTTACCGTAGAGCATAACCTCCCAACCCGGCACGCCCGGTGTGGCCAGTAGCATGCCTATGACTGAGGTGAGGATCATCATCGCCACCACAGTGGGCTTGGTCAGCTCCAGAAAATCCCGCCAGGAAATGCCCGCGGCAGCGGACTCGTTGGTCGTTCCCTGCGCCGGCAGTGCCTTTACGTGCTCGCTCATGCCGTCACCTCTCGCTCGATTGTTGTTGTAGGTTCTGTTTTCGCTGCCTCTGGCAGGGCCTGTTGATGAAATCGCCAGAGCAGATTGATCACTGCCAGCAAAAGCCCTGCGCCCATCGCGTTGTGCGCCACCGCCACTGACAGGGGTATATGAAACACAATGTTGGCCAGGCCCAGCGCAATCTGCGCAACCAGGGCCACGGCCACCAGCTGCACATGCCACGCCAGTGGTGTTCGCTTTGTCCTGCGCCACAGTAATGCCAGAAAAACCGTGAAGTACGCAAGCACTATCATCGCTCCCAGCCGGTGACTGACATGGATGGCGACACGACCGTCAGCCGTTAGCTGCCCGCCCAGGTAATTCGGCCCCACATGCTGGGTGACATCGAACCCATGCTGGAAGTCCATCTCAGCCGGCCACCATTCGCCCTGGCAGGTGGGCAGGTCAGTACAGGCCACAGCAGCGTAGTTGGCCGCTGTCCAGGCCCCCAGGGCAATTTGCATAACAACCAGCGCCAGACCACCGTATAGCCACGGCCGGAAACGGCGCAACCCGGGGGGCCGGCCTGCGCCGGGTGATTCCCCTTCAGGTTGCGGTCTACGGCGTAGGCGAAGCGTGAGCAGTGTCAGCAGGCTCAGGGTGGTAAAGCCCCCTAACAGGTGCAGGGCAACCACCTGCGGCCAGAGCTTCAGGGTCACTGTCCACATGCCGAAGGCGCCCTGGAGCAGAATGAAGGCAGCAATAAACAGTGGCAACCGAAGCGGCACGCCGTCACGACGATGACGGAACGCGTAGGCCGCCAGGCCAAACACCACCAGCCCCAGCGTGCCGGCGGCGTATCGGTGGATCATTTCAGGCCAGCCTTTTTCCACGTCGACGGGCGTGTCGGGAAAGCGCGCATTGGCGATGGCCATCCGCGACTCATCATGGGGCACCGTCAGAAACCCGTAACAACCGGGCCAGTCCGGACAGCCAAGGCCCGCGTCCACCAATCGGGTCCAGGCCCCAAGCATGATGACGACCACCGCTAGCAGGGTGGCCAGTAGCGACCAGCGCGCCATGAGGTGGGCCGGGCGGGAAAGACGGGGTTGGGTGGTGTTCAACGGGGCATCTCCGGTTACTGATGGTCAGCCGATCTGTGACAGCTTCAACAGGTGTTTCAGATCCTTCAGCATATCCTTTCCCGTGTGTTCGGTGCCGTAGTGCATGATCACGTTACCAAAGGGGTCCACCAGCAGAATCCGTGGCTGGTGCTCCGGGTTGATGCCGGACGGCCATTTCGGAGCGCGGCCCTCCAGGATACTCAGCCGTTCCATGGAGCTGTATTCGTCGCTCCAGCGAGCCGAAAGATCGTCAGGGATAGTGCCGAGCCAGGCCGAACGATTTACCCGGTTAGCATTCTTGCCCAGGGCAATATTGACCTGGCGCGCCAGATACAGAAGCTCTTCACACTCCGAGGCGCATTGCTCGGAAACCACCACCATCATCCATTCGGCGTCGGGTTCGTCAGGGCCAAAGCGGTCGACAAGCGGGTTGCCGCTGGCTCCCTGAAGCTGCATTTGAGCCAGGGGCGCCGGCGGCTGGATCAGCTCGCCATTATTGCTATTGCCGGCAGGATTCAGCCAGCCGGTGTAGTACATGATAGTGGCAAAAATCATCGGGCCGAAACCGATGGCAAACAGTAAAAGGGCGGTTCGCCTGCCGCGGCGTACCTGCTCTGGAGAGACGTTGTCGTCCGGGTCTTTCTGGTCCATGCGCTCAGCCGTTGTCATTGTGATTACGGACTCCTGTTTTGCGATAGCTCGCTACGACCGTCAATATAACCAGCGCGATGGCCAGTGAAAACCATTGCACCGCATATCCATAATGGGTTTGTGGCCCCATCCGGTCTGGAGCCCAGTCGGCGCGGTAGGCGCCAGGTTGCTCCGGCCCGGAAAGCCTGAGTACCAGGCTGGCAACATCATTCTCAATTTCCCGAGCCTGCCCGTGGGACAGCGACTGTGTTCGCTTCGGCCAGCCCGCTTTGTCAGATGGCACGGACTTGAGCACCGGGGGTTCCGGAAACTCACTCAACCGCCCCTTCACACTAAGCTCTCCGGACGGATAACTGACATCGGGCAGTTGATCACGTCGCCGGGGAGCTTGTACCCAACCGCGATTCACAACCACCGGGCGGCCCTGAACCGGGTGGAACAGGGTCAGTACCTCATAGCCCGGCGCGCCATCGCGTGTACGGTTATCGAGGAGCCAGGATACCTCGCTGTAACGGCCGGACAGTGTCACCGGTTGCCCGGCTTCGTGGCCGGCCGCCAGATGTTGCGACCAGCTCAGGTTTACGGCCTGTTGCTGCCACTGTTCAAGCTGGGCCTGTTTCTCTCCTGCTCGCTCCAGCTGCCAGATCCCCAGGCCTAACAGTACCGGCAGAAAGAAGCCGGCGAACACCAACAGGCGCCAATCAAAGTGCCATTGGCGACGAGAACGATCGGTTGGATCAGACATGCTCTGCTATAGTGGGCTCTGGATCTACATTCCCGTTTACAGGATTTCCCATGCTGAAGATTCTCATTGTCGTACTCATGCTGGCCGTTCTGGTGAGCCTGTTCAGCGGTCTGTTCTTCCTGATCCGGGATGGCGGGAAAACGAACCGTGTCCTGAATTCCCTGGCGTTGCGGGTCGCCCTCAGCGTACTGCTGCTGGCAGTCATTCTGATTTCGGTATGGCAAGGGGGCCTGACCCTGAATCCGACCCCCTGACGCGCGTCGTCAGAGCACGTAAACGAAGACGAACAGCCCGAGCCAGACCACATCCACGAAGTGCCAGTACCACGCCGACGCCTCGAAACCAAAGTGGTAATCGCCGGTGAAATGGCCTTTGTGTATGCGGATCAACATGATCGTGAGCATCAGGGTACCCAGTATCACATGGGCGCCGTGAAACCCGGTCAGCATGAAGAAGGTGCTGCCATAAATGCCGGACTGCAGGGTCAGGTTCAGATCCTGATAGGCGTGAGCGTATTCATAGCCCTGGACACACACAAAGATCAGCGCCAGCGCAATGGTGGCGCTCAGCCAGAGTTTGACCTTCTTGCGGTTGTCTTCCTTGAGGGCATGGTGCGCAACCGTAACCGTAAAGGACGACGTCACCAGCAGAATGGTGTTGATCAGTGGCAAACCCCAGGGGCCGATAATGCCTTCCGGTGCCGGGTAGGCGTCGGGGTCAGGATTGTTGATCAGCGGCCATGTCGCCTGGAAACCTTCCCAGAGGATATTGGAACTGCCACGGTCGCCTTCACCGCCAAGCCAGGGCACCGCGAACATCCGGGTGTAGAACAGGGCACCGAAGAAAGCCGCGAAGAACATGACCTCGGAAAAAATGAACCAGCTCATACCCCAGCGGAAGGAACGATCCATCTGTGGGCTGTACAGGCCTGACCGGCTTTCCTTGATGACGGTCCCGAACCATCCAAACAGCATGTAGGCCATGATCAGGGAACCGATCAAGAACATCACCCAGGAGCCGGTGGTGCTCTCACCCTGCTGGCCGTTCACCATAATGGCCGCCGCGCCGTAGAGGGTAACCCCCAGCCCGACGGTGGCGACAATCGGCCACTTGCTCTGTTCCGGAACGTAGTACGTCTGGTTTTCCGCCATGACAATCTCCGATGGCTTATCCGTTATCGTTTGTTGTTGTGGGCGCCAGTCAGCCTCTGTTTCACTTCACTTCCGGCGGCGTGGCAAAGGTGTGGTAGGGCGCCGGAGAGGGCACTGTCCACTCAAGGCCTTCGGCACCGTCCCACGGCTGGGCAGAGGCCTTTTCACCGCCTTTGACGCACTTGACCACAATCACCAGGAACAGGATCTGACTGGCACCAAACATGAATGCGCCAATGCTGGACACCATGTTGAAGTCGGCAAACTGCAGCGCGTAATCCGGAATACGCCGCGGCATACCCGCCAAACCGAGGAAGTGCATCGGGAAGAAGGCCAGGTTCATACCGATGAACGACAGCCAGAAATGCGTCTTGCCCAGTGTTTCGTCGTACATATGGCCGGTCCACTTGGGCAGCCAGAAATACGCCGAGGCAAAGATGCCGAAGATGGCGCCCGGTACCAGTACGTAGTGGAAGTGTGCTACCACGAAGTAGGTATCGTGATACTGGAAGTCAGCCGGTGCAATGGCCAGCATCAGGCCGGAGAAACCGCCGATGGTAAACAGGATGACGAAGGCGACCGCAAACAGCATCGGCGCCTCGAAGGTCAGTGACCCCCGGAACATGGTCGCCACCCAGTTGAACACCTTCACGCCCGTGGGCACGGCAATCAGCATGGTCGCATACATGAAGAACAGCTGACCGGCGATGGGAATGCCGACAGTGAACATATGGTGAGCCCAGACCACAAACGACAGCAGGGCGATGGCGCCCACCGCATATACCATCGAGGCGTAGCCAAACAACGGCTTGCGGGAGAACGCCGGAATAATGTGGGACACCGCCCCGAACGCAGGCAGGATCATGATGTAGACCTCGGGGTGCCCGAAGAACCAGAACACATGCTGGAACAGTACCGGGTCACCACCGCCGGAGGCATCAAAGAAGCTGGTGCCGAAGTTGATGTCCATCAGCATCATGGTGACGACGCCGGCCAGCACCGGCATAACGGCAATCAACAGGAACGCCGTAATCAGCCAGGTCCAGACGAACAGGGGCATCTTCATCAGCGTCATGCCTGGTGCCCGCATGTTCAGGATAGTGGCGATCACGTTGATAGCACCCATGATCGACGACACACCCATGATGTGAACGGCGAAGATAAAGAACGTGGTGCTCGGTGGGCCATAGGTCGTCGACAATGGCGCGTAGAAGGTCCAGCCAAAGTTGGGCGCCCCCCCTTCCATAAACAGCGTGGACACCAGAATCAGGAACGCGCAGGGCAGGAGCCAGAAGCTCCAGTTGTTCATTCGCGGCAGCGCCATGTCCGGGGCACCCACCATCAATGGAATCATCCAGTTCGCCAGGCCAACGAAGGCCGGCATCACCGCACCAAACACCATGATAAGACCGTGCATGGTGGTCATCTGGTTAAAGAATTCCGGCTCAACAATCTGCAGGCCAGGCTGGAACAGTTCCGCCCGGATCACCATGGCCATGGTTCCGCCGAGCAGGAACATCGCAAAACTGAATATCAGGTACATGGACCCGATATCTTTGTGGTTGGTCGTCAGCAGCCACCGAGAAAAGCCCTTTGCGGGGCCGTGGTGATGATCGTCCTGGGCGTGGGTATCTGCAACCGCACTCATGAAAAACCCCCGTTACCGCCGTATATTCAGGCTGGTGATGTCATTAATCTGGCGTCATTGGATAGGGTGGACTGGAGCCTTCGCTCCACCCCACCCGGTTCATCATTCCTGATTCTTGTACTCGAAGACTTCTTTTGGCGTCACCATTTCACCGGTGTCATTACCCCAGGCATTCCGCTCATAGGTGATGACCGCTGCGAGGTCGACTTCGCTCAGCTGACCGCCAAACGCTTGCATGGCGGTGCCGGAAACGCCGTTTACAACAATATCCATATGCGCCTGCATGTCTTCGGTCACGACTTTACTGCCCTTCAGAGCCGGGAATGCTGGCGGCGCACCGCTACCGTCCGCCTGGTGGCAGGCAGCACACGCGCTGGCATAGGCTTTTTCGCCACGTGCCATCAGCTCCTCCAGGGTCCAGTCTTTCTCGGTCAGCTCACGCTCACGCTGGGCCGCCTCCTTCTGCTCAGCCACCCAGGCATCGTATTCGTCCTGAGGCACCGCCTTGACCACCACAGGCATGAAACCGTGCTTTACGCCACACAGCTCGGTGCATTGACCACGATAGATACCGGGCTCGTCGACCCTGGTCCAGGTTTCGTTCACAAAGCCGGGAATGGCGTCCTTTTTCACGCCGAAGGCAGGCACCCACCAGGAGTGGATAACATCATTGGCGGTGACCAACAGGCGGATTTTCGCTCCAACAGGCACTACCATCGGGTTGTCTACTTCGAGCAGGTAGTTCTCGGTTTTCTCGGTGCGGTTGTAGATTTCGTCATCGCTGGTGGTGATATTGGAAAAGTATCCAAAATCATCCTCTATGTAGTCGTATTTCCAGCGCCACTGATAGCCGGTGACCTTGATGTCTACGTCAGCTTCGCTGGTGTCGTACATGTCCACAAGCGTTGCAGTGGCAGGAATCGCCATTACCACCAGAATCACGAGGGGAATGATGGTCCAGAGAATCTCGACCAGGGTATTCTCGTGAAAGTTTGCCGGTTTTCGGCCCGGGGACTTGCGATGGGCGAAGATGGACCAGAACATGACCCCAAACACCACGATGCCGATGACAACGCAGATCCAGAGGATCGTCATGTGAAGGCTGAAGATTTCATTGCTGGTACCGGTGACCCCGGGACTCATGTTCAGCGTCCAGTCCGCCATGGACAACGCTGGCGTCATAAGCCCGCCCAAGAGGACACCTGCCCGCTTAGCGTGCACGCGCATAATACTGTGTCTCCACAGAGTGTTATTCTTGTCGGATTTTGCGTCCAATCCCCCTGTTCCAGACAGTGCTCGCACACACTATCCAGGTCAGGGTGGAAGTCTGCTATGGATAATACACAACCCAGTATAGACACAGATCAAAAAAATGCGAAAGTCCGTCCACCCATAAATGTATTAAAGAAGGAAAGCCTCTCATTCCCATAGAATCCGCTCCGCAACTCGCCACCACCGACCGCAGGCTCTGGGCGCTGGCCTGGCCACTGATGCTCACCAATCTCACTGTGCCGCTGCTGGGGCTTGTGGATACGGCCGTGCTGGGACACCTCGATACACCGGAATATCTGGGGGCTGTCGCGGTGGGCGCAAACCTGTTCAGCATACTCTACTGGACCTTTGGCTTTATGCGCATGGGCACGACGGGGCTGGCTGCCCAGGCCTGGGGCAAACGCGATGAGTTTGCGCAGATTGCCCTGCTGCTACGCTCCGTGTTGCTGGCTATCGGTATCGGCCTGTTGCTGATTCTGTTCCATCAGCCGTTGATCAAACTGGGCCTGACTCTGATGAACCCCAGTGAACGTGTTGCCGCGCTGGCAGCAGAGTACGCCAGCATCCGTATCTGGAGCGCGCCGGCCGTGCTCTGCCAATACACGCTGGTGGGCTGGCTGATAGGCACCCAGTACGCGCGGGGCCCCATGGTCATGCTGATTGTGGCCAACGGGCTCAACATTGTTCTCGATGTGCTCTTTGTGACCGGTTTTGGCTGGAACAGCCGGGGCGTTGCCATGGCCACCGTGATGGCAGAGTACTCGGCGGCCGCCATCGGGTTCTACATGGTGCTGAAACGCATGCCGGACGGCCAGGGGTTTGAGCGGGCGCTGTTCGGGCAGCTGCGGGACTACCTCAGAATATTACAGGTCAACCGGTACATCATGGTGCGCACCATTGCCCTGCTTCTGGTGCTGGCCTTCTTCACCGCACAGGGTGCGCGACAGGGCGACACCATACTGGCCGCCAACGCGGTGCTGATTACCTTTCTACTGATCATTTCCAACGGCCTTGACGGCTTTGCCAATGCCGCCGAGGCACTGATTGGTGAAGCGGTGGGAAGAAACAATCGGCGCCAGTTCAAAAACGTCTTTCGGGTGGCATTCCGGTGGTCGTTGTGGGGTTCCGTGCTGTTTACCGTCGCCTTTGTTCTTGGCGGGCGCTTCCTCATCGGCTTGCTGACCGGTATCGAGGAAGTGCGCGCAACCGCCTGGGACTATCTGCCCTGGCTGTGGATGCTGCCGCTGGCCTCGGTGTGGGGCTTCCTTCTGGATGGCGTGTTTATCGGCGCAACCCGCACACGGGACATGCAGAACACCATGCTGTTTTCGGCGCTGGTGGTCTTCCTCCCGGTCTGGTGGCTGACGACCGGGTGGGGTAATCATGGACTGTGGTTCTCGCTGATCTGCCTGATGCTGGCACGGGCAATTTCCATGGGTTGGCTGTTTTTGAGCCATTCGCGGCACGATCGCTGGTTTTCAGAACAGTGAAGAAGCTTGAAGCCAATCCATGGACAACACGTTCAGGTTTAATGCACACACCACAGCAGCCTGTTAAATCTCGTCTACACTTGTGAGAAAAGGCAGGCATGTTGCGGTAGCCAGCCGCTTCCCCATGCCCCTGACGATCCCATGCGTATAACGGGAGGCGCCTTGCGACCCCATTCCGTTCAGAGACCGGCATCTCCTGAAATGACACCAAAGGTAGTTCTCGACATCATTGATCAGGCCCGACGGCAGGAAGCCCGTTCCGGCACCTTTCTCAAGCAGATGCGGGAAAGGGCGTCGTCGCTGCCTGCCACCATCACCATTGACGGTTACCAACCGGCGACCTGCCTGTTCCAGTTTGCCATTGAGTACATCGAAATGGCGCCACGACTGATTGAGTGCGTGGAAGCCTGTGCGAGAGAAGCCGGCAAGGCCGAGTTGTTTGCGCCTTTTGTAGAGGCTGCCATCGGTTATTTTACTCAACCGTCGGTTCTTCTGGTACGTTATGATGGCCTTGACGGGCTTCTGATCCGAGCCTATCTCTGCCACCGCCTGATGGAGGAAATGTACGAGAACAACCGCTCCACCCGCGCCAGCGAACTGGTCGACGTGGAGGCAACACGGGCAAATCTGCTGGCGCATCAGTTGATCGGCGAACCGTTCGCCAACGAACTGGACCAGTCCATCACCGTCACCGTGTTGCAGATTGCCGGCTCACCGGACTATTACGAACTAAACTTGGACCCGTTCGTAGAACAGACAAGGAACGTTGCATGGGACTGGATGAGACACTATTGGGAAAACCTGCTGGTCCGTAACCACATACGCTTGTCGTTAGGAGCGGGTCTTTAGAAAATACGGATGAACAACATTGATGTACAAGCTGACCGTTACCCTGTTTCTGTTGCTTGCAGGCTCTCTCTGCAACGGCGCCGAGACCAACACCGTACCTCTTCAACTGACCGATAACCTGTCAGGAAAGCCGGTCGCCAATGCCGTGGTGATTCTGGAAAACGGCCTCTCGGAATCCCCCGTAGAAGCTGAGATTGTCCAAAAAAATCGCAACTTTCACCCCCATACGTTGATCATACCCAAGAATTCCAGAGTGGATTTTCCCAACCAGGACAACACTCAGCACCACGTCTACTCATTCTCACCCGCCAAGGCATTCAACATTGAGCTATACGCCGGACGTCCGACGGAACCGGTTGTCTTCGACAAGACCGGTGTGGTGGAAATTGGCTGCAACATCCATGACCACATGCAGGCGTTTATTCTGGTCACCGACAGCGCACCCTCCGGCCGAACCGATGAACAGGGCCGTTTGACGGTTGAGATTCCGCCGTCGGCAGACGATGGGTCCGGTAAGATTGAGCTCCAGATATGGCACCCCCGATTGACAGACAACACCCGTATGGCCCGATTCACCGTTGAGCAACCCTACCCTGCATCACTCGAACTGTCGGTGGAATTGTCCCCGGAACCCGCGAGTGATGACAGGCTGGATGGCCTGCAAGAACGTTTCCGGGAGCTTTGATGGCGGTCGCTAGCCGAATAGGGTTTCGTGGACGTTTGGTGACCGTCATGGTCACCATGGTGGCCATCGTCAGCCTGAGCATCGGTGCACTGTTGATGCTTTACCTGTTCGAGGATGAAAAGGCACGTGCACTTGAGCAATTGAGTCTCGGCGAGCAAGTGGCAGAGGAGGTGCTTGAGCGCCGCACCAGCCTGATTCTTTCCCGGCTGGACGTTGTGATCCGTGATTTTGGCTTTCGCTCTGCCGTCGCCAGCGGAGATCGCGCCACCACAGACAGTGCGCTGACCAATCAGGCCCGAAGGGTGAATGCCGATTTTGCCGTCTTGCTTGGCAGCGACGGGCATATCCTTGCCGACACCGATGGGCTGCCCGATGCGTTTGCCAATAGCCCGCTGGTTACAGAAATGCTCTCCAAGGCGCGACAAACAGGCTTTGCCAGCCAGATGAGCGTTTTCGGTGCGGACGGCTTTGAACTGCTCACCATTCCGGTGGAAGCACCTGGATTAAGGGCATGGCTGATTGCCGGTTTTAACCTCAACAATGATCTTACCGACATTATCGGTCGACTAAGCGGAACCGAGGTGTTGTTCAGGGCCTCCTCTGGTGAGGAAGGCAGTTATCAGATTCTTACCGACCCGGGTTCCATCAACGCATCGAGGCTCGATGAACTGAACAATGCCATGGCCAGGACGTCCGGCGAGGACCAGTTTCTTGAGAGTACACATTACTTCACCCGCATCATAAGCCTGACCGGGGACGAAACGCCGGCCCTGCAGCTGCTGCTCTTAATCAACCGTGAGGCCCGTCTCAGCAACTACTATGAGCGTGCTGTGGAAATTCTTACGCTGGTCAGTGCCGTTCTGGTGCTGGCTGCCCTGATTGCGCTCATTATCGCTCGCAACATGGGGCAACCAGTCCTGCAACTGGCGGACTATGCCAAGGCCATCGGCGATGGCCACACGCCCGCACCTCCCCGTATCCGCGCCGGCGGTGAACTGGCCGAATTACGCAGGGCGCTCGGCGACATGCTGAGCAAACTGCGGGACCGCGAGGAGCAGATACACTACGCCGCCAGCCACGATGAAATTACCGGGCTACCCAATCGAAACGCCTTCCTGTCGCGCCTGCGGGAGCAATTCGACAACCACCGCCCCTGCAGCCTGATGGGCCTGCGCCTCAATGATATTTCTGACGTCAATGACACTCTGGGCCTCGAGTTCGGGGACAAGGTTTTACAGGCGGTGTCGGCCAGGTTGGAGGAAGCACTGCCCGGCAGCTCAGCACTGGCAAGGACCGGAGGCGCCGAATTCCTGATGATGACTGGTCTCCAGCCGCAATCCGAGCTCGATAAACTTGCCACCAGGATCAGCGAAATCGTGGAATCGCCGTTGTTCATCGACAACACTCCGTTCTCCCTTCGCTGCACCATGGTTACGCTGCAGCTACCCCAGGACGCCATCGATACCGACCAGGTTCGCAGGCGCCTGAACCTCACGTTCGAACAGGCACAAAAAAGCCGGCTGCCCGTAACCCATTATCAGCCAGGGCAGGATGAGAACCACCTGAGGGAACTTCAGCTGATCTCTGATCTGCACCACGCCATTGCCAGCAACGGCTTGCATATGAACTACCAGCCCAAACTTGATATGGCGTCTGCCGGCTTTCATCAGGCCGAAGCACTGGTGCGCTGGATTCACCCGGACCTGGGGTTCATCTCGCCGGAAGAATTCATTTTCCTGGCGGAGCAATCCGGCCAGATCACCGAACTGACCCGACACATCCTCCGCCGTGTTGCCAACGATGCTGGCAAGTGGCACGCCGCGGGCCTGAATATTGGTGTTGCCATCAACCTGTCGGCGCTCGACCTGACCCGCCCGGAACTCGCCAAGGAAGTTGCCGAGGCGTTCTCCCAATGGCAGTTACCCATGTCCAGTATCACTCTGGAGGTAACCGAGAGCGCCCTGATGGAGGAACCCGAAACGGCCTTTGAAACCCTGCGGCGCTTACGCCAACTCGGTGTCACACTGTCGGTGGACGACTTTGGCACGGGCTATTCCTCGCTGTCGCAATTGCGCAACCTGCCGGTGCAGGAACTCAAGATCGACAAATCCTTCGTCCTGCGCCTGAATACCGAACCCCAGGACCAGCTCATCGTGCGCTCCACCATAGATATGGCCCATGGCCTGGGGTTGCGGGTTGTCGCGGAAGGAATCGAGAACGCCGAAAGCTGGGCGCTGTTGCGGGACTGGGGCTGCGAGATCGGGCAGGGGTACTTTCTCAGCCGCCCCGTCGCCGCTGGCGACCTGAAGGAGACAGAACAGTCGCTGACGGACCGTCAGCAGGAACTCAGATACGCAGGAGAAACCACGTCATGACACGCTTGGCCAGGGTACTAGGCACCGGTTTACTGGCATTAACGGCATCGGCGAACCTGTTCGCAGACACGGGCAGCAGACTCTGGGCCACCGGTGGGGTAACGTCCATCGGGGGTGCCGCCGGGGGCGGTCTGTCACCCTGGGCCCTGCTTGGCGGTTATGCCAGCGATGAAGAGTGGGGGGGCACGCTGACCCTGTCCCGCGCCGAAACCGACGACTATACCCTGTCGGTGGTCGGGACAGGCGTCACCTGGAACAATCGTGTTGAGCTCACGCTGGCACGCCAGACTCTGGACCTGGATAGCCTGGTGTTCACCCTGAAAAACGGCTTTGGCCTTGAAGAGGACGAACTGGTACAGGACGTTTTCGGGCTCAAAGTGAGACTCGCCGGCGACGCCCTCTACAGCCCCTGGGGGCAATGGTCAGCCGGGCTTCTGCACAAACGCAACCGCGAGTTTACCGTACCCGACGCCATCGGCGCCAAAGATGACAGCGGCACCGATATCTACGTCGGAGGCAGCAAACTCTTCTTCGCGGCGGTGATGGATCGCAATCTGCTGGTCAATGCCACCGTTCGCGGGACCAAGGCCAACCAGGGCGGCCTCCTGGGTTTCGGTGGCGACCGTAACGACAGCTACGAGGCGATGTTTGAAGGCAGTGTCGGGTTGTTTGTGACCCGCCAGTGGCTGGTGGGTACCGAATACCGCCAGAAACCGGACAACCTGGGTTTCGCCACCGAGGACGACTGGTGGGATGTTTTCGTAGCCTGGGTACCCGACCGTCGCTTGTCGGTCACGGCCGCCCTGGTCAATCTTGGTGACGTTGCCACTCTGGAAGACCAGCGCGGTGCCTACCTGTCACTGCAGGCCAGTTTCTGACAACCCGGGAGGATACTATGAAACATTCCGTCATCATCATGGTTCTGCTGCCCCTGCTGGTCCTCTCCGGTTGCCAGTCCATGGTTGAATCCAGTCAACAGAATACTTCTCTCTATCAGCAGCTTGGGGAGCGTTCCGGCATTGCCGATATCGTCGAAGACCTGCTCTACCGGATTGTCGAAGACGAGCGTATCAACGATCAGTTTCGTGGCATTGACGTGCGCCAGTTCCACACCAACCTGACGGACCAACTCTGCGAACTCAGTGGTGGGCCGTGCACCTATTCCGGGCGCGGAATGCGCGAAAGCCACGCCGATATGAACGTGACGGACACCCAATTCAATGCCCTGGCTGAGAACCTCATCCTGGCCATGGAAGAGAACGGCATACCCACGGGTGCGCAGAACCAACTGATCAAAAAACTGGTGCCGCTGTACCCCCAGATCCGCAACCTTTGAGCCGGGCGACAAACCGGTTAAGCTTGCCCGCTGACCAATAAACCTTTCCTGACGGGAGAATAAACCTTGCTCGACAACGCGGATCTGGGAAAACTGATTGTTCGACTGACCCTGGGCGGACTATTGCTGTTTCATGGCATCGCCAAGCTGTTCCATGGCGTGGGCTTCATCGAAGGCCAACTGGCCAGCCATGGGATTCCCGCCTTTTTCGCGTGGGGCGTGTTCATTGGTGAGTTGCTGGCACCATTAATGGTGATCCTGGGCTACCAGACCCGTATCGGCGCCTTACTCATCGCCTTCAACATGCTGGTGGCCATAGCGCTGGTACACAGCCATGAACTGATGACATTGGGCAATCACGGCGGCTGGGCACTGGAGCTGCAGGGTTTCTTCCTGTTCATCGCGGTAGCCGTTATTTTTCTCGGCCCCGGCCGCTACAAGCTGAAAAACTGACGTTAGGAACCGGCGATGGCCTCTGCGCCCGACTCCCGGAATACCATCACCTGGTTACGCCCTGCGCCCTTAGCGGCATACAGGGCCTCATCGGCCCTGCCGATGAGGTCCTCGGGGCGGCTACCCGGTTCCGGCAGGATGGTGGCCACCCCGGCGCTCACCGACAGGTTCAATGGGCTGCTGTGGTCACCAACGTAAACCGATGTGCCCGCCACAGCCACCCGCAAGCGTTCAGCCACATTGGCGGCCCCGGCCTCCGGCGTCGCCGGCAGGAGCACACTGAATTCCTCGCCGCCGTATCGCGCCAGCAAATCTCCTGAGCGCTGGATTTCGGCGGCGCAGACCCACGCGACACTGACCAGGCAATCATCCCCCGCCAGATGGCCAAAGTTGTCGTTCACCCGTTTGAAGTAATCAATATCCAACAGGACCAGGCTCAGGGGATGTCCCTGGCGCAGGGCACGGTGCCATTCTGCCTCCAGTTTTTCGTCAAACTGGCGACGATTGGCAACCCCGGTCAAGCCATCAGTAATGGAAACCGCCTTGAGTTGCTCATTGACTTGCTCCAGCTCTTCCGTACGCGCCTGAACGCGGGCTTCCAACGTCTGGTTGGCTTGCAGCTGGATGTCCAGGGCATGGTCCTGGGCCTCAATCCTGAGGCGGCGCTCAAGGTTGATTCTGTACGCCAGTGCAAACGACATCAAAATGACCTCCAGCGCCACACCCGTCTGGGGTGCAAGCTCTGTTACCGTGCTGGTAGGAATAAGGCCGATTTTACTGATCGACATAACCAGATGCCCGAGCAGTAACGGGGTCCATGCCACCACGTAGAACCCCGCCAATGCCTGGCCCTTGCGCCAGACGACCAGGCCAAGAATCCAGGTAAGGGGAGTGATTACCGCCGCGAATACGCTGATGATGGCTGTAGAGCTCTGGTAAGACCCGAAAAGGCCGTAGACAAGACTGCACCCACTGACCAATGCCACCAATTGCAACACGCGGTAGGACACCCGGCTGTAATTTCGGACGGCGAGAAAGTTCAGTGCAAACATCACCGCAAACAGAATGTTGGCCGATATGGCCGGGGCCGTGAAGTAACGGTTCAGAATCGGCAAATCCGGCCAGAGCCACTGGAACACCAGGCCGTTGAAGTTCAGCAACACCAGTGCAGAAGCAACCACGGTCAACACGTACCACAGATAGGCCTGTTGACGGACGATGACGAATACAAACAGGTTGTACAGGGCCATGGCAATCATGATGCCCAGGAAAACCGCCTGCCAGCCGTAGTCCAGTTGCTCACGCGCCAGAAAGTCCGCCGACTCGACAACCTGGGCCGGGATCTGCACCGCCCCCTCACTCTGAACACGGACATACGCTGTGGTGGGGTCACTGTTCGAAGGTACCGGAAAAACAAAGTTGCGGTGGTAAATCGGGCGGGAGCCGAACTTGCGACTGTCCCCGGTGACATGGCGTTCCACCTGCTCGCCCCCGATATACCAGTAGACCCGCACATCGTCCAACAGGGGATAGCCGATTTCCAGCACCCGGTTAACCGGCTCAGCAGGCACCTCAACTCGTAGCCAATAGGTGCTTTTGGTGAAGCCAAAATTCAGGGTTTGTTTACGGGCAACTGGTTGCCATTGCGCTTCCGCCAGGCCACGGATATCCTCCACATCCGTCTCCGGCCCCGATGCTTCAAACCAGGCAAACGATGCCCTTTCACCGTAGGCAGGGCCCGCGGCCATGGTCAGCGCCAGCAACAGTATCCGCACCAGTCGGCAAACTGAAAAAGTGCTCATAGTGGCCGTGTTACCCGGAACAGGAAAACTCAACTAAACTGTCGATGCCAACAGTCAGTCCCAATGCCTCCTTGCGTTTACTTCTTACCAGTCTAGACGTTTACTGGGAGTAAGTCCGCCTCAAAAATGCGTAGCAATCAACTACGTATGGAGAAACACGATGACCGATAAGAAATCAGAGCTACGCCCTGGCCGCTACCGCCACTACAAAGGCAGGGACTATGACGTTATCGGCGTGGCCCGCCACAGCGAAACCGAGGAACCGATGGTCGTTTATCGCTGCCTGTACGGCGACTACAGCCTATGGGTACGACCATTGGCGATGTTTCAGGAAACCGTGGAAGTCGCTGGCGAGGACGTTCCCCGGTTTACCTACGTGGCTGACGACCACACGTAAACACGATTTTTGACTGCAGCACGCGTTTCCGGCACATTAGCGCGCTTTCCTGAACCGCCCCACCTCCGGGGCGCTGAAAGCCATCCCCGACATCCCGGAGTCTGCCATGAATGCCGTTGTTGCTGCGGTAGCGATCATGCTTGTACTGAGCCTGTGTCGCATCCACGTTGTTGTTGCCCTGATTATCGGTGCCGTTGCCGGCGGCCTGATCAGCGGCTTGTCACTGGACGCCACCATTGCCGCGTTTAACGAGGGCCTGGGAGGCGGCGCAACCGTTGCCCTGTCCTACGCCACCCTCGGTGCCTTCGCCGTTGCCATCGGCAAATCCGGCCTGGCCCATGCCCTGGCGGACAAAGCCCTGAACCTGGTGGGCCGGCAGGACAACGGCAAAGCCGCTGGCGGCATCCGCCTGCTGATCGTTGGCCTGCTACTGGCCATTGCCATGTCGTCCCAGAATATCCTGCCCATTCACATTGCGTTTATTCCTCTGGTTGTACCGCCACTGCTGTATGTGATGGCCAAACTGAACATGGACCGCCGCCTGGTGGCCTGCGTGCTCACGTTCGGCCTGATCACACCCTACATGTTCCTGCCTGTGGGTTTCGGAGGGATTTACCTCAATGAAATCCTGCTGGCGAACGTGGGTGACAACGGCATCGACGCCACCGACCTCAACGTCATGTCCGCCATGGCCTTGCCAGCACTCGGCATGCTCTGTGGACTTCTCGTCGCCGTCTTTTTCAGCTACCGCGGCGACCGACACTACAACCTGGACGCCATCGCCCGCACCGAACGGGTGGATGTGACCTACAACGGCAGCACGCTGCTCATGGCCCTGGTCGCCATCGTGGCGGCGTTCGTGGTTCAACTGTGGTTGGGTTCGATGATCCTCGGGGCGCTGGCTGGCTTTGTACTGTTCAACCTGTCCGGGGTGGTGAAATGGAAAGAAGCCGACGACCTGTTCACCGAAGGCATGAAAATGCTGGCAATGATCGGCTTCATCATGATCGCCGCCTCCGGCTTTGCGGAAGTCATGCGCGAAACCGGTGACATCGCCACTCTGGTGGAGGGCTCCGTCTCTGCCATCGGCGACAACAAAGCCCTGGCCGCCCTGCTGATGCTGGTCGTCGGTCTACTGATCACCATGGGCATCGGTTCATCCTTCTCCACCATCCCCATCATCGCCGCCCTCTACGTGCCACTCGCCCTGGAACTGGGCTTCAGCCCCCTGGCCATCGTGGCCCTGGTCGGCACCGCCGGCGCGCTGGGCGATGCCGGCTCCCCGGCCTCGGACTCCACCCTCGGCCCTACCGCTGGCCTCAACGTCGACGGCCAGCACAACCACATCTGGGATACGGTGGTGCCGACGTTCCTGCACTACAACCTGCCGTTGTTGGGCTTTGGGTGGTTGGCGGCTATGGTTCTTTAGGCTTTTGGAGTTTGCCCTCCTTTTCTAGCCTGGTTGGTGTGGGGGCTGCGAGGGGGCAGGGGGAGTTATTGCTCTTGAAATGGAACTCGCTGCGCTCAGACACCCATTTCTGGCGAGTAAAAATCCCCCTACCCCCTCACGAACGAACCGCGTCAATATCGCCTAGAGAAAGCCGTGAGCTCGACTCGAACGGCGATATCCGTGTGGTTCAAACCGGAGGGTGTTGGGGTGCTTTCTGCCGGGAAAAAGGTGTCTGAGCGCAGCGAGTTCTTTTTCCCAGAAGAAAGCACCACGACGCCGTCCAGGCCTCCAAAACCAGCAGGCTACAACAGGAAGGCAAACTCCAAAGCCTCAATCATCCTTGGAAGAAAAGAACACCACCTGCTTAACGGTATGATCATCTTCGTTGCCGAGCTTGTTCACCCGGGTTTCCAGTTCGGGATTGGTCGGCTCCGGGGTATCAGACACCGCATCCGTGAAACCGCAGGCCACGCACTCGCGAACCTGATCATCGTCGTCGGTGGTAAACATCATGATTTTGTCCATCTCCGCACAACGGGGACAGACAGCGCCGGCGATAAAACGTTTGGGGGTCGCCATGGTTAAAACTCCAACAATTCCAGAACCCGGCCAGCCATAACACTGACCGGGTAATATCGGCTTAAGCCGCGTCTTCGGTGATACCCGTCTGTTTCAGCAGGGCACCCACCTCCGGTTCACGGCCACGGAACGCCTTGAACAGTTCCATCGGTTCCTGGGAACCGCCTTTTTCGAGGATGTTCTGCAGGAACGCCTTGCCGGTTTGCGGATCGAAGATACCCTTCTCCTCGAACAGCGAAAACGCATCCGCCGCCAACACCTCGGCCCATTTGTAGCTGTAATAACCCGCGGCGTACCCTCCCGCAAAGATGTGGGAGAAGCTGTTGGGGAAGCGGTTGAATGACGGTGCTTCCACCACCGCGATCTCGCTACGCACCTTGCGGTGCATATCCAGCGGGTTAGTGGGGGCATCCAGGGTGAATTCCGCGTGCAGGCGGAAATCAAACAGCGAAAACTCCAACTGACGCACCATCGCCATGCCGGACTGGAAGTTCTTGGCCGCCAGCAGCTTTTGCAGCAGGTCGTCCGGCAGCGGCTCACCGGTTTCATGGTGCGAGGCGATCAGGGCCAGGGACTCGGGGTTCCAGCACCAGTTTTCCAGGAACTGGCTGGGCAGCTCTACGGCGTCCCAGGCAACGCCATTGATTCCGGATACGTCCAGCACATCCACCTGGGTGAGCATGTGGTGCAGGCCGTGCCCGAACTCGTGGAACAGCGTGGTGACCTCATCGTGGGTCAGCAGTGACGGCTTGCCGTTCACCGGCGGCGTGAAGTTACAGGTCAGGAAGGCCACCGGCAGTTGCAATTGGCCGCGCAGGTTTCGCCAGCGTACCCGGCAGTCCGCCATCCAGGCGCCGCCACGCTTGCCTTGGCGAGCGTACAGGTCAAGGTAAAACCAGGCCAGGGGCTCGCCATTGCAGCTGATGCAATAGGCGGTCGCGTCCGGGTGCCAGGTTTCTACGTCTGGTTTGGCTTCAATCTGCACGTCGAACAGCTTCTCGGCCACGGCAAACAGGCCCGGGACCACCTTGTCCACCGGGAACCATGGGCGCAGGGTTTCCGGGGAAATGTCGTAGCGTTCCTGGCGCAGTTTTTCACTGTAGTAGCCGATGTCCCACGCCTGCAGGTCGTCAACGCCGTGGGTGTCCCTGGCGAAGGCCTTCAGCTCGGCAAACTCCCGCTCGGCAATGGGTTTGGACTTGGCCGCCAGCTGGTTCAGGAAGTCCAGCACTTCGTCCACATTGCGGGCCATCTTGGTGGCCAGTGAGCGCTCGGCGTAGTTGTCGAATCCGAGCAACTGAGCCATGGCGTGACGACGCTTGAGGATTTCCGCCATCACTGGCGTGTTGTCCCAAGTGCCAGCATCCGGGCCCATGTCGGACGCTCGGGTCACAAAGGCTTCGTAGACTTCACGGCGCAGGTCGCGGTTGTCACCGTAGGTCATCACGGGGTAAAAACTGGGAAAATCCAGGGTGATCACATAGCCGTCCAGATCCTTCTGTTGTGCTGCCTGCCTGGCGCCATCGAGTGCGCTCTCAGGAACACCCGCCAGCTCTTCCACATCGGTGATGTGCTTGAACCAGTGTTGGGTGGCATCCAGAACGTTGTCGCTGAAACGGTTGGAGAGCTCCGACAGCTCCATCGACAGATTGGCGTACTGCTCTTTCTTTTCCTGGGGCAGATCGACGCCACCGAGGTGGAAGTCCCGCAGGGTGTTGTCCACGGATTTACGCTGTGCCTCGCTGAGTTCATTGTACTGGTCGCTTGCTGCCAGCTTCTTGTAAGCCTCGCAGAGCTCAGCATTCTGGCTCAGCTCGGTGCTGTACTCGGTGAGCTTTTCCAGGCAGTTCTTGTACACTTTGCGCAGGTCGTCGCTGTTCATCACACCGTTCAGGTGGGAAATCACCGACCAGGCTCTTTCCAGCCGGTCTTCGGTTGCCTGCATCGGTTGCGCCAGGGTTTCCCAGGTGGGTTCGTCCTGCTGCGCCAGTTGTGAGATTTTCACGCGGTTCTCGCTGAGAATCTGGTCGATTGCCGGTTCCATGTGCTCGGTGCGAACATGGTCAAACTTGGGCAACAGGTCGTCGGTCAATAACGGGTTATTCATAAGTCCCCTTCTCAGCTCCGGGTGTCTGATGTAATTTGAAGTAACTCCAACGCTTGGGGAGTCTCTGGGTGAGGCCTTTCCAAAACTGTGCGGAGCCATGGATGGCGGAGCTCAAGCGCCACATGGATGTGCCTGAGCGTGTTTTGGAAAGGCCTCACCCAGAGACTCCTTCCCCACAAGCAATAATCCATTTCAAGAGTATATGTAATGTCGAATGTACGAACACACAAGGGTAACACGCCACAATTTGGAGAACGCGCCTGGATTGACCCAAGCGCAGTAGTCATCGGGGATGTCCAGACCGGGGATGACGTCTCTATCTGGCCGATGACCGTGGTGCGCGGCGACATGCACAAGATTCGCATCGGCAACCGCTGCAGCATTCAGGATGGGTCGGTGCTGCACATCACTCATGCCAGTGATTATAACCCCGGTGGCTATCCACTTCAGGTCGGGGATGACGTGACCGTTGGCCACAAGGCGCTGCTGCACGGCTGCACCATTGGTAATCGGGTGCTGGTAGGTATGGGTTGCATCATCATGGACGGCGCCGTGGTGGAGGACGAGGTGATTGTCGCTGCTGGCTGCCTGGTGCCGCCGGGCAAAACCCTGGAGTCCGGTTACCTGTACGTTGGGTCACCCTGCAAACAGGCCCGGGCGTTGTCGGATCAGGAAAAGACCTTCTTCAAGTATACCGCAGCCAATTACGTCAAACTCAAGGACGACTATCTCAATGAGGTTTAGTGGAGAGATCCGCCATTGAAGCGACTGTTACTCACCACCATCCTGCTGAACGTTCTGTTTCTGGCGTTGCTGCTGCCTCACTATTCCCAAATGCCCTGGTTGGCTGCGGAAGCCCTGTTGATAAGTGGACTGTTCGCTCTTCTACCTGAAAGCACGGGGAAGCGTGTCGGAGCGGCAACTGTTGGCGCTCTCTTTGGCCTGCTCGCCTTCTTTGCACTGAGTGATGTTCTGGTTCGCCACAGCATCGGGCGACCTTTCAATCTCTATCTCGAGTTGGGCCTTGCCGGTTCGGTGTTTAACCTGTTGCAGAGCAACCTGGGCGTGACGCTGTCGCTGGTGCTGATCGTCATGGCCCTGGCTGTCTTCGTGGGGTTGGGCATCTGCGTGAGCCGGTTGCTCCGGCAGGTTGATGCAAACCGTTCCCGCGCCGCGGCAAGGGCTGTTGCGTCTCTGGGCATCGTCGCCATCGGGGTAACATTCTTACCGCAACCATTCGTAGGCCTGACGGCAGCCCGGGCAGCCACTCAGCAAGTTGAACTGGCCGCTGATACCTATCAGTCAACGGCCTCTTTCCAACAACATTTGATGGATAACCCGGGCGCCAGCCAATCCAGGCCACTGCAGGCGCTTGCTCAAACCGATGTGATCCTGGGGTTCATTGAGTCCTACGGCATATCATCCGTCACCGACCCGCGTTACGGGCGCCTGATCCAGCCTCGCCTCCAACAAATGGAGCAGGTGCTGGCGAACGCCGGCCTGCATATGGTCACGGGCCGCCTGCAATCCCCCGTTCAGGGTGGTCAATCCTGGCTGGCGCATACCACGCTGCTCAGCGGCCAATGGATCGATACCCAACTCGATTACGACACTTTCCTGGCCAGTGACTATCCCACACTGATTGACGATATGGGCGCGACTGGCCATGATTCCGTGGCTGTTATGCCCGCCATTACCCGCGAGTGGCCGGAGGGTCTTGCGTTCGGCTACAACCGCATCTATCACTCCACCTCCATGGGCTATCGTGGACCCGCCCTGAACTGGGTCACCATGCCGGATCAGTACACCTGGTCATGGTTCCAACGCCAGATTCGGGAGCGCGCCGATCATACCCCTGTGTTCGCTGAAGTGGCACTGATCAGCAGCCACGCGCCATGGGTCCCCATACTCCCGGTTCTGGACGATTGGGACAGCATTGGCGATGGAGAAATCTTTAACCGCTGGAAAGATGCCGGCGAAGCACCAGCAAGCCTGTGGCGGGACCCCGAGCGCGTACGCGATCACTACGCCCGCTCGCTGGATTATGCGCTGAACGTGGCCACCGAGTACGCCAAACGTCATGTGGATAACAAGACCCTGCTGGTGCTGACAGGTGACCATCAGGCGGCCCCTTTGATCACCGGCGACAACGCCAGCCGCGACGTCGTTGTTCATGTGATCAGCGCCGACCCCACAATGCTGGCACCGTTTGTTGGCAGCGGTGATCAGGAAGGCTTACGCGGGTTCCGTTGGGGCGCGCGCCCCCACTTGGGTCAACGGGGGCCTTCAATGGCCAGTTTCCGGCCCTTCCTTCATCGGACTTTCAGCGGTCCGCACATTCCGGTAAAAGTATCCGCTTCAGGCTTTATTAAGCAGTAACCCGCAAAGAAGGAGAACGGCGAGATTCAGCTCCCGGCCTCCGCCATTGTTTTTGCGCCGGCTTTGCGAAGTGTCTCAGCGTAAGCGGTGCTACGACGGTGCCGCGACACCAGGTCCAGGATAGTCTCACCATTTTCATCAACTGCGTTGAGATCCCGCCCCGCTTCCACAAAGAAACCGACGAAACGGTCAAAGTCTTCGGCAATCATGGCCTGGTAGGCCTTGATCAGGGCATTGAAGTCAGGATTGATGTTGCTGTCGTAGGGCGTAATGGCCAGGAAGCTCTTTACCCGCTCATCGCTCCATTCCTCACCAATCACTTTCGGTTTGTCAGGTCCGCTCATAATCTCTCTGGCCTTTTCGTTACAGCTTTTTACAGCAAATAGTTACGACAAATGTGTTTGCGTTGGGCTGCACAGTATAAAGATCTAAAAGCGCCGGGGTTATATAAATTCACTATGAGGAGCTTCCCGGCAGGCATATGCGAACTTCACGGGTTAATTTCCACCGGTAACTGATCCGTCTCCACGCTGTCGTCGCATTGCGGGTTGCGGATGGCGATCTCCACTCTTCGGTTCTTGGCCCGGTTCTCCGGGCTGTCGTTGGGCGCCAGCGGGTTGGTTTCCGCCCGGCCCGCCGCGACAACCCGCTCCGCCGGCACCTGACGATTCAGCACCAGCTCGTGAACCACCGACACGGCACGCGCGGCAGACAGGTCCCAGTTAGAGCGATAGCGGCCACTGGCTATCGGGCGGTCATCCGTGTAACCCGCCACCAGAACGTCACCGGTGCAACCAGACAACACCTCTACCACGCGCTCGATGATCGGCACCATTCCCGGCTTGATCGCCGCTTCTCCGGAGCGGAACGTGGCTTCCTCCGAAAACCGGATCACCACCCGGCTTTCATCGTAGTTGACGCTCAATGCCTCCGAAGCCACTTCCGGTTCAAGCTCTTCGATCATTCGGCTGGCCAGATCGATCACACCCGCCGGAATTTTGGTCGGGGCATCCCCCTCCGCGCGTTCATCAATAAATTCGGGCTCGTCGGTCGCCGTCTCCATTGGCTCCGGCAGGGAAACCGTATCCGACTCAATCAATGTCAGCGGCGAGCCCCCCACCGCATCGCCGAGCACCTGGTTGCTGCCGAAGGCCACCGCCATGGAATTGGCCATAGCACGGTATTTTTCAACATCCATTTCGGCGAAGGACAGCAACAGGATAAAAAAGGTCAGCAGCAGGGTGGCCAGATCGGCAAAGGTGACGATCCAGGCCGGGGAGCCACGACCATGCTTCTTCTTTTTAACGGGCTGGCGGACCACCAAAACCTACGCCTCCCGCTCCGGCGCAAGACCGTTGCGCTGCTCCGGCGTTACGAAGGACGACAGCAGTTCGGTCATCACCCGGGGATTCTCGCCGCGCATGATAGTACGCATCGACGTGGTGATCAGTACCTGGTTACGTGCCTCATCTTCGGCCTTGAGCTGCAGCTTGTCGGCCAGGGGCAGGGCGATCAGCTGGGCGATGAAGGCGCCATAGAGCGTGGTCAGCAGGGCGATCGCCATGGCCGGGCCAATGGAGGACGGATCGTCGAGGGTGTTGAGCATCTGCACCAGGCCAACCAGCGTACCCAGCATACCGATGGCCGGAGCGGATTCACCAATACCACGAAATACCCTTTCGGAGACTTCGTAACGCTCAGCCGTCTGTTGGGTTTCCTGGGCCAGAGCTTCTTCAACCAGCTCCGGTGGGTGGCCGTCCACGCACAGATTGATGGCCTTTTGCAGAAACTCGTTTTTGGTGGGGTGGTTTTCCAGGCCCAGGATACCTTCCTTGCGAACGACAAGAGCCAATGTGCCAACTTCGCGGATCAACTCCGCCGGCCGTTCTACGCGGTCCTTGAATGCCGCTGAAAACGCCAGCCTGAAAGCACTCATCACCGAAGGCAGACGAAACTTGATCAGGGTAACGGCAAACGTGCCACCCAGCACAATCGCCAACCCCGGAAGGTTGAAAAAAGTCAGTATCGACGCGTTAGCCAGCATCGCAAGCACGACAATCAGTACGCCTGCCACCAGCCCGACAAGGGTGAGTATATCCATCAGAGACCTTAAATCAGCGATTAATCAGCGATCTTCGGGAACCGTTTGCACCTGCGAAGCATAGCCCATTCATCCGGGTTGGGCTCAGTCGTTTCGCAATTCTTCAATCACCGGACGGGTGTCCGGAGTTTTTCCACGCCATATCCGGAACGACTCCGCCGCCTGTTCCACCAGCATGCCCAGGCCATCGAACACCCGGGTGGCTCCCTGGTCCAGAGCCCACTGGTTGAAGGTGGTGGTCTGCAGAGAATACATCATGTCGTAGATCACCGTGTCGGCACCGATCACACTTGTGGAAACCGGCGGCAAATCTCCCTGCAGGCTGGCACTGGTGCCGTTGATGATAACGTCGAAAGCGTCGGCCGGCTGTTCGAATCCGCAGGCCTCCAGGTGCGTATCGCCGGCCACGGATTCAAAGAAACTGACCAGCCCCTCGGCTTTTGCCAGGGTGCGGTTGGCAATCGTCAGGGCAGCGGGCTCTTCAGCAAGAATCGGCCCCAGAACACCACGAACGGCCCCGCCTGCGCCCAGCACCAGCAGGCGTTTACCCGCCAGGCGAACGCCATGGTTGACCATCAGGTCGGTAACCAATCCTTTGCCATCAGTGTTATCGGCGGTAAGTGAGCCTTTACTGTCTTTGTAGAGTGTGTTCGCCGCACCCGCTCGCTCGGCGCGCTGGGTCCGCAGGTCCGCCAACTGCCAGGCCTGCTCCTTGAAAGGCACGGTGATATTCAACCCTTTGCCACCGCGTTCAAAAAAGCCTTTTACGGTATTCGCGAAATCGTCTTCCGGCGCCTGTATGGCCGTGTATTCCAGCTGCTCGCCGGTCTGGCGGGCAAACAGGCTATGAATGCGGGGGGATTTGCTGTGACTGATCGGATTGCCAACCACCGCATACAGATCATTGTGCATCAGCGCTCTCCAGCCAGTCCCGCCCGGTAAGAAAGTAGTCCGTCAGCCGCGCTTCCTCCGATCCGGGCTCCGGCACGAAGTCGTACTCCCAGCGCACCAGCGGAGGCAGCGACATCAGGATGGATTCGGTACGGCCACCGGACTGCAGGCCAAACAGGGTGCCCCGGTCGTACACCAGGTTGAACTCCACGTAGCGGCCGCGGCGGTACAGCTGGAAATCGCGCTCGCGATCGCCCCACACCATGGCTTTTCGTCGCTCGATAATGGGCTCATAGGCATCGATGAAGCTGTCCCCGACTGACTGCATCAAGGCAAAATCACGGCTGAAATCCCCGGTGTTGTGGTCGTCAAAAAACAACCCTCCCACGCCCCGCGGCTCGTCCCGGTGTTTGAGGTAGAAATAGTTGTCACACCAGTGCTTGTACTCACGATACAGTTGGTCGCCGAAAGGATCACAAGCGGCTTTCGCAACCCGGTGCCAATGGACGCAATCCTCGTCGAAGCCGTAATAGGGCGTAAGGTCATAACCCCCGCCAAACCAATAGACCGGCTCTGCATCCTCGGGGGTCGCAACAAAAAACCGGACGTTGGCGTGGGACGTGGGTACGTAGGGGTTCGAAGGGTGCATGACCAGAGACACCCCCATGGCTTGCCAGGGCGCACCCGCCAGGTGGGGTCTATGCGCGGTGGCTGACGCAGGCATGGTCTCGCCCATCACATGGGAGAAGTTTACACCGCCTTTCTCGAACACCTCGCCATCGGTGATCACCCGGCTGATGCCACCTCCGCCCTCGGGCCGGTCCCAGGCATCGGTTTCAAAAACGCCCTTGCCATCGACCGCAGCCAGCCGTTCGCAGATTCGATCCTGCAGGCCAAGCAGGTATTGTTTCACGGCATTGGTGTCGGGGTGCTGGACAGGGTGCTGAGACATGGGAACTCCTAGCGCAGTTGCTTTCCGCTGACGATATCGATGATACGGCTGGGTTGACGATTACCGCCCAGGTCTCCTGGCACCAGCCAATCCAGTTGGCCCTCGAAGTAACGACGTACCTGCCAGGAGGAACGGGCCGGCTGGCGTCCTGCCGGATTACAGGAGGTTGAAACCAGGGGAAAGCCGACCGCCTCGCACAAGGCGCGCACAACAGGGTGGTCACTGACCCTGACAGCGATGGAGCTGTGATGCCCCCGAACCTGTTGTGGGATTTGCTTGCGGATATCCGGCAGAAGACAGGTAACCGGGCCAGGCCAATGACTCATCGCCTGGCGCTGCTGCTCCTTCGGCAATGGGTCCAACAGGAACCGTATCTGATCAACAGACGCCGCCACAAGGATCAGTCCCTTCTCCATGGGACGCTGCTTGAGCGACAGGACCCGTTCAACGGCGTCCTGATCCCAGGGGTCACAACCCAGCCCCCAGACGGCTTCCGTGGGATAGGCAATGACCCCGCCACCAAGGACGGTGCGGCGGGCGCAATGAAGGTGCCAGTCGGACAAAGGTTGCTGTGGTAATTTCATGAAATCTTCAAGTCTGTAAACGTGGCTCAGCCAATCCGTTGAAACCCTCCCGGCGCAGAATCCACCAATCCCTGTAACTCCAAGAGAAGCAGCGACTGCATCAACTGATCGGCGGGAAGACCGGTCACTGAACACAAATCATCGGTTGACTGCGGATCATACCCTAAAGCCTCCAGCACCGCGATTTCCCGGGAGTCCAGGCCTTCGGGTGCTGGCCTTTTCATGATCACCGAAGAGGAATCGCCCTCGTTCTGACTGGTCCACCAGCCGCCGAGTTCCTCGCAGATATCGTCCACGGTTTCCACCAGCTTCGCACCCTGGCGTATCAGGTGATGGCAGCCCCGTGCCAAAGGATTGTGGACCGAGCCCGGAATCGCAAATACCTCCCGCCCCTGTTCCAGCGCCAGTCGGGCGGTGATCAGGGAGCCGCTTTTGAGTCCCGCCTCTACCACCAGGATACCTCGACTAAGGCCGCTGATAATCCGGTTTCGGCGAGGGAAATGGCCCGCCTTGGCGGAGGTGCCCGGCGGGTATTCGGACACAATCACTCCCTCTCCGGCGATGCGCTCACTGAGCGTGCGGTGGCGGTAGGGGTAAGGCTTATCAACACCATTGCCAATCACGGCGACGGTCGGGAAGCCGGCATCCAGGGCGCCGGCATGGGCGGCGCCGTCCACCCCCAGTGCCAACCCGCTGGTCACCAGCAAGCCTTTTTGGCCGAGCGCCGCGGCAAAGGAACGGGCATGTTCCAGCCCGGCCCGGGTGGCGTTGCGGCTACCCACAATACCGATCTGCTCGCGCCCCAGCAGGGAGCGATCACCGCGCACATAGAGGACCAATGGCCCGTCGTGAATATGCCTGAGAGGCTCGGGGTAGTCGGCATCGGCGATGGTCAGGATAGCCGTGCCGGTCCGCAGGCAATCCCGGTATATGCCGTCGGCGCTGGCGATCACAGGGTGAGCGCTATCCTGGCAACGCCATGCTTCCAGAGCGTTGATCGTTTCCGTCGCCAAACCCAGTGCTTTCAGCGTGGCGGCATTATGGGTCAGGAGTTGCTGAAAATCCGGAATCTGTTCGAGGATCGCCTGCTGGCGACGGGCTCCGAATTTCGGCAGACAGGACAGAAATATCCAGAACCCGTGTTCCGACTGGAACAGGTTCGGGACAGACAGGGGCTCGGTAGAGAGGGGCATGGCATCCTTCCGTGGATCAGGGTTGGGTAATGGGGGCTTGCCTTCCTGGCAGGCCGAGGGTGAATTATGCCATAAAAAAAGGAGCCGGCGATGCGGCTCCCTTATCTACGGACATCTTACGCTGTGGTCCGCTCAGGGATTGGTCACCTTGTCACCAACCGACAACGGACGGGTCGCCTGCAGGATCAGGCCATAGCTCATTTTCTCGTAGGTCTGGAACACCATCATCAGCCCGGCACGCTCGGAGGGCAGCTCAATGGTTTCATTGGTGACCGGATCCCGAACCAGATTGCCACTTTTCAGCACGGCCATGACATTGCCCGGCTTCAGACCTTCCCGTTCACCGCGGTTGATAGCCACCACGTCAAACTGCCCGATCTGGCTGACACCACCATCGACCGAGATCATCTGGGCCTCGATGTCACTGTCGGGAGAGCTGGGCACAAAACTGGTGGTGATGCGACGCTCTTCGCCAACCAGCAGACGGTCCCCGATGCGCACTTCCTCATTGGACTGCTTCAGTCGGAGTGTCAGAACGTCTTTATTCTCGGCAATGACTTCACCGCGGGCAATACTCCGGGCCTCAAGGCCAAGAAACTCGCCGGTTTCCGGATCGCGGAATTCCTTGCTGCGGCGGAAGACGCCCACATTGTCAGCCGGCTTCTCACCACGGGCGTAAATCCGATCACCCGCGCCGGTAATAATCCGGCCGTCCTCGCCTTCCAGCACGTAAGGCGCGCCATTGAGTGCCTCAACGTCAACAATACGCGTGTCGGTCAGGAAACTGCTGATCGCATCCAGGGGAATCGCGGGAATCGGCGTATCGATGGGCTCGGAACGCACTTTTGGTGAAAGCTTCACCACCCGATCACTGGAAACCTTGGTAACACGCGGCTTGCCGTCAATATAGACCAGCGCCAGCTCGTCACCCGGATAGATCAGGTGTGGGTTTGCAACCTGTGGATTCACGTGCCAGATTTCCGGCCAGTACCAGGGGTTATTCAGGAAGCGGGCGGAAATATCCCACAGGGTGTCACCCTTCACGACAGTGTAACGCTCGGGATGATCGGACCTCAGTTCCGGGGCGGCGTGGGCCCAGGAGGTTAGCAGCAGCATGCTTGCTGCCAGAGCGTACAGCAGTTTCCTCATTGTTTAAGTCCTTGATCGCGTGCCTTGAATCGATAGATTCTGTTCTTGGTAAGCAGCCGGTACTCTGCCTTTTATACCACTACTATAGAAGATGTCTCGCAAATTGTGATGTTATCTTTTGTTCTTCCAGTAAATTCTACGCTATGGTCGAAAGCTTTTGACTATCAACTGATCAGTTTGTACTCAATGAGCGAGTTGAGGGATAATAGCACCATAAACGGCAAAAACCCGTTGAAACCGGCTCTTTCATCCCGATCATAATAGTCACGGGATGGAAAAATGCGCAGTACGCTGTCGCATTTCGGAGACAGTATTCACACCGTTACAAAAGATAACGGTGAAAGCCAGAATCAGACACCAAAAGTACGAGCGCCATGATACTAGATATTCTCGAATACCCGGACCCCCGCTTGCGCACCCTTGCCAAGCCAGTGGACGAGGTAACAGACGAGACCCGCAAGCTGATCGACGACATGTTCGAGACCATGTACGATGCGCCCGGCATTGGCCTGGCAGCCACCCAGGTCAATGTACACAAGCAGATCATCGTCATGGATCTGTCCGAAGACAAAAGTGAACCGCGGGTATTCATCAATCCGGAAGTGGAAGTGCTTGATGGCGAGCTTGAGGAGATGCAGGAAGGCTGCCTGTCGGTACCGGGTTTCTACGAGGACGTCTCCCGTATCGAACACTGCATGATCAGGGCTATTGGCCGTGACGGCAAACCCTTTGAGCTGGAAGCCCGTGGCCTGTTGGCGGTATGTATCCAGCATGAGATGGATCACCTCAACGGCAAGCTGTTTGTGGACTACCTGAGTTCACTGAAGCGCACCCGTATTCGCAAGAAACTGGAAAAGCTTCACAAGAAAAGCGCCTGAAGCCGCCAAAACAGCGTAAATCGGGACCGGGTGAAAACCCGGTCTTTTCGTATTCAACGGACCAGGAAGCGATACCCGTGCGACTTGTTTTTGCCGGCACCCCCGAATTCGCAGCCACCGCGCTGAAGGCACTGCTCACGACCCATCATCAGGTGGTTGGCGTTTACTCCCAACCCGACCGGCCCGCTGGCCGTGGCCGCAAACTGACACCCAGCCCGGTCAAACAGGTGGCGGTTGAGGCGGGCATTCCCGTGTTTCAACCAGAGTCCCTGAAATCGCCCGAAGCGCAGGAACAGCTCCGCAGTCTTAACGCAGACGTGATGATCGTCGCTGCCTACGGACTGATTCTGCCGCAGGCGGTGCTGGACCTCCCTCGTCACGGCTGCCTGAACATCCATGCCTCGTTACTGCCTCGCTGGCGCGGTGCCGCGCCTATTCAGCGCGCGATCGCCGCGGGTGACCGGGAAACCGGTATTACCATCATGCAGATGGACGCTGGCCTCGACACCGGCGCAATGTTGCTGAAAGCCATTACCCCAATCGAAGACGCGGATACCGGCGGCAGCCTTCACGACCGTCTGGCTGGCCTGGGTGGCGAAGCCATCGTCAAGTCGCTGGAGCAGCTTGAGAAAGGCGAACTGCAGGGCGAAGTCCAGGACGAGGCTAGGGCTTGCTATGCCCGTAAACTCAGCAAGGAAGAAGGGCATATCGACTGGACCCGGGATGCCCCCGCCATCAGCCGGCTGATTCGTGCCTTTAATCCCTGGCCGGGCACCTACACCGACCTGGACGATCTGCGCATCCGCATTCATCAGGCGGAGATTCTGGACGACACCAGCGACAAACATCCCGGCACGGTGATTCGCCGCGACCGCGAGGGCATCGACATTGCCTGCGGCCTGGAATCCCTGAGGATCACCCGTTTGCAGTTGTCCGGCTCGCGGCCACAATCGGTGAACGACCTGATCAACGGCGGCAAGGACATACTGATGCCCGGCCAGGAGCTGAACTGAATGAGCCAGCAGGGCCAGCCACTGCGGGCGGTTGCTGCCCGGGTTTTGCAATCCGTTGAGAACGGCCAGTCGCTGTCCCAATGCCTGCCCCACGCCATGGGTGATGTGGCAGACAACGAACGACCACCACTACAGGCACTGTGCTACGGCACCTGTCGCTGGTTTCACCGGCTCGATGGCGAGTTACAGGCGCGCCTGAAAAAACCGCTGCGCAAATCCGACCGGGTGGTCCACCACTTGATGCTGGTGGCACTGTTCCAGCTTCGCTTCAGTCAGCAGGCCACCTACGCGATTCTGAATGAAACCGTGGAAGCCTGCCGCGCCCTCGAAAAACCACACCTGACAGGGCTGGTGAACGGCGTTCTTCGGGCTGCGGAGCGGGAAGGGGAGCCGCCCATTGCCGACGAAATCGGTCGTTTCAGCCACCCTCCCTGGATGCTTGAAAAACTGCGCCATAACTGGCCTCACGACTGGCAGGCTATTCTCGAAGCCAACAACACCCAGGCCCCCATGACCCTGCGGGTGAACGCCCTGCGCTTCAGCCGCGACGACTACCTGCAATTACTGTCCGATGCCGGTATCGATGCCAACGCAACCGTGTTTGCGCCCCACGGCATCCAATTGGCCGCCCCGGTGCCGGTGGATCTTCTGCCCTGGTTTTCCGAAGGCGCGGTCAGTGTGCAGGATGAAGCAGCCCAGCTCTGCACCACCCTGATGGACCTGGCGCCCGGCCAACGGGTGTTGGATGCCTGTGCCGCACCGGGAGGCAAAACCTGCGCTATCCTTGAAAGCTGCGGACAACTGGAAGAAGTGGTCGCTATCGACGAATCCGCTGATCGACTGCCACGGGTGCAGGAAAACCTGGAACGGCTGGATCTCGTGGCGACACTGAAACAGGCCGATGCCGCAGATATTGACCAGTGGTGGGACCGGAAGCCGTTCGATCGCATCCTGCTGGACGTTCCCTGCAGCGCCACCGGCGTGATTCGCCGCCATCCGGACATCAAGTTGCTGCGCCGTGAATCAGACATTGTCCCGCTCGCCAGCATTCAGCTGGGTCTGCTGGAGTCGATGTGGCAAGTGCTCGCACCCGGAGGGCGCCTGGTCTATGCCACCTGTTCGGTGTTTCCGCAGGAGAATCACCGTATAATTCGTCGATTCCTGAAGCAGCAGGACGACGCTGCCCTGGTGGAGCCCGATGTCCTTTGGGGGCGCGATATGGAAACAGGCCGCCAGATGCTGCCTGTTCCCGAAAGCCACGATGGATTTTTCTACGCTGTGCTGGAGAAACCCGAACCATGAAAATCCTGATTCTCGGTGCCGGCCAGGTGGGCGGGACCCTGGCAGAAAACCTCGCCAACGAAGCCAACGACATCACCGTGATCGACAGTGACAGTACCCGCCTGCGGGAGCTTCAGGATCGACTGGACATTCGGACTGTCCAGGGCATGGCCTCCTTTCCCACGGTTCTGCGCCAGGCGGGCGCTGAAGATGGTGACATGGTCATCGCCGTGACCAACAGTGACGAGGTCAACATGGTGGCCTGCCAGGTCTCCAAGTTGCTCTACAAAACCCCGACAACCATCTGCCGGGTCAGGGCCAACGCCTACCTGGCAAAACCAGAACTGTTCTACCAGCGGGATCAGAAAAAGGATCTGGACAGCCTGCGGGGTTTCCCCATCGATGTTCTGATCAGCCCGGAGCACCTGGTCACCAAGCACATTACACGACTGATCGAATACCCCGGCGCGCTGCAAGTACTGGAGTTTTCCAAGGGGCTTGTTCAGTTGGTCGCCATTCGGGCGACGGAAGGCGGCCCACTGGTTGGCCACGAGTTGTCGTACCTGCGTAGCCATATGCCCAAAATCGAAACACGGGTCGCCGCCATTTTCAGGAAAGACCGGGCGATCATGCCTCAGGGGGATACGGTGATTGAAGACGGCGACGAGGTCTTCTTCATCGCTGCCTCCGACCATATTCGCTCGGTCATGAGCGAGTTGCAGCCACTGGAAAAACCCTACAAGCGCATCTTCATCTGTGGGGGTGGTAACATTGGCCAGCGCCTGGCCCATACTCTCGAATCCCGCTACCAGGTGAAACTTCTGGAACGGGACCACGAACGTTGCGTGATGCTGTCCGAGAACCTTCGCAAAACCGTGGTGCTGGAGGGCAACGCCGCCAACAAGGACATTCTGCTGGAAGAGAACATCGAAAATACCGATGTTTTCTGTGCAGTCACCAACGATGACGAAGCCAACATCATGGCGTCACTGCTGGCCAAGCGCCTGGGCGCCCGCAAGGTACTGACCCTGATCAACAACCCGGACTACGTTGACCTGATCCAGGGCGGCGACATTGATGTCGCTATTTCGCCCCAGCAAACCACCATTGGCAGCCTGCTTACCCACATTCGCCGCGGGGACGTAGTGAACGTTCACTCACTCCGTAGGGGCGCTGCCGAGGCCATTGAGGCCATCGCCCATGGCGACCACCGGTCCTCCCGGGTAGTGGGTAAGCGGCTTGACGAAATCAACCTGCCGGAAGGCACCACCATCGGCGCCATCGTCCGCCACAGCGAAGTCCTCATTGCCCACGACCACCTGCGGGTACAGCCGGATGACCACGTCATCCTGTTCCTGGTGGACAAGTCGCGGATACGGGATGTGGAGAAACTGTTCCAGGTGGGACTGACGTTCTTCTAGCGCAAAATCAATCTTCTGAACCCAACTTAGAAATACGCGATTGGCAAGCGTATAATGCCCCTTTTTTCCGGAGTGCCCCGGCCAGATGCCCGGGCACCACACACAGACTGACCAGCAGGCAAACGTCGTGACAGACAAGGCAACTTCCGCAAACACGCCGGACATCAAAACCTTCCAGGGCCTGATCCTCGCCCTGCAGAACTTCTGGGCGCAGCACGGCTGCGTGGTCCTCCAGCCACTGGACATGGAAGTGGGTGCCGGCACCTTCCACCCGGCCACCTTCCTGCGCTCCATCGGTCCGGAAACCTGGAACGCCGCCTACGTTCAGCCCAGCCGCCGCCCCACCGATGGCCGCTACGGGGAGAACCCCAACCGCCTGCAACACTACTACCAGTTCCAGGTGGTGCTGAAACCGTCCCCGGACAACATTCAGGAACTGTACCTGGATTCCCTGAAGGCTCTTGGGCTGGACCCACTGGTCCACGATATCCGTTTTGTTGAGGACAACTGGGAATCACCCACCCTCGGCGCCTGGGGCCTGGGTTGGGAAATCTGGCTGAACGGCATGGAAGTAACCCAGTTCACCTACTTCCAGCAGGTGGGTGGCCTGGAATGCTATCCGGTCACCGGCGAGCTCACCTACGGGCTTGAGCGCATTGCCATGTACCTGCAGGGCGTGGACAGCGTCTACGACCTGGTCTGGACCGAAGGCCCGGATGGTGTGGTCACCTACGGCGACGTGTTCCATCAGCAGGAGGTGGAGATGTCCACCTACAACTTCGAGCACGCCGACACCGAGTTCCTGTTTCACAGCTTCGATGTGCACGAACGCGAGAGCGCGCGCCTGATCGAAGCCGGCCTGGCATTGCCCGCCTATGAGCAGGTGCTCAAGGCTTCACACACTTTCAATCTGCTTGACGCCCGCCACGCCATCTCCGTGACCGAGCGCCAACGTTTTATCCTGCGGGTTCGCACCCTGGCCCGGGCCGTTGCCCAGGCGTATTTCGACAGCCGCCGCAAGCTTGGCTTCCCGCTGGCACCGGATGCCCTGCGCAAAGAGGTACTGGCAGCGACCGAGGCCGCCGCCGAAAAGGCGAATGGCAAGAAGGGTAAGAAAGCGAAAAAAGCTCAGCAGGAACAGGGGAACGCATAATCATGGCAAAACAGGATTTTCTGGTCGAACTGGGCACTGAAGAGCTGCCTCCCAAGGCCCTCAAGCCACTGTCGGACGCGTTTACCCGTGGCATTACCAATGGCCTGGAAGAGGCCGGTATTCGGTTCGGCAAGGTGGAAGCCTTTGCTGCACCACGCCGGCTTGCCGTCAGGGTACGGGACCTGGAAGACGCTCAGCCGGACAAACCGGTGGAAAAACGCGGCCCGGCCGTGAAAGCTGCGTTCGACGATTCCGGCAACCCCACCCGGGCACTGACCGGCTTCGCCACCTCCCTGGGCGTGACACCGGACCAGCTTGATACGATGGAAACCGACAAGGGCGCCTGGGTAGTCTATCGCACCATCGAGAAAGGCCGTCCCACCGTTGAACTGATGCCGGAACTGGTAGACCAGTCCCTGGCCGCACTGCCGATTCCAAAACGCATGCGCTGGGGCGCGCACAGAACCGAGTTCGTGCGTCCAGTGCACTGGGCCATCCTGCTGTTCGGCAACAAGGTGATCGACACCCCGATCATGGGGCTGACTCCGGGTAACAAAACCCGCGGTCACCGTTTCCACTGCCCGAAATCATTGATCGTGCCCACGCCCGGCGACTACGAAGTGGTGCTGCGCCAGGAAGGGTATGTGACCGCTGACTTCGCCGAACGCCGCGAGCAGATCCGCGACGGCGTCACCGCCATTGCCAGGAAGGAAGCGGGCGGCCAGGCGGTTATCGATGAAGACCTGCTGGACGAAGTCACCGCCCTCAACGAGTGGCCTGTGCCGCTCATGGGCCGTTTCGAGGAACGCTTCCTGGAAGTTCCCGCCGAGGCACTGATTTCCTCCATGAAGGAACACCAGAAGTACTTTCACGTCGTCTCCGCCGACGGCCGGATGCTGCCGCTGTTCATCACCGTTGCCAACCTGGAAAGCAAGGACCCGCAACAGGTCATTTCCGGCAATGAGAAGGTCATCCGCCCACGCCTGTCCGATGCGGCTTTCTTCTATGACACTGACCGCAAGACCCGGCTGGAAGACCGCATCGACCAACTCAAGCCGATCGTGTTCCAGGACAAGCTGGGCAGCATTTACGACAAGTCCGTGCGGGTGGCCGCACTGGCGAAGAAGATCGCCGACGCCATTGGCAGCGATCCCGTTCTGGCTGAACGCGCTGCCATGCTCGCCAAGACCGACCTGGTCACCGAGATGGTGCTGGAATTCACTGACCTGCAGGGCATCATGGGCCAGTACTACGCCGCCAACGACAGCGAGAACGAAGACGTGGCCAGCGCACTGAACGAGCAGTACATGCCCCGCTTTGCCGGTGACGACCTGCCCGCAACACTGACGGGCTGCGCCGTGGCCATTGCCGACCGCATCGATTCCCTGGTGGGGCTGTTCGGCATTAACCAGCCACCGTCCGGTACCCGTGACCCGTTCGGGCTGCGTCGAGCCTCACTGGGCGTATTGCGCATCATCATCGAGCGGGAGCTGCCACTGGACCTGCAAACCCTGTGCGAGTGGGCGGTAGAGGAACACAACAGCATCACCGAACCGAATGTGGCCAACACAGTGGTGGACTATATGCTCGAGCGGTTCCGTGCGCATTATGAAGAGCAGGGCATCAGTGCCGAAGTCTACCTCGCCGTGCACGCCCGCCGTCCAACACGCCCGCTGGACTTTGACCGCCGGGTGAAAGCCGTGGAAGCCTTCCGCCAGCTACCGGAAGCCCTGGCCCTGGCCGGCGCCAACAAACGGGTGTCCAACATCCTTACCAAGCAGGGTGGCGACAGCATTGGTGAAAGCATCGACAGTGAGTTGTTGCAGGACAAGGCGGAAATAACGCTGGCCGACCAAATTCGCCAGCAAGCCGACAAGGCATTGCCACTGTTTGAAAAAGGCGATTACGCGACGGCCTTGAGCTCTCTCGCCAGCCTGCGGGAGCCGGTGGATAACTTCTTTGATGAAGTCATGGTGATGGCTGACGACGAGGCCGTGCGTAATAACCGCCTGGCCATGCTCAACCTGCTGCGTAACCTGTTCCTGCGGGTGGCGGATATCTCGGTATTACCCACTGCCAGTGGGCAGTGAAAATCATACGGGGGCTGGTAAAAAACCAGCCAATCCGTATAATACCGGCCGTTGATCGGCGTGTGGCGCAGCTTGGTAGCGCACTTCGTTCGGGACGAAGGGGTCGCAGGTTCGAATCCTGCCACGCCGACCATTTTCCCGCATCTCAGTCCCTTCTTTACGACGAAATACTCCCCTTTAAGCGACTCTTTTCTTTCAATTGACATAAAGCTTTCACATTGGACATGTACAACGGTGCTCTCATCCCAACGGAGCAGCAGTAATGTCCGACCAATCCTCCCTTTTGGTAGAGAAGCTCTGGCGACTCAAACGTCGCATCGACAAGGGCCAGTGCCCGAGCGTCGACTTTGTCCATCTCAACGTCTTGCTGAGAGAGCCCAACTACCGCAATGACGTTCTGATGCGTGTGGAAGCCAATGGCACGCCAGAGCTTCAGGCGCTGGCACGCGAGATCATGGCCAACGATGATGGCCGTCCGCTGATGGCCAAGTCCTCGAACCAGAAACTTCAGGCCAGTCCCGTCACGCCGCAAAAAAGACGCGGTTGGTTTGCCCGTCACGCGCTAGTACTGGTTCCCGTCATTGGCACGGTTGTCGCCACGGTCGCCGGTTTTACCGCATTTGAGAATCGCAACGTGCGTATCAGCGCCGACATTACCACAGACACCGTCTGGGAAAGCGGTCATCGATACACCCTTGAAAACACCGTGTTTGTGGAAGGCGCGAACCTGACCATTGAACCCGGCGTAACCATAGAGGGCGAACCCGGTTCCGCCCTGGTTGTCACGTCCAGTGCCAAACTGTTTGCCCGCGGCAGCCGTAACCAACCGGTGGTCTTTACCAGTAGCAAGGAACCCGGAGCACGGGCTCGCGGTGACTGGGGTGGCGTTGTGCTTCTTGGAAAGGCACCGGTGAACGAGCCGAACGCCCGCATTGAAGGCGTACCTGAAAACGACACCCGTGGGCAATTCGGTGGCAGCGACACGCAGCATAGTTGCGGCGTGGTGCAATACACCCGCATTGAATTTGCCGGTTTCGAGGTCTATCAGAACAACGAGCTGAACGGCTTAACCCTGGGTGGCTGTGGCTCCAACACCATCATCCAGAACGTGCAGGTTCACCGTGCTCTGGACGACGGTATCGAAATGTTCGGTGGCACCGTCGACCTGAAAAACATCCTGGTGACCGGTGCTGCCGATGACAGCATCGACTGGGACTGGGGCTGGCGAGGCAGGGTACAGTTTGCCATTATTCAGCAGTACCGGGATGTCGGCGATAACGCCTTTGAGGGCGACAACAACGGTTCCAGCCACTCGGCCGTGCCACGGTCCGAACCCACATTCTACAACGTCACCCTTTATGGCAGCGGCCGTTCCGCCAAAGAACACCGCGCTATTATGCTAAGAGAGGGATCCGGCGGCCACTTCCACAATATGATCATCGACAGTTACGCCATTGAGGCCCTGGATACCAGGGATGAGGTCACCGCGCTGGTGGGCATGAATGCCCTGACGTTCAGCCACAACCTGCTTGCCAACAACGGTAGGTTAGGCAACCTCACCATTGTGAACGAAACCGATGATGACGATTTCGGCTTCAACGAAGAGTTGTGGATACGCAGCCCCGAACTGCAGAACACCGTACAGGTTGAAACCGGCTTGCAACCCTCTGTCACCAGCGAGTCGTCGCCGCATTTCCGCCCCAGAAGCTCAGTGCGCGCCATGACTGCCAAACGGCCTCCGAAAGCCGAATTCTTTGATGAGTCGGCAATGTACCAGGGCGCTGTTAACCCCAGGGCCACATCGACCTGGCTGGATGACTGGACGGCATTTCCGGAATCCTGACGAGCTTACCAATGCCTGGGAGGGTGGCTACCTCCACAAAGGAATGCAGAGGTCTGAACTTTTCTGTACCCTGCGCGGCTCTTCGCGAAAGGAACAACCATGACCTCCCAGACAAACTCCCTGGCTACCGATGAACGGCCGGGCGCTTTCTCCGATAGCGACCCGATCGTTCTGACGCTTACGATTGGCTTCATCCTGCTGTTCGTTGGTGCTTCCATTATTGACAGCAGCGCCGTCGCCACAGCGATTGGCGCCGGATTCACCTGGACGGCAAAGTACCTGGGGTCGTTCTTCCAACTACTCCTGCTGGCAACCTTTTTCATCGCACTTGGAACAGCGGTCAGCAAGGCCGGCAATGCACGGATTGGTGGCCTGGACCGGCCGGAAATCAGCCGTTTTCGCTGGCTTTCAATGATCATGTGTACATTGCTGGCCGGTGGAGGGGTGTTTTTCGCCGCCGGGGAACCGGTCTATCACTTTGTGGTAACACCACCGGCGTTTGATACCGAAGCCGGAACGGCTGCGGCCACCGCTCCCGCCATGGCGCAGTCGTTTACTCACTGGGGCTTCCTTGCCTGGGCCGTGCTCGGCTCGCTGACCGCACTGGTTCTCAGCAGGGCTCACTATGATCAGGGCAAACCGCTGCAGCCGCGAACCCTATTGTATCCGGTGTTTGGTGAGAACGCTGTTCAAGGCAAGCTGGGTGGGGTGATTGACGCCCTTTGCGTCATTGCCGTGGTGGCGGGAACCGTCGGCCCTATCGGTTTCCTGGCAACCCAGGTGAGTTTCGGGCTGCACGAGCTGTTTGGCATCACCGATGGCTATGGCACCCAGCTCGCGGTACTGATCATTCTGGCCGGGGTGTACATGACCTCCGCCATGACCGGCCTGCACAAGGGTATTCAGTTGCTCAGCCGGTTCAACGTGCTCCTCGCCCTGGCCATCGCCGCGGTGATTTTCCTGTTCGGTCCCACACTGTTTCTGGCCAACACCTTTACCCAGTCATTCGGCGAGTACCTGACGTCTTTCATGGCAATGTCGACGATGACCGCTGAAACGGCGCCGGACTGGTGGATGAAATGGTGGACGGTGTTTTTCTTCGCCTGGTTTATTGGTTACACGCCTTTGATGGCAGTGTTTGTGTCGCGAATTTCCCGCGGACGCACGGTTCGTGAAATGATCCTCGCGGTTGCCGTATTGGCACCTATTGCCACCACAATCTGGTTTACGCTGCTGGGTGGCTCGGGGATCTATCACCAGCTGGCCGGCACCTTTGACCTGACCGAAGCGTTGAACAATTTCCGTTTTGACGTCGCCACACTGACCGTGGCCCAGGCGCTGCCAGGAGGCACCTGGATGGCCGCCGCGATACTGCTGCTCACCACCATTTTTGTCGCCACCACCGGCGACTCCATGAGCTATTCCATTGCCATGGTGGGTGCGGGCCATGATGAGCCAAATCCTTGGATCCGGGTATTCTGGGGCGGTGCTATGGCGATGATGGCCGCCATTCTGCTGTATATGGGTTCAGGGCAGATTGGCGTGCTTCAGCAGTTCATTGTGATAACCGCCATACCGGTCTCCTTTGTCATACTGCCATCGCTATGGACAGGGCCGAAAGCGGCTATGGCCATGGCCCGTGATCAGGGGCTTGCCTGACCATCATCACCAGTTCGATGCTGCTGTTCCCAGAGCCTGGCGTAATGCCCCTTCTGGCCCAGCAGCTCGACGTGGTTGCCACTCTCGACAATGCAGCCGCCGTCCATCACCAGAATGGTATCCGCATCGCGCGTCGTCGACAGCCGATGAGCGATAACCAGGGAGGTGCGCTGGCGGCTGACTTCCTTCAAGGCCCCCAGAATCGCCTGTTCAGACAGCGAATCCAGAGAAGATGTGGCTTCGTCCAGAATCAATAACGGTGGGTTCTTGAGAAGTACCCGGGCAATGGCGACCCGCTGTTTCTCGCCGCCGGAAAGTTTAAGCCCCCGCTCACCAACCTGTGTGTTATAGCCATCGGGCAGGCTGTGGATAAACTGTTCCAGGTGCGCCATTCGGGCTGCCCGGTACACCTCTTCCTCGCTGGCATCAGGCCGACCGTAAGCCAGGTTCCGAAAAAGCGTGTCGTTGAACAGCACCGTATCCTGGGGCACCACGCCAATGGCGGAACGCAGGCTGTCCTGGGTGACCTCACGGATATCCTGACCATCGATGGTGATACTGCCCCGGTTCACATCGTAAAACCGGAAAAGCAGGCGGGCGAGGGTCGATTTCCCCGCGCCGCTGGCGCCCACGACGGCTACGGTATGCCCAGCGGGAATAGAGAAACTCACGTTCCGGAGGATCTGACGGTTGGGACGATAACCAAAGTGAACCTGGTCGAAACGAACCTCGCCTTTGTCCACCACCAACGCTTTGGCGTTCGGCGCGTCCTCAATGACCGGTTCGTCGCCGAGCAACCCGAACAGCCGTTCCACATTCACCAGCGCCTGGCGGATCTCCCGATACACGAACCCCAGTGCATTGAGCGGTATAAACAGCTGTAACAGGTAGGCATTAATCATGGTGAAATCCCCCAGGGTGATCTCACCACTGGCGACTTCCTGCACTGCCATGGCCATGATGACGATCATCGCCACACCGATGATCAGGGCCTGGCCCGAGTTCAGGGCGGCCAGCGACAGCCGGTTTTTGAGCCGTGCCTGTTCCCAGTCATCCAGGTCCTTGTCGTAGAGCGCTGCCTCGAAGCGTTCGTTATTGAAATACTTTACGGTCTCGTAGTTGAGCAGGCTGTCTATCGCGCGGGAATTGGACTGGTTGTCCCGGGCATTGGCTTCGCGCACGTATTTCGTGCGCCACTCGGTAACCTTGATGGAAAACACCACATACACCACCACCGCTACCAGGATCGCCAGCACATAGCCCACGTTGAACACCACGAAGAGAATACCGGCCACCATCAGGATTTCGAGGAGGGTGGGGACAATGTTGAAGAGAGTGAAACGCAGTAGGAAGCTGATGCCGTTGGTGCCCCGTTCAATGTCCCGGGCCAGTCCGCCGGTTTTCCGGTCCAGGTGAAAGGACAGCTCCCGGTTGTGCAGATGTTCGAAAACCCGCAGTGACACTCGTCGCATGGCCCGTTCCGCGACTCGGGCGAACACCGCGTCCCGCAATTCGCTGAACAGGGTGCTGCCAAATCGGAGCAGGCCGTAGGCGACGACCAGTATGACCGGTATCCACAGCAGTACCTCGCCGCCCTGATTTTCGTCCAGATAGTCGACGATGTATTTCAGGGCGACCGGTGTAGCCACCGTCGCCAGTTTGGAGAAGATCAGGAACCCCAGTGCCAGCATGACTCGACCACGGAATTCCGCCAGATAGGGCCATAGGCCGGCGATGACTTTCCAGTCGGGTTTGTGGTTGGCGGGGTACTCGTTGTCAGCGTAGGCGCGCACTCGGGTTTCCCTTCAATAACGGAGTAGTCGAGCGCACGAGATGGGACTTGTCTGCCAGGACACGCTGTAAATACGTCCCTGTACGCTCGACAAAAGCCATCCATGGCTTTTGACAGTCCTGGCAGACAAGTCCCACCCCGCACGCTCTTACGTAGCTGTATGATAGGTTCTAATACGAGTAAAAACCGTATTGTTATCGGAGTTTACAGTACCCCTTATCCTGGAGGCACACCATCAACACCCGTCATCGGAAGGCTCTGAAACTGGTTGTCGATTTTATCAGCCCTTACAAAAGGGCTGTTACCGGCGCTCTCGTGGCTCTGGTTATTACAGCCGGCATCACACTTGCCCTGGGTCAGGGCCTACGGATTCTGGTGGACCAGGGCCTTGCCACCCAGTCTCCCGCGATGTTGTCCAAAGCGGTTGGGCTGTTTTTTGTCCTGGTGATTGGTCTCGCCATTGGCTCCTTCGCTCGTTTTTATCTGGTGTCCTGGATTGGCGAAAGGGTGGTGGCGGATATTCGAAAGCAGGTGTTTAACCATCTGATCGACCTTCACCCTGGCTTCTACGAGAAAAACCGAAGCCTGGAAATACAGTCGCGGTTTACCGCTGATACGACAGTGCTGCAATCTGTCATCGGCTCCACGGTCTCCATCGCGCTGCGCAACACCCTGATGCTGGTGGGCGGTCTGATCCTGCTCTTCATAACCAATGCCAAACTTGCCGGTATCATCATCCTCGGCTTCCCACTGGTGATCATTCCCATCCTGATCTATGGTCGCCGTGTGCGTCAGCTGTCCAGGCTGAGCCAGGACCGGGTCGCGGAAGTGGGCAGCTACGTGGGGGAGAACCTCACCCAGATCAAGACGGTGCAGGCGTTCAACCATCAGCCTCATGACCGCCGGTTTTTCTCACAGGTGGCGGAAAATGCCTTCGAGATTGCCCGTGTGAGGATTCGCCAGCGGGCCTGGCTGACCACCATCGCCATTACCCTGGTTATGGGTGCCATTGGCGTGGTGATCTGGATTGGCGGGCTGGATGTGATCTCAGGTCGTACCAGCCCGGGCGAGCTGGCGGCATTTGTATTCTACAGCCTGTTGGTGGGACTGGCCGCCGGCGCCATCAGTGAAGTGATTGGTGAGTTGCAACGCGCAGCCGGGGCAGCGGCGCGGATTTTCGAGCTGCTGCAGACACCCAGTGAAATCCTCAGTGGGGCAAACGCCACCCAGGCTCCGCCCGACCCCCTTCGCGGCGACATCGAGATCAGCAATCTGACCTTTTCCTATCCGGCCCGTCGCGATATCGAGGTTCTGCAAAGCCTTTCACTTCACATCCAGGCAGGCGAAACCGTGGCACTGGTTGGTCCCTCCGGTGCTGGAAAGTCTACGTTGTTCGATCTGCTCTTGAGGTTCTATGACCCCGACACGGGGCAGATTCTTATCGACGGCGTCGACAGTCGTAAGTTAGCGCTTACAGACCTGCGCCAATGCTTTGCGCTGGTGCCACAGAACCCCGCGCTGTTTCACGGCACCATTGCCGACAACATCCGCTACGCCCGCCCGGAGGCCAGCGACACTGCCATGGTGGAGGCCGCCAGGATTGCCCATGCCGATGAGTTTATCCGCAAACTGCCAAAAGGCTATGAAACGCCACTGGGCGATACGGGTCTCGGGCTATCGGGGGGGCAGAAGCAGCGGCTGGCGATTGCCCGCGCACTGCTTGCGGATGCGCCTATACTGTTATTGGATGAGGCGACCAGCGCACTGGATGCAGAAAGCGAACACCTGATCCAGCAAGCCATGCCGGGACTGATGTCCAACCGCACGACATTGGTCATCGCACACCGGCTGGCCACCGTCAGGCACGCCGATCGTATCATTGTGATGGACGCCGGAATTATTCAGGATATCGGCAACCACGATGAACTTGTCGAACGGAATCCGCTGTACCGGAGACTTGCGGAGCTTCAGTTCCGGGAGGACATTGGCGGCCGCAGTACGTAGAAACAACAGGGCCGGGTTTTCAAACCGGGCCATCATTTCGTGTATGCTGACAGTACCAAACCGAATTCGAGGAGAGGCAAAGTGACGAACAAAGAATTGCAGGCACTCAAAGAACGTTATGTCGCGGCCGGTGCTGCCAGCCCCAACGAGCAGTTTGCCGACCATGCGACCAATGCCGAGCTCTGGGATGCCGATGGCAAGCGTATGATCGACTTCGCCGGCGGCATTGGTGTACTGAATATCGGCCATCGTCACCCCAAAGTGGTTGAAGCGGTGAAGGCGCAGTTGGACAAGCTGATGCACACCTGCCAGACCGTCATGCCCTATGAGGGCTATGTGAAGCTGGCGCAGAAGCTCAGTGAAGTGGTTCCGGTAAAGGGCCACGCCAAGGTCATGCTGGCCAACTCCGGCGCAGAAGCCCTGGAAAACGCCATGAAGATCGCCCGCGCGGCGACCGGCAAAACCAATGTGATCTGCTTTGACGGCGGTTATCACGGCCGTACCTTCTACACCATGGCCATGAACGGCAAAGCCGCTCCTTATCAGACCGATTTCGGCCCAATGCCGGGCACCGTCTTTCGCGCCCCCTATCCGGTTCCCTATCACGGTGTCAGTGAGGATGAAGCGCTCCGTGGCCTGAAGATGGCCATGAAGGCCGATTCACCCGCCAGTGACACCGCCGCCATCGTGATTGAGCCGGTATTGGGTGAGGGTGGTTTCTACGCCGCACCAGCCAGCTTCCTCAAAGAGATCCGCAAGATCTGCGATGAGAACGGCATCCTGATGATCGCGGATGAGGTTCAGAGCGGCTTCGGCCGGACTGGCAAGATGTTCGCCATCGAACACAGCGGTGTTGAGCCCGACATGATGACCATGGCCAAGAGTATGGCCGATGGCATGCCGATCTCAGCCATTGTCGGTACCGACAAGGTTATGGACTCGTCCGGCCCGAACTCCCTCGGCGGCACCTACACTGGCAGCCCGACGGCCTGTGCGGCAGCCCTGGCAGTATTTGACGTGTTCAAGGAAGAAGACATTCTGGGCAAGAGTCAGCGCCTGGGTGACACCCTGCGCAAACGCTTTGATCAGTGGCAGGAACAGTTCCCCCACGTGGACAACGTGCGCAACCTCGGGCCCATGGCTGCGATTGAACTGGTCACCGACAAAACCAGCAAGGAACCGCGGGCAGACCTGGCGGCGGCCGTTACCAAGAAAGCCAAGGAAAACGGCCTGATCCTGCTGAGCTGCGGCATGTACGGCAATACCTTGCGTTTCCTGATGCCGGTCACCATCGAGGACAATATTCTTGAGGAAGGCCTGGCGATCGTTGAGCAGGCACTGAAAGAGGTGGGCTAACACCTTCTGGCAGGGTCATTAACACACCTGCCGCTGTATACCGGAACGCTGGTCAGTGTGAAGCTGACCAGCGTTTTTTTTATGGGCTCTATCCGTTCTAGATCAACTTCCTGATTTCCTTCCACAAGCGCCGATAGGCATCGGCAGCTGCGGATGACCGATCCATCAGTTCCACCGGCTGGCCACTCTCACCCATCTTCTCCACCACACTGGCATTGGGAATCAGCGCGTTCAGCCCATTCTCGAGGCGCTGTTTGCGATGGATCACCATCTCGCGATGCAGATTCTTGCGGCGGTCGACGATGGAGAAAAACGGGTGCAGACGACCGGGTTTGAGTTTCTTGTCCTTGGCGAAGGACTGGAGCTGTTGCCAGCTATTCAGAGCGAGCCAGGTCGGAACCACCGGCACGAACACGCCATCGGCGGTTTTCAACACCTGCTCGGACAACCGCGACATCGAGGGCGGGCAATCCAGTACGACCAGGCTGGTTTCCTCCGATAGCGGCGCCAGCCAGTTTTTGAGGGTATTGGCGCTGTCGTCCTTATCCAGCCGGACATCAAGGTTGCGAAAACTGTTATGGGCCGGGATAAAATCGAGGTCAGGGTAGGCGCTGGCCCGAATGAATTTGCCGATGGGGGTCTTGCCATCCATCAGTGCAGCCAGTTTCCGACCCTTGATCTCGTCGGTTCCCGCCAGGTACCAGCTGGCCGCGCCCTGAGGGTCGAGATCCCATAGCAGGGTGGGAATGCCAGCCTGGCTGGCCAGGTAGGCAATGTTTACAGCCGCAGCGGTTTTACCGACACCGCCTTTAAGGCTGTAAAACGCAATGATCTTCATGCTTCCTCCTAAAGCCCCGTCAAAACACCGGCTGCAAGCTTAACCGATCCCACTGGCAGGCGTGTTTCAGTTTAGTGACACGTATTCAGAAGCTACGTAAATATTGCAACTCCTCCCCCTGACTACTCCCCGCAAACTGCCTGAAAGGATGTTTTGGCTAACGATTGAACACTTCATGTTGACGATGGACATCCACAACTGCCGTCAACAGCCGGCAGTGGCCATTGGATCGTCTCCACAACAAATACAAGACAGGAGCACACAATGATCTCCATACAACGCCTGGTAACCGGTGTCAGTCTCGGCCTGACACTTGCGTTGCCCATTAATACCGCCCACGCCGGTACCTTTGTCCATCTGTTCGAATGGAAGTGGAGCGATGTCGCCACTGAATGTGAACAGTTTCTTGGGCCCAAGGGTTACAGCGCCGTTCAGGTGTCACCGCCGCAGGAACACATTCAGGGCAGCGCCTGGTGGACGCGCTATCAACCGGTCAGCTACCAGCTCCAGAGCCGCAGTGGTAACGCCAACCAGTTCGCTAACATGGTTTCGCGCTGCAACGCGGCCGGAGTGGATGTTTACGTGGATGCAGTGATCAACCATACCGCCAATGGTACGGGAACCGGCACCGCCGGGTCCTATTACAGCAGCGATTCCCTGACCTATCCTATCTACAGTGGCAATGATTTCCACGCCGAATGCAGTATCAACGGCTCGGATTACAGTTCGGATGCCTGGCGCGTTCGCAATTGCCGACTCGTCGGCTTACCGGACCTGGATACCGGAAGCGGCTACGTGCGCGACACTCTGGCCGGCTATCTCAATCAGCTCACGTCGCTGGGTGTGAAGGGTATACGGGTGGATGCCGCCAAACATATGTCGCCCGGTGATATCGGCGCCGTCATCAATCAGGCCGGCGGCCCGCTGTACGTATTCCAGGAGGTGATCGACCTGGGTGGCGAAGCCGTCAGTGCCACTGAGTACACGGGTACGTCAGACGTCACCGAGTTCCGCTACAGCGCGTCCATCGGCAACGTCTTCAAGAACCAGCAACTGGCCAACCTCAACGCCTTTGGTGAGAGCTGGGGCTTCCTGTCCGGCGGTGATGCCGTTGTATTCACCGACAACCATGACAACCAACGTGGCCACGGTGCCGGTGGCAGCAATGTGTTGACCTACAAGGATGGTGATCTCTACAACCTGGCCAACGTGTTCATGCTGGGCTGGCCTTATGGCTACCCCAAGGTAATGTCGAGCTACGCATTTTCCAACGGTGACCAGGGCCCTCCAGCCCAAAACGTCTACCAGAACGGCACTGCTCAGTGCGGGTCCGCCTGGGTATGCGAACATCGCTGGGACTCCATTGCCAACATGGTTGCCTTCCGAGCTGAGACCGACGGCCAGGGCGTGAACAGCTGGTGGGACAATGGCAATAACCAGATCGCCTTTAGTCGGGGCAATAAGGGGTTCGTCGCCATCAACCGTGAAGGCAGCACACTGTCACGGACTTTCAACACCGGGCTGGCCGATGGAAACTATCGCAATGTGGCTGGCAACGGTGCCTGCGTAACGGTGCAGAATGGCCAGGTGGCACTGACGGTACCGGCGATGGAGGCAGCGGCACTTCATAGCGGTGCCCCCTGTGACGGAAGCGATCCCAATCCGCCAACAGCAGGGACGGCATCCGTCACCTTCCAGTGCCAGAACGGCACTACCACCATGGGGCAAAGTGTGTACGTTACCGGCAACAACAATGCTTTGGGTAACTGGTCACCTGCCGATGCGGTAAAACTGGATCCAACAGCCTACCCAACCTGGAGTGGGTCGATCAATCTACCAGCGGAGACCTCCATCGAGTGGAAATGCCTGAAGCGCAGCGAAACCGATCCCAGCGCCCAGCAGCAGTGGCAGTCAGGGGATAATAACCTGGTACAGACCGCAGGTGAGGGCACCAGCAGTTCCACTTCCGGTTCTTTCTGAAGCGCATCTGCCACTACCACACCAACTGAAACGGCCCGCGTTAGCGGGCCGGTACCGCCGACCTCGGTTACTCACACTCACGGTTTCATCGTATACTGCCTGACGACTTTTTCGGTATGCTGGATTCCACCGGCATCACTTCCCCGAACGATCAGGCTGATTTATGACCGACCCGGAAATCCAATCTCCACCGACCCACAAGCCAAGGCCCTGGGTTGATCTACTCGTGAGTATCATCATTCCCTCCGTCATTCTGATGAAATTGAGCGGGGATGAATATTTGGGCAGTGTCATGGCCCTGGTCATCGGGCTTGCGTTCCCCCTTGGATGGGGACTGTTCGAGTTGGTGCGCTATCGCAAGTACAACTTTATTGCGGTGCTCGGCATTGTCAGCGTCGGTTTGACCGGCGGTATCGGCCTGATGGAGCTGGATGCCGGCTGGCTGGCGATCAAGGAAGCGGCTGTTCCCGCCGTCATCGGTATTGCCGTGCTTGTTTCAACCCGTACACGCTATCCGCTGGTTAGAACGCTGCTGTACAACCCGTCCGTGCTCAACGTGGACAAGATTCAGGCGGTGCTGAAAGAAAACGGAAGTGAGGAAGAGTTCGAGGCCCGCCTGCTCAAGGCCAGCTATTTCTTCAGCCTGACCTTTCTGTTCTCCTCCATCATGAATTTCGTGCTGGCCAAGTGGATTGTCACCAGCCCGTCCGGAACCCAGGCGTTCAATGAAGAACTGGGCAGGATGACCTTGGTGAGTTATCCCATGATCGCTATTCCCTCGATGATCATGATGATCGCCATTTTCTACTACCTCTGGCGTTCCATTCGCCGGCTCACCGGCTACACCCTTGAGGATGTTATGGCGCCGCACCTTGCGGCCCAGCACGACAACAAGTCGTCTGACACATCCACAGGTAACGGTAGCTGACGCCAGTCAGAAATACTGAATTCCTCTAAATAACTGAATTATAAATAAAAAAGGCGACCACCAGGTCGCCTTTTTCGTATCCCCGGATAACCCGGGTCCGATCAAAAACCCGCCGTGATCACACGTCCAGGTTGGTCACTTCAAGCGCATTACTCTGGATGAACAGGCGCCGTGGCTCGACGTCATCGCCCATCAGGGTGGTGAAGATCTGGTCCGCCGCAATGGCGTCCTCGATGGTGACCTTCATCATGCGACGAGTCTCCGGATCCATGGTGGTTTCCCATAACTGCTCCGGGTTCATCTCACCCAGCCCCTTATAGCGCTGGATGTTCAGGCCGCGTTGGGCTTCCTTCATCAGCCATTCCAGAGCGCCCTCGAATGACAGCACCGCCTGCTTGCGCTCGCCACGCTGGATATAAGCGCCGTCTTCGATCAAGCCGTCCAGTGTCTCACCCATCCTCGCGATGGCCGCGTAAGAGGACGACTCGAAGAACTCATGGCTGAACACGTGGTTATGGGGAATCCCGTGCACATAAATCACCACCTTCGGCAGGTAGAGATTGCGCTCGGTGTCCTTTTCCACCGAGAAGGTGTACTTGGTGCCGGTGCGAGTATCCAGCTGAAGGCCGTCACCCAGGCGAGCCACCCAACGAGCCACTTCTGCCTCTTCCTTCAGGTGTTCCGGCTTCAGGGTCACGTTATCCAGCATTTGTTGGAGTACCTTGGCCGGGTAGGCGCGGGACAGACGATCAATCATCGCCATCACCGCCTGGTAGTCCTTCACCATGGTTTCCAGAGCGGAATCCTTGATAGCCGGCGCTTCCGGATTGACATAGAGCTGGGCGCCTTCCAGGGCGGTCTGTGTCAGATACGCTTCCTTGGCTTTCTCGTCTTTCAGGTACTGCTCCTGCTTGCCACGCTTGACCTTGTACAGCGGCGGCATGGCAATGAACACATGGCCACGCTCAATAATTTCACGCATCTGACGGAACAGGAAGGTGAGTAGCAGCGTACGGATGTGGGAACCGTCCACGTCCGCATCGGTCATGATAATCAGGGAGTGGTAGCGGAGTTTTTCCGGATTGAATTCCTCTCGCCCGATGCCGCAGCCCAGCGCAGTAATGAGCGTACCCACTTCCGCCGAGGACAACATCTTGTCGAAGCGGGCCTTCTCCACGTTCAGGATCTTACCCTTGAGTGGCAGGATGGCCTGTGTCTTCCGATCGCGCCCCTGTTTGGCACTACCACCGGCGGAATCACCCTCCACTATGAACAGTTCGGAAAGAGCGGGGTCTTTTTCCTGACAGTCCGCCAACTTGCCCGGCAGACCGGCAATGTCCAGCGCCCCCTTGCGGCGCGTCATGTCACGGGCCTTGCGGGCCGCTTCACGGGCGCGGGCCGCTTCAATCATCTTGTTGACGATCAGCTTGGCCTCGTTGGGCTGCTCCTGCAGGAAGTCCGCAAAGGATTGATACAACTCCTGCTCAACCGCGGTTTTGACCTCGGAAGAAACCAGCTTGTCCTTGGTCTGGGACGAGAACTTGGGGTCAGGAACCTTCACGCTGATAATAGCCGTCAGACCTTCCCGAGCGTCATCACCGGACGTGCTGACCTTGGCCTTTTTGCCCAGGCCTTCGTGCTCAATATAGTTGTTGAGCGAACGGGTCAGGGCCGCACGGAACCCAGCGAGGTGGGTACCACCGTCGCGCTGCGGGATGTTGTTGGTAAACGTATAGATATTTTCCTGGAAGGCATCGTTCCACTGCATGGCCACTTCCACCGCAATACCGTCTTCACGTTCCTTGATGAAATGAAACACGCGGTTGATCGGTGTCTTGTTGGAGTTCAGGTGCTCAACAAAGGCACGCAGGCCACCCTCGTATTCGAATACCTCTTCCTTGCCACTACGCTCATCCTGCAGGCGGATACGCACACCGCTGTTCAGGAACGCCAGCTCCCGCAGGCGTTTGGCCAAAATATCCCAGTGGAATTCAATGCTGGTAAACGTATCCGGGGATGGAATGAAGTGAACCTTCGTACCACTGGCGTCGGTGTCGCCAACCACATCGAGCGGCGCTTTTGGTACGCCGTTGTTGTAGGTTTGCTCGTAAACCTTGCCATCACGTCGAATGGTCAACGTAAGGGAGGAGGAGAGGGCGTTTACCACCGACACCCCAACACCGTGAAGCCCGCCTGAGACCTTGTAGCTGTTGTCATCAAACTTACCACCGGCATGGAGAACCGTCATGATAACTTCCGCAGCGGAGACACCTTCTTCCTTGTGAAGGTCGACCGGAATACCACGGCCGTTATCCCTGACCGTGACTGATTCGTCCGGATGGATGATCACCCCGATTTCAGAACAGTGCCCAGCCAACGCCTCGTCAATGGAGTTGTCCACCAACTCAAAGACCATGTGATGCAGGCCCGTGCCATCATCAGTGTCACCGATATACATGCCGGGCCGCTTCCGAACGGCATCCAGTCCTTTCAATACCTTGATGCTTGAGGAGTTGTAGTTCGATTCACTCATTAGGGTACTCCTGAAGGGTGATTTCCCGGCGTGAAGCCATTGCCGCTGTTATTTTAGAGCGATGAAAGTGGATCATCCGGGTTCCTGTTCTTCCGTCAATTTGCCATGTTCCACGTGGAACAATCTGTATTCCGGCATGGTGTGCCGCCATAATTCATCCGGCCTGGGCGCCTCTATCGATGTCACAAACACCTGACATCGTAATTCGTAGAGCTTTTGGGCAAGCATGGCCCTGTGGACGACATCCAGCTCCGCATTGATATCGTCCAGCAAAAAGGTAACCTGCTTTCCAAGATCGCTTAGCACCATGCCTTGCGCGATCTTCATCAAAATGACCAACGTCTTTTGCTGGCCCCGGGAGAAGGTCTCCGCCACAGGCCTTCCCTGGTATCGCAAACGGATGTCAGCCCGATTGGGACCGTACAGGGTATGGCCCATTTTCTGTTCCTGCTCCCGGTGGGAACGTAGTACCTCGACCAGGGGTTGGCTGGCGTCCCAGCCCACGTAATAGTCCAGCTTAAGCCCATCAACCCAGGGGGCGTCTATCTCACCGAGTAAACTGTAAAAAGCCTTGGTAAAGAGCCGAAAGGTTTCGTTCCGGGCTTGCGTCAGGCGCTCTGCCAACTCCGTGTACTGGGAATCCCAGACCTTCATCAGAGCGTCATCTATTCTACCATTTCTCAGGATCTGATTCCGCTGTGACGTCACTCTTTGACACTGCTGCCACAACGAAGCAAACGAAGGTTCCACGTGGAACACTGCCCAATCGAGAAACTGCCGGCGTTTTCCGGGTCCGCCGGCAACAATATCAAACACCCCCGGATCGATAACCGAGACGGGCAGATGCCGGGCAAGCGAAGACAGGTTACGAACTGCTTCCCCATCCACTCTAAGCGTGGTTTCTTTAGCGGTCACATCCCTGGAGATGCCCACACGATGGTTAAGCTCTCCAACTGATGATTGTTCCCCTCCCGACATTCCCTGATCCAGGCCACCGAACACCGTCAGTTTGTGTTGGCCGTGGCTAACCACCGCCTGATGTCGACTTACCCGGAATGAGCGGCCAAGCCCCAGGTAGCCAATCGCTTCCAGAACGCTGGTTTTTCCACTGCCGTTGGCGCCATATAACAAATTAATGGAAGGTGAGAAACTGACCGGCGCAGGCGAGAGATTGCGGAAATGTTCCGATTGAAGTTTAACAAGCGCCATAGGTCACGATAGGTTATTAACCAGCAGGAGACGGGGACAAAAAAGGCAGCGTGCCTTACCGACAACGCTGCCCCAGTGTACAAAACCTCGCGGGTGAACGCGATTAATGCAGCATGTTCAACCGCTCGTCCATGAAGACATCCATTTCCGGCGCCAGTATGTGAACGTAACGGTCGAAATACAGGAACTGCTTCAACAAGAGCGCAAACTCTCTTGGAAAATGCAGCCCGTGGCCCTCACCAATCCGTACCATATCCATCAGGATGTTGTTCACGTCATCCTCAGCTTGTTCAGCCTGATACGGCACTTCATCCGGCACCATGGTGTCCATTTGCTGGTAAAGGCGCCGCAGGTCGGCTGCCAGTTCAGCCACCTGAACCTTTTGATGGGTGATACCGATACGAATCATCGCGTCGGCCATGCCTTCAAAATTGCCGACCATGACCGTTGAAATAAAATCGCTGACGGCCTGCCAGGTATCCGGACGGATGCGACCGACAATACCGAAATCAATAAAACCAACCCGGCCGTCTTTCAACACCATCAGATTGCCCGCATGAACATCGGCGTGGAAAAACTCACACTGGGTGAGGCTGGAAAACCAAGTGTTCATTGCCGTAATCAGCGTGCGCTCCGGATCCCGCGCGTAACCCCGGATGCTTTCAAGATCCGTCAGAGGTACACCGTGGAAACGCTCCATGGTAAGAATGCGACGAGTACTGGAGCTTTCGTAGACCCGTGGCACGGTAGCATCTTCATTGTGGGTGTTATGGAGAAATTCCCGGAACACCTTAAGGTTGTTCGCTTCCTTGATGAAGTCGCACTCCTCCAGCATGGTGCGCTGGATTTCCTCCACGATTCCGGACAACGAAGTCCAAGATAGTTTGGGCGCCAGGGTCTCCAGAATTTTCGCGGACAGGTACAGGAAATTGAGATCCGTCAGCAGAATGTTTTCCACACCCGGCTTTTGCACCTTGATCACCACATCCTCACCAGTAACCAGCTTTGCGGCGTGAACCTGTGCAATCGATGCCGACGCCAAAGCCACCGGGTCAATGTCAGAGTAAACGTCTTCGATTGGTCGGCCCAGTTCGTCCCGGATAATTTTCCGGATCACACTGAATGGCAGGCTTGGGGTACGGTCCAGACAGTATTGGAATTCCTCCACGTATTCCTTGGGGAAAAACGTGGGGGAGCTGGCAATAAACTGGCCGAGCTTGATGTAGGTGGCACCCAGGGATTCAAACGTCTGCCTGAGCAACCGCGGCGCGGGCGGGCGGTCGCCCCGCACCCAGTTCACTCCAGCGCGTCCCAACACCGATACGGTCTGACCGATTCGAAAGGCACCCTTGAGGCTGTTCGTCACCGTTCCCATGACTCTCTTCCTTACTGATCCGGTAAATATCTGGCGGCCACAACCAATCCGGCGGACCTACAGCCGCATCGGCATGACGACATAGAGGCAGCGATTGTCGTTCTCGGCCTCAATCAACGCACTGCTATTGGGATTCGCCAGGGTTATCTTGACCTGATCTTCATCCAGCGCGTTCATCACATCCACCAGGTAGCCTACATTAAAGCCAATCTGTAGTGATTCGCCCTGATACTCGACCGGCAGCGCGTCTTCGGCCTGTTCCTGATCCGGGTTGTTGGCAAATACCTGCAACTCGTTGGGCGCCAGGTTCAGGCGTACGCCACGGATGTTTTCATGGGATAGAATGCCGGCGCGCTGGAGTGTGTTCTTGAGGGTAGCGCGATCCGCCAGGACAACTTTATCCCCACCGCGGGGAATTACCCGGTTATAGTCCGGGAACTTGCCTTCGATCAACTTCGAGGTAAAGGTATAGGAGCCTACCGTCGCGCGCAGATGATTGTCTCCGATCACCAGGGTCACCGGGGTTTCCACATCATCCAGCAAGCGCGCCAGTTCCAGCACACCCTTACGCGGCACGATCACCTGGCGGGGTTCCGGGCAGCCGGTGGGCAAATCAAAATGCGCCATGGCCAGGCGATGGCCATCAGTAGCCACGGTGCGAACGTGATCCTTGTCGACTTCCAGCAACAGCCCGTTCAGGTAATAGCGAACATCCTGTTGAGCCATTGCAAAAGCAGTGGCGTCGAACATTCGGCTGAGTTCTTTCTGGGGCAGTTCCAGGCCGAAACTTTCCGCATCATCCTCAACGTTGGGAAAATGCTCCGCCGGCAAGGTCGACAGCGTAAAGTGGCTAGCGCCACAACGCAGATGCAGGCGGTCGCCCTCCAACGCCAACTCGATAGGCGCCTCATCACCCAACGCCCGGCAAATATCAGACAGTTTCCGCGCCGGAACTGTAATGCGGCCAGGCTGGTCAACGTGCACCGGTGACACCCGGCCCACCAGTTCCACTTCCATATTGGTACCAGTCAGCGTGAGGGTATTATCCTCGGCCACCAGCAACACGTTGGAGAGAACGGGCATTGTCTGTTTTCGCTCCACCACACCGGCAATGGACTGAAGGGGGGTGAGCAGAGATTCTCGGCTGATCGTCAGTTTCATGGCACTCAGCATTCTTTTATTGGAAGGTGAATGTGTATTGGCTGCCGCTAACCCGGTCAGGTTGTCAGTAGCCGCATAAAGTTCTGATAATCCTCTCGGATGCCAGGATCCGTTTCCTGCAGCTCTACAATCTTTTTGCAGGCATGCAATACCGTGGTGTGATCACGGCCACCAAACGCATCGCCAATTTCCGGCAGGCTGTGATTGGTCAATTCCTTGGCCAGGGACATGGCAACCTGTCTTGGCCGGGTCACAGTGCGGGTACGCCGTTTTGACAACAAATCGGCCACCTTGATCTTGTAGTACTCCGCCACCGTGCGCTGGATATTATCGATGCTGACCTGCTTTTCATGCAGCGCCAACAGATCCTTGAGGCTTTCCCGGATAAACGGCGGGGTGATCTCCGAACCAGTGAAGTGAGCATTCGCTATCACTAGGCGCAGCGCCCCTTCCAGCTCACGAACGTTCGATCGAATTTTTTGCGCGATGAAAAACGCCGCCTCGCTGCTGAGTTTGACGTTCACCTGCTCCGCCTTTTTCATCAGGATGGCGACCCTGGTCTCCAGCTCCGGTGGCTCTACCATCACGGTCAGGCCCCAGCCGAAACGGGATTTAAGGCGCTCTTCCATATCCACAATTTCTTTCGGAAAGCGGTCACAGGTCACAATAACCTGCTGTCCGCCTTCCAGTAACGCATTGAAAGTGTGGAAGAATTCTTCCTGAGAGCGCTCCTTGCGGGCGAAAAACTGAATATCGTCTATCAACAATGCGTCCACAGAGCGGTAATAGCGCTTGAACTCATTGATGGCGTTTAACTGAAGTGCCTTCACCATATCCGCCACAAAACGCTCGGAGCGAAGATAGGCCACCTTGGCTCTCGGGTTGCGCCGTACAATGTCATTACCAATGGCATGCATCAGGTGGGTCTTACCCAGACCCACACCACCATACAAAAACAGTGGGTTATAAGCTCCACCAGGGTTCTCCGCCACCTGCATCGAGGCCGCCCGGGCCAACTGGTTCGATTTACCCTCCACAAACGTGTCAAAGGTAAAGCCTTCGTTCAGGAAACTCTGGTGCTTGATGTCACCCTCAACCTGAACCGAACGTCGTTCGCTGGTGCTCTTGGCCTTCACCGAAGGCGTGGTCACTGTGGCCGCAACGCCTTTCTCTTCTTCCGTTACCCGGCTACCCGCTTCTTCCTGCTCGGCGGCCACACCACTGACCGCGTTCTCGGAACGGACCACCAGGTCAGATGACCGTGGCGCGGAACCCACCTTCATATCAATCCGAGGTGCCTGGCCACCGTGCAGATCCTTCAGGACTTCTTCAATTCTTCTGAGGTATTTTTCGTTCACCCAGTCCATGACGAACCGATTGGGTGCGAACAGCATCAACTGACCCTCGCGGTGATCCGACTGCAAGGGTCTAAGCCAGGTGTTGAATTGCTGGGCGGGAAACTCGTCCCGGAGTACTTCCAGACACTGATGCCATATGTTGTTCGGCACGACAGTCTTGCCTCCGATGCCTCAGAAATTTCTCGTCACGGATCTCCATGACCCGACGAAAGAGATGACCAAGGATTCTAACCTGAGGGCCTCCCGAGTGAAAGAGCCAAACGCATTTAATAAACAGCCTGTGGAAATTTATTTTCTTTTATTTCAATTTTTTACAGACTTACCTACAGGCTTGTGTACAGAAATATCGTGCATAAAAAGTTACCCACAGACCTGTGTGTACAAAGCGCTCTCAACCCTGTGGACGACACCCCGATGTTCGGTGGATAAATCGCGATCTGAGCAAACCTCCAACTTACCCACATTTCCTGCCTCGGATATACACAGGCCTCATCCCCACTTCTAAACCACTTTATGAACCATCCAATCCACTGTTTCCAAATCAATTCCATCGGTTTTCCACAGAAAAAGGCCTGCCTAATAACAGTAATAATAATCCTTAAAGAGAATACAAAAAGACCTAATGAATTTATTACCTGAACCGTGAATCAGCGGAGATGGAAATAACCCGACACTGGTCTCGAATAACCATTGAATTCCACCGCCACATTGCATAGAATGCCGCTCCTGTTTTGGCTGTTCATTTTCCAGCCAACGATTGAATTTCCAACATCTGTAATGTGAGACCGACACCATGAAAAGAACGTTTCAACCAAGCGTACTGAAGCGTAAGCGCGTTCACGGTTTCCGTGCCCGCATGGCAACCGCCAACGGCCGTAAGGTAATTTCCCGTCGTCGCGCCAAGGGCCGTGCCCGTCTGTCTGCATAAGACATTGACCGCCTGATGAAGGCTTTGACCTTTCCAAAATCGTCCCGGCTGCTCAAGCCATCCGATTACGGCAAAGTCTTCGATGACGTACAGTTAAGGGTTTCGCACCGACATTTCCTGATCCTGGCCACACCCAATACTCTGGGGCACGCCAGGATTGGGTTGGTGTTTTCAAAGAAGAATCTCAAACTGGCTGTACAACGAAACCGCGTTAAACGCCGGGTTCGGGAAACCTTCAGGCACGAACGGGAATACCCTGCCCTGGACATCGTGGTTCTTGGACGGCGAGGATTGACGGAGCTTGATAATGCCGCGCTCAATGCTACCCTGACGGAGCTCTGGGCACGCCTCAGGAAGAAAAACCGCCAGCTCCAGAAACCAACCACATCGGAACTTTCCGGTACCGGCAAAGGAACGGGTTAATGCGCAAACTGCTGCTCCTGCCCATCCGAGTCTACCAGTACGCGATCAGCCCGATGATGGCCAGTCATTGCCGTCACTACCCCACTTGTTCCCAATACGCTGTCGAAGCCATCACCGCCCACGGCGCCATTAGAGGCCTTTTTCTTTCGGTCAAACGTCTAATGAGGTGTCATCCATGGGCAAAAGGCGGGTATGATCCCGTTCCGGGCACTGACGTTCGCACTGAGGTAGTACCTTCCATCTGCTGCGGGCCGGCCAGCCAAACCCATAACGCTAACCAGACCAAACAGTAAGTTTATGGATATTCAACGCATTGTATTATTTGCCGGCCTTGCCATTGTCAGTTACATGATGGTGCTTGCCTGGAATGAAGACTATAACCAGCCGCAGACCCAACCCGCTACGGAACAGGCCAGTACCAGTACCCAGCCTGCATCGACGGATGACATGACTCTCCCGAGCGAGAGCGCCAGTGGCCCGGATACCTCAAGCGAAGAATTCACCACTCCGGAAGGCGATGGCCAGACAATCTCGGCCTCGGAGACATCCTCCGTTTCTGCCAGTGATCAACTCATCACCGTGCGTACCGATGTCTACGAACTCAAGATCGACCGTGTAGGCGGTAATCTGATTGAAAGTTCTTTGTTACAGCACGACCGGTCCCTCGACAGTGAAGAATCACTGAGGGTGTTGACCAATACCAGCAAGCGCACCTACATCATGGAAAGCGGGCTGATTGGCCGCGATGGCATCGACAGCAAACGCAATGGCAGTGCTCCGGTTTACAACACGTCTGCGTCAGAATACGAACTGCAGCAAGGCGAGAATACACTGACGGTCGATCTCACCTTCACCACGGACAACAATGTCGAAGTCACCAAACAGTATCTGTTTAGCCGTGACAGCTATGAGATTGATGTTCGTTATCAGATCAACAACCAGTCCGATAGCGTCTGGCAGGCAAACATGACGGGCAAGATTGTCCGTGATCAGGCACCGGACCCAACCGCACAGAACAGCCTGGGCATACGTGCTTTCCTGGGCATGGTGGTCAGTTCGCCAGAAGATCCTTACGAGAAGTTCGATTTTGACGATCTCTCCGAGAACCCGATCAACCAATCAGTGACCAATGGCTGGTTGGCCTTCCTCCAGCATTACTTCCTGGCTGCCTGGGTGCCCGAACGTGATCAGCCGGCCCAGTTCCAGTCCACTCGTCGTGGCCCGCTCTATGTCATGGGCTTTGTGTATCCCGCGACCGTCGTGGAGCCGGGTCAAACCAGCGAAGTGTCCGCCAAGGCCTATGTCGGTCCCAAGATCATTGAGCGCCTTGAGAACGTTGCCCCGAACCTCGACCGGACGGTTGATTTCGGCTTCCTGTTCTTCATTGCCCTGCCATTGTTCATTATTCTCGACTGGTTCCACGGGCTGGTTGGCAACTGGGGTGTGGCTATCATCCTGCTGACAGTGCTGGTCAAGGCGGTGTTCTTCAAACTGTCGGCGACCAGTTACCGGTCCATGGCAAGAATGCGTGCGGTAGCTCCCCAGCTGACACGGTTGAAAGAACTGTATGGCGACGATCGCCAGCGCATGTCCCAGGAAATGATGGCGTTGTACAAGCGGGAGAAGATAAACCCGTTGGGTGGCTGCCTGCCGATACTGGTGCAGATGCCGGTCTTTATATCCCTGTACTGGGTGCTGTTTGAAAGTGTCCAGTTGAGACATGCTCCCTTCATGCTGTGGATCCAGGATCTGTCGGTCATGGACCCCTATTTCATCCTGCCTATCCTGATGGGTGCCAGCATGATGTTGCAGATGAGTCTGAACCCGACACCACCGGACCCGATGCAGGCGAAGATCATGAAGCTGATGCCGCTGATCTTTACCGTGTTCTTCCTCTGGTTCCCGGCAGGTCTGGTTCTGTACTGGTTGGTCAACAACATCCTGTCCATCAGCCAGCAGTGGTACATTACCCGCAAGATTGAAGCAGAAGTTGCGGCCAAGAAGAGCTGACCGGTCATCCAACGGTTCCAGTGATTGCGGAGGCTCCTTTTGGGAGCCTCTGTTATTTCAGGGGCCCCAATGGGCAAGGGGGAAGGGGAAAGTAACGATGTTTTATGCCACCGATACCATTGCAGCAATTGCCACGGCCCCGGGCCAGTCCGGGGTGGGTATTGTTCGGGTATCTGGCCCGCAGGCAACGGCCATTGCGCGCCAGATGCTGGGGTTCGAGCCCAGGCCGCGTTACGCACACTATGGTCCGTTCCTGGACACTCGGGGGGAACTGATCGACGAAGGTATCGGGCTGTATTTTCCCAATCCCCATTCGTTTACCGGCGAGGATGTGTTTGAGCTCCAGGGCCACGGTGGCACCGTTATTCTCGACCTGCTGTTGAGAACGGTGTGCGAACTTGGGGCTCGCCTGGCCCGGCCCGGAGAATTTTCAGAACGGGCTTTCCTGAACGACAAACTGGACCTGACCCAGGCCGAGGCTATCGCCGACCTGATTGAAAGCAGTTCGGAGCAGGCAGCGCGCTGTGCGGTGCGTTCCCTGCAAGGCGTATTCTCCCGCAGAATTGACGCCCTGGTTGAGGCTGTTACCCACCTACGGATATATGTCGAGGCTGCGATCGATTTCCCGGAAGAGGAAATCGATTTCCTGGCTGACGGCAAAGTGGCGAACGACCTGCAGCTCATTATCCAGGACCTGGATGTTATCCTTGAGGAAGCCCAGCAAGGCACTATTCTACGAGATGGTATGAAGGTGGTGATTGCCGGGCGTCCCAATGCTGGCAAGTCCAGTCTGCTCAATGCCCTGGCGGGACGGGAGGCGGCCATTGTGACCGCAGTTGAAGGCACCACCCGGGATGTGTTGCGCGAACACATCCACATTGATGGCATGCCCCTGCACATCATCGATACCGCCGGCCTGCGGGACAGCCCCGACGAAGTGGAACAGATCGGGATTGCCAGGGCCTGGGACGAGATTCGTCAGGCCGACCGTATATTATTGATGGTAGATGCCACCACCACACCGGAAACTGAACCCCATCAACTGTGGCCAGACTTTATCGACCAGTTACCACCCGGCGCGCCCCTGACCGTCATCCGCAACAAGGTGGACCTGACTGGCGAACCAGCGGGCATCGAGCAACTGGACGCCAGTGCCGCGCCGGTGGTGCGCATTGCGGCCAAGTCAGCGGACGGTCTGGAAGTGCTGCGCGATCATCTGAAGCAGTGTATGGGATTTGCCAGTACCACCGAAGGCGGCTTTATCGCCCGGCGTCGTCACCTGGATGCCCTTGAGCGGGCCCGCGTTTCCCTGCTGCAGGGCGAGGACCAGTTACAGGGCTATGGAGCCGGTGAACTGTTGGCAGAGGACCTTCGTGCTGCCCAGGATTCTTTGGGGGAAATCACTGGTGTAATGACACCTGATGACTTACTGGGGAAAATCTTCAGCAGTTTTTGCATCGGCAAATAAGCCTCAAAAGAAACGGTTTGAACCTGCCTTCTTCCGTGTAAAACTAGTCGCTTCATCGACTGCTGAAAACGGCTAGTGAGTGTAGATGTATCGTCCGTATTCCTGTCTTCTGATTTTGCTCTTTCTAAGCGGATGCGCAAGCGTCGACGGTGATCGCTTGTCCAAGGCGTCGTCGGATTTGCTGGAACGAACCGGGCAGGTGATGAAGAAGATCGTTAACCCGCAAACGCCGAATTCCTACCAACGGGAACAGCGGGCGTTGTTTGAACAGCCGTACATCGACCCGCTGACGGAATACCTTGCGGAGTACCGCGACGATCCATCCCGCGCTTCCGTACTACATAACGTGGAACGGGAACGGGATCTGCGTTGTGAAGCCATTGCAGACGAGTACGCCAATGAGCCGGCGACCAACGCGATGCTTCAGCGCTATCAAGCCGGCTACCGTTACTCATGCCCGGGCGAGGTTGCCGCCTTTGCGGAGCGGGTGAAGCGGCAGCCGTCGACACCGGAACCCGAACCTCGTGCTGAGCCGGAGTCAGCCACGGTAGACGTTGCCGATGAAAGCGGCGTTTCCGACCAGGCCCTGAGTGACTGCTACCTGTTGATGGCCATTCGCAATTACAGTGAAGCCAGAGAGGCCTGCCAGGGTCCGGCTGACAACGGCGACGTGCGCGCGCAGTCCAATATGGCCATTATTTTCCATGCCTTTGAAGACTACGCCAGTGCACGGGTATGGGCCGAAAAGGCGGCGCCTGCCTCTGGCGAAGCCGCGTTTCTGTTGGGCCAGATGTACGCCACCGGACGTGGTGTCGGGCAGGATATGGATCAGGCCGTTTATTGGTACACTGAGGCTGCCAAGCGGGGCCACAAGCAAGCACAGGCAGCGCTGGACCGGCATCTGGAAGACCTCCCTGCCGGAGACACCTGACTCACTGCCCGAGGATATCCGTAATGCCGGGGATACTTCCCAGCCGCCTGACTCGTCGGAAAACCCCGTCCTCACGCCAATCCATCATGTGGATGCTGGGTTTGTTATTGCTGGTGTTTGTTGTCGGAATGCTTCTGTTATCCAGCCTGAATCTCAGTTACTCACGGGATGCCCTCTCCGAGCTTCGGAGGCAACAGATCAATGAGGTGGTGGGTGCAGGACTGTCGCGCATCAATGCCCGTCAATCCGCTTTGGCAAGCTACACCATTACCCTCGCCAACGTTGGTGAGAGTTTCCACGAGATGGTCGAGAGTGGGATGTCCGGTCGTGCTCTGTCTATAGTGCGTGGGAGCCTGGAGCACACCTTGAACGCCCATTTGCAGGATTTCGAGGGAGCGGCGGGTGCCGGGCTCTGGTTTGAGCCGGGCGTGTTGTCAGAAACAGGCACCAGCTATATGCCCTACTTTTTGCAGGGTAGCGACGACAACACACTGACAAGGCTGGATACTGAATCCCGTTTTGACCACTATCGCAACGCTCCCTGGTTCGGTCGCACATTGGAACAGGAGTGGACGGCCGATCCCGACAATTCCGGACACGTGTACTGGTCGCCGGTGTATTTCGATCTCAATACTGAACGCGCGGTGCTGACGCTCGCCAGTCCTATGTACGATCGTGACGGCAACCTGTTGGGCATGGCTACAACTGCTTGGGGCGCTGACCAGATCATCGATGTTGTCAGTCGCATCACCGTCACCCAACACAGTTTCGCGTTCCTGAATGACCGCAACAATCGCAATCTATCGAGCCTCAGTCAGGGGAAAGACACCCGCAGGGAGCAGGCCCTGATTGATGCCATCCTGGCGCTGGATCTTGGTGCTGATGTTGACTCAGCACGGTCCTTGGGCGAGGTCGGGGAACTGACCACTCGAGGCCTCTCAGCGGGCAATGAAGACTATGAGCTTTACTATGCCGCCACCGCTGGGGGCATGGTGTACGGGGCCGGCGTTCCGCGAAATGAGATCAATGCAGTGCTGCTGCCGATGGAGCGCACCAATTACCGGATTCTGGTCGGTACCGTCTCGGCGATGCTGATCCTGAGCCTGTATCTGTTGTACCGGATTATCCAGCTGATTCGTGAATTGCAGGCGTCCTATACCGACGACCTTACCGGTCTCCCGAACCGTGTCCGTTTGTTGCGGGATCTCCAGAACCGCCAGGCAGCCGCGTTGCTGATCATCAATCTGGACCGCTTCAACCAGATCAACAGCTTGTTCGGTAATGTCTGTGGCGACCATGTGCTTTTGGCGGTTGCCACACGATTGACCGCGTTCAGCCGCGATCATAACCGCGAAATTTTTCGGGTATACCGTCTTCCCGGTGACGAATTTGCTGTCCTGGCACCGGCAATGGCGCCGGAAGTGGCTCACCAGCTTGCTGTCCAGGTCCGGCATCTGGTTACTGGCGACCGGGTGTATTGGCAGGAACAGCGCCTGACGGTGGATGTCAGTATCGGCATCGCGCTTCGCAATAACCGGAAGCCGGAAGATGCCGCCGATCAGTTGGTCAGCCAGGCAAAAGTGGCGGTATTACAGGCCCGGGAAACAGGACGCCATCATCTGTTGTATGACCCGGCCGTAGGGGTTGAGGAAAACTACGAAAACAATCTGTACTGGGCCAATCGCCTGAAAGAAGCCATTGACCATGATCGCCTGGTGCCGTGGTTTCAGCCTATCCAGGATAACCAGAGCGGCCGTATCTCCAAGTACGAATGCCTGGTGAGGATGGTGGAGCCGGATGGCAGCGTGATCAGTGCTGGCCGCTTTATGGACATCGCCAATAAACTGCGGCTGAACCGACGAATCACCGAACTGATGATCGAGAAATGTTTTGCTTGTTTTACCGGGCGCGACGACGAGTTTTCGATCAACCTCTCCTACGGTGACATCACCGAGCCGGAGACCGTCGCTCAGATCCTCTCCGCCATCGAAACCTCAGGCATTGGCGATCGCGTTATCTTCGAGATCCTGGAATCGGATGGTATTACCAACTACGACGACATCCGCACGTTCATCGAACAGGTCAAACCCTATGGCTGCCGTATTGCCATCGACGATTTCGGCACTGGCTACTCCAATTTTTCCCACCTGCTGAGCCTGAACGTGGACTTCATCAAGATTGATGGCAGTCTGATTCGCAACCTCCATGAAGATCAAACCGCGTTCCTGGTGACCAGTGGCATCGTCCAGTTCGCCCGCAGTCTGGACATTCAAACGGTGGCGGAATTTGTCCACAACGAGCCGGTTCAGGCAAAGGTAAGGGAGTTAGGGATCGACTTTTCACAGGGCGAGTACGTCAGCATGCCGGTGCCGGCCCCCGGGTCTGCTGACTAGGCAGATGCCGGTTCATTCCATTACGAAAACACACATTTTTATTGTCAAATACCGTGAAAACCTGGGGTAGACTCCGGCGACACAGAGAATGACAGACCGTGACATCAGCTCATGGCGACCACGCATATCAAGGAGATAAACCGTGCGGAACCTGCCAGTGTTCTTACTCGCTGCCCTCGTCTTGATGACGGGTGTTTCCAGCGCCCAGGCTTCAGACAAGCTGTATCTGTATACCGAAAACTTCCCCCCGTACAACATGAGCGCTACCGGCCGGGCGTTCGAGCATAACGGCACCAACATTGATGGTCTGTGCACGGAAATGGTCAAGGCCATCCTGAACAACACCGATCTGGATTACGTGATCAAGCTGCGCAATTGGGATTACGGTTACAACCGGGCACTCAGCAAGCGTAACCACGGTATTTTCTGCACCACCTACACGGAGTCCCGCGCGCCGCGTTTCAAATGGGTTGGCCCGCTGACCCGGAACCTTTGGACCATTTTCGCGCCGGCGGGTACAAACCTGCAGATTGATAACCTTGAGGACGCCAGGGGGCTGCGTTTTGGCGGCTATCGCAATGACGTAATGACCGAATACCTGCTCGAGCGCGGCTACGAGGTGTCCACTCTGGACAGCGATGACCTCAACCCGAAACGCCTGGAGCTCGGCCAGATTGACCTGTGGATCGCAGACCGCCTGGCCGGCCCTTATTTTGCGTCCCAGCAGAACGTTGAGGGGCTGGATCCGGTCTACTCGTTTAACGACACCGAGCTTTTCCTGGCGATCAACCTGGATACGCCGGACGCCACGGTCGAAAAGCTTAACGCCGGGCTTCGAAAGGTTCATGAAACCGGCATGTTTGAGGCCATCGAAACCAAGTACGGCCTGTAAGTTCGTACTACAGGCCGTACTCGCTTCAGTCGGTGAAGGCCATGTGCTCGGGCGCCAGTTGCATCAGGCTTCTTGTCGGGCTCAACATGCAGGTGGCGTGAGCCTGCGCCCGGGGCAGCAGGCGTTCATAGTAGAACTCTGCCGTGGCCAGCTTGGCATGGTAGAAATCTTCCGAGTCGTCACCACTCTTGTCCAGTTTCTCTGAAGCGACCGCCGCCATCCTTGCCCACATGTAGGCCATGGTCACGTAACCGCTGTACATCAGGAAGTCGTTGGCAGCGGAACTCACCACATCGCGGTCCTTGCGGGCGGCCAGCATCAGCCGCACCGTAAGCACATTCCATTGCGCTGTCAGTTTGAGCAACTCCACCGAGAAAGGCCGTACCCGTTTGTCGGTCAGGGTCTTGCGGGCAAAATTGGCGACCTTGAGGGTGAACTCCCTGACCGCCCCGCCCTGAGTCATCAGCAGCACCTTGCGGCCCAGCAGGTCCAGCGCCTGGATACCGGTGGTCCCTTCATAGAGCGTGGCAATGCGGGTGTCGCGGACAATCTGCTCCATGCCGTGCTCGCGGATATAGCCGTGGCCGCCGAACACCTGTACCCCCAGATTGGCGGCTTCGTTGCCCAGCTCGGTCAGGAAGCCTTTCAGAATGGGGGTCAGAAAGCCCAGCCTGTCATCGTAAGCATCCGCTTTCTTCTCATCACCAGCGGTGTGGCCTTCCACCATGTGATCGGCCAGCCGTGCGGCGTAGTACAGCATGGCACGCCCGCCCTCGGCGATGGCTTTCTGGGTCAGCAACATGCGGCGGACATCGGCATGGTGAATCAGGCTGTCGGCCACCTGGTCGGGTTCTTTCTTACCCGACAGGGCGCGCATGGAGCGGCGTTCCCTGGCGTAATCCAGCGCCCACTGGTAGGACAGTTCCGCCGGGCCGACACCCTGGATGGCAGTGCCGATCCGCGCGGTGTTCATGAAGGTGAACATGCAGTTCAACCCTTCGTTCTCCGGGCCGATCAGGAAACCGGTGGCATCGTCGAAGTTCATCACGCAGGTGGCTGAGGCCTTGATCCCCATTTTCTTTTCCAGGCTGCCACAGGTCACGCCATTGGCTTCGCCAACGCCACCGTTCCCGTCGGGCAGGAACTTGGGCACGATGAACAGACTGATGCCCCGGGTGCCTTTCGGGGCATCCGGCAAACGGGCGAGCACAATGTGAACGATGTTCTCGGTCAGATCATGGTCACCGGAGGAAATGAAGATCTTGGTACCGGAGAGCTTGAAGCTGCCGTCTTCCTGAGGGGCCGCTTTGGTTTTCACCTGTCCCAGATCGGTCCCGCACTGGGGTTCGGTCAGGCACATGGTGCCACCCCAGCGGCCTTCGGTCAGCGGCACCAGGTAGGTTTGTTTCTGGTCTTCGCTACCGTGAAGAAAAATGGTATTCATGGCGCCCATCGACAGGCCCGGGTACATGGAGAAGGACCAGTTGGCGGTACCCATCATCTCCTGCTTGAACAGGCCCATGGAGGCCGGCAGTCCCTGCCCGCCGTACTCCTCCGGTGCAGACAGGCCCTGCCATCCGCCCTGCGCGTACTGTTGATAGGCTTCACGATAGCCTTTGGGGGTGATGACTTCGCCGTTATCCAGTTTGCAGCCTTCCTCGTCGCCGCTCTGGTAGAGCGGGCTCAAGACTTCTTCGCAGAATTTGCCGCATTCGTTGAGTATCGCATCGACGATATCAGGAGTGGCGTTCTCACCGGTTTTCAATCGTGTGTAGTGCCCCGGGTAGTCGAAAACCTCGTTGAGCAGGAACTTCATGTCGCGTAGGGGTGCCTTGTACACCGGCATAGCAAATACCTCTGTGGTTCTGTTTCCATTGCCCGATGTTTTACGGCATTGCCGGCGACCTGCCATTGACGGAAACCGCCATGCCCCCTGTCAGAAAGGACAATTGGCTGAAATGACGCGAGCATGGATGTCGACGTTGCCTAATGATCGATAACAACGCTATAGGCGTATTTGAAGGACCGACCATCCGTTCTGAATCGCCAGGGGAGTGTAAATATCATGCAAATATCGATTGGGACCAACAGGATCACTGGTCTGCCCCGCTGTCTCTGGTTATTGTTGGCGACAGTGTTGCTTGCGGGCTGTGCCGGGCCGTCGCTTGAGGATTACAGTGACCGCGGGCCGGTGTTGACGCCCCAGGAATTTTTTACCGGCGAACTTTCTGCCCGGGGTGTGGTCAAGGATTTCTCGGGCGAAGTGATTCGCACTTTCGATGCGGACATTTCCGCCAGTTGGGACAGCACCGGCATCGGCACTCTGAATGAGGAGTTCCGCTTCGACGACGGCGAAGTCCAGACCCGGGTATGGACGCTGACACCCGACAACGGTGCATTGCACGCCGATGCCGGTGATGTGGTGGAGCCGGGCACCATGCGTTGGCAAGGCAATGCCATTAATATGAATTATGTCCTGCGGGTGTCCTATGGCGACGGCACCATTGATGTCCGCATGGATGACTGGATGTACCTGATTACACCGGACACCCTGATTAACCAGACCACCATGACGAAATGGGGGATAGAAGTCGGGGAGATCGTGCTGGTGATCAGCAAACGATAGCCCATGTCGAACCTTCAGCCGGTTGTTGGGGCACAATCAAGCAGACGGATAATGCAATTATGGTTAAGCAATGGTTGATCGCTCTGGTACTCGTGGCTTTGGCCGCCGGGGGGGCATTCTCCTGGCAGCATCTGACCGGGGAGCAGGCGGCGGACGCCCAGCGGGAACGCCCTGCCAGCAAGGTGAATACGGTCACCCCCGAAATGGAGCTGGTCAGTGACACCGTCAGGGCGGTGGGTAGCCTTCGGGCCCGGGATCAGGTGGAACTGACCACCGAAGTCAGCGGTCGTGTCGTTGAAATGAACCTCGATGCGGGAAAGCGGGTCCAGTCCGGTGACCTGTTGCTGCGGCTCGATGATCGTCAGGCCAGCGCCGATCTGCAGGTGGCGGAAGCCACCCTCTCCGACGCCCGTCGCCAGTACGATCGCGCCCGGAAACTCCAGGCCAACAACAGCATATCCCAGTCCCAGGTGGATGAATTGCGCACCGCTGTCGATGTGGCGGAAGCTCAGCGCGAGGCGGCCCGCACCCGCCTCGACAACCACCGTATTGAAGCGCCGTTTGCCGGGGTTATTGGCCTTTCCGATATCAGCCTGGGAACTTATCTCGGTGCAGGCACGTCGGTGGCCACCCTGGATTCCACCACCAGGATGGAACTGGGGTTCGCAATCCCCGAGCGTTTCCTCGGCCAGATTCACACTGGCCAGACCGTGCGGGGCACGTCGCCGGCCTATACCGGGGAAACCTTTGGCGGTGAACTGGTGGAGTTGGGCACGCGAATTGATGAACTGAGCCGAACACTGCCGGTCAGGGCGCTGATCGACAATCCCGATGGCAAGCTCCGGCCTGGGCAGTTCATGTTGGCCACGCTGACACTCCGCGAACGGGAATCCCTGGTCATTCCCGAGCAGGCAGTAATGATTCGCGGTGACGAGAAGTATGTGTTCGTGGCCGAAGACGGTATCGCCCGACGGGTTTCGGTGACCCTGGGGTCCCGGATGCCTGGCCTGGTGGAAATCGTTGACGGACTGTCGCTGGACGAGCAGGTGATTGTAACCGGCCAGGACAGATTGAGCAGTGGCGACAGGATCAGTGTGGTGGAAGGGGAAAACGTGATTCCCGACAACCGCTTTGCCAACTCCCTGGAGTCCTGAACCGTGATCCTGTCTGATGTCTCCATCAAACGCCCTGTCTTTGCGACGGTTCTCAGTCTTCTTATTGTAGTTTTCGGGTTGGCGGCGTTGCTGGGGCTTCCTGTGCGGGAGTATCCGGACATTGACCCACCCGTGGTGTCCATTTCCACGGATTACATCGGCGCCGCCGCCGAAGTGGTGGACACCCAGATCACTCAGGTGGTTGAAGGGGCTATCAGCGGGATTGAAGGTATTCGCTCCATTGAGTCCTCCACCGAACAGGGCGAATCCCGAACCAGTATCGAATTTACCATTTCCCGCAACGTCGACATCGCCGCCAACGATGTGCGCGATGCCGTGTCCCGCATTGCCGATCAGCTGCCCGAAGAGGCTGAGGCGCCGGTCGTCCAGAAGGCCGACTCGGACGCCCGCCCGATGATGTGGGTGACCTTGCGCAGTGACATCTGGGACAGTGCGGAATTGAGCGATTTTGCCGAACGGGTGCTTGCCGACCGACTGTCCGTGCTGGATGGCGTTGCCGACGTACGCATTGGTGGTGAGCGGCGCTACGCCATCCGGGTCTGGCTGGACCGTGAACGGTTGGCCGCGCGGGATATCACCGTGGCCGAAGTCGAGCGCTCACTGAGGGCCAATAACGTTGAACTGCCCGCCGGCTCGGTGGACTCTTCCACCCGTAACTTCACGGTGCGTGCGGAAGGCCGGCTCACCAATGTGGAGCAGTTCCGTGATCTGGTGATTCGTCGCGACGGCAATGATCTTCTGCGCCTCGGCGAGGTGGCCAATGTCCAGATGGGGGTTGAGTCCGATGTCAGCCGACTGCGGGCCAACGGCAAGACTGCAATCGGCATGGGCATCATTCGTCAATCCAAGGCCAACACGGTGGCGGTGTCCGATGCCGTGCGTGCGGAGCTGGAGAAGATACGCGAGACCCTGCCCCCGGAAGTGACTATTGCCGAAAGCTACGACGAGTCGATATTCATCCGCGCGTCGATCAAGGAAGTGGTGTTTACGCTCGCCATTGCGGTGTCCCTGGTCATTCTGGTGATCTTCCTGTTCCTGCGGTCCTGGCGGGCTACCTTGATACCGGCGGTGACCATCCCGGTGGCGGTTATCGGCGCCTTTATCGGGCTGGGCTTCCTCGGTTTCTCCATCAACGTACTGACCCTGCTTGCAGTCATTCTGGCCATTGGTCTGGTGGTGGACGACGCCATCGTCATGCTGGAAAACATCCAGCGCCGGATCGATGAGGGCGAACCGCCACTGCTGGCGTCCTATCGCGGCGCCAAGCAGGTGGCCTTTGCCGTTATTGCCACCACGCTCACCCTGGTGGCGGTGTTTGTGCCGATTTCGTTTATGGGCGGCAACATCGGGCGACTGTTTGCCGAGTTTGGCTTCACCCTGGCGGCGGCGGTGGTGGTGTCCAGCCTGGTGGCGCTCACCCTGGCGCCCATGCTGTGTTCAAAATGGTTGCGACACAGCCCGGAATCGGCGGAAGGACATCGCTTGTGGGCGGCCAGTGAAAAAGTGCTCAATGGCCTGACCCATGGTTACGAACGCATGCTCCGATTCGCCCTCAACCAGCCCGGATTGTTGCTGGGACTTGGGCTTGTCGGGCTTATCGTTGCCACAGCGATTTTTCCAAGATTGCCGCAGGAGTTGGCGCCTACGGAAGACCGGGGCGTGATCATCATGCCGACCAGTGCCCCCCGGGGCTCGACGGTCGAGTTCACCGATCATTACGTGCGTCAGGCGGAGCAGGAACTGTTGCCCTATCTGGAAGACGGTGTCTCCAATCGGTTGTTGTCGATCGTGGGCTTCCGCGACGAAGAGGACAACGCGTTCATGATCATGGGCCTGGTGCCCTGGGAAGACCGTGAGATCAAACAACAGCAGATCACCAGCGAGCTGCGAGGCAAGCTTAGCCAGGTCACAGGTATTCGCGCGATTGCGGTGAACCCACCGGGGCTTGGGCAGCGCGGCTTTGATCAACCAGTGGAATTCGTAGTGGCCGGGCCGGATTACGAAAGTGTGCAGGCCTGGAGCGAGGAAATCGTCGAGCGGGCGAAGGACAACCCGAACCTGCTGAATCTGGACACTGATTTCGAACTGACCCGCCCCGAACTGCGTGTGTCCATCGACCGGGAGCGCGCCGCGGACCTGGATGTCACCATCGAAGATGTGGGCCTGACACTGCAGACCATGCTGGCATCACGGCAAGTCACCACCTACCTGGACCGCGGACGCGAATACGATGTCATCCTCCAGGCCGCGGACGCTGACCGGGCAACGCCGTCGGACCTGGGGCAGATTTTCCTGCGCCCCCGTGAGGGAGGCACCCTGATCCCTCTCCAGGCGCTGGTGTCGGTGGAGGAGATCGGCGCCAATCCCGACCTGAGACGCATCGACCGCTTGCCGGCGGTTGTCATCAGTGCCTCCCTGGCCGATGGCTATGATCTTGGGGCGGCACTGACGTATCTGAACAACCTGGCTGTGGATAACCTGCCGCCGGAGGCGAGGGTAAGCTACAAAGGGCTATCGCGGGAATTCCAGGAATCGTCGTCGGCGATCTACGTCACTTTTGGCCTGGCATTCGTGATTGTCTTCCTGGTGCTGGCTGCCCAGTTCGAAAGCTGGATTCACCCGCTGATCATCATGCTGTCGGTCCCATTGGCGGTTACCGGAGCCCTGCTGGGCCTGTGGTGGGCCGGCATCAGCCTGAATATCTACAGCCAGATCGGCATCATCATGTTGCTGGGGTTGATGGCGAAGAACGGCATATTGATTGTCGAGTTTGCCAACCAGCTCCGGGATAAGGGCTATGAAGTGAGGGACGCGATTTTGGAAGGTGCCAGCCTGCGCTTCCGGCCGGTGTTGATGACCACCATATCCACGGTCTTCGGTGCCGTGCCTTTGGTGCTCGCAACGGGCGCGGGGGCGGAAAGCCGGGCGTCGATCGGTATCGTGATCCTCGGCGGGCTGGTGTTCGCCACCACCCTGACCCTTTTTATTATTCCGGTGCTGTACAACCTGTTGGCACGGTTTGCCAAATCCACCAACGCGATTGCACTGGAGCTTGAACAACAGGCCAGCCAGTCTCCTGGTGGTCGCGGCATGACGGCCGCCCCGCAATCGAAAGAGATGGATCAGTTCTGACGACCGCAGGCAGCACCAAGCTGTGGATAATTTATTGGATAACCTTCGGATAAGCTTTGGTTAGAACAAAAATAAGTTATTTAAAACAAATAGTTAGGCTGAATAATAAGGCGTTATAGGGCACATCTGATATGTGGATAACTTTCTTGAAAAGTTTTCTGAGAAGGTGTCTACAAGCCGCTGATATCTGTCAGATTTCGGTTATCCACTATTCGTGAAACCCTGCGTGAAACCGCGTGTATCGGGTAGGTAGCGCTCGGGGTCTTTCGATAACCCGCCTGTCTGGTTAAAATTTGCACATTCTGACTGCAATTTACCGGGTGAGACGTTATACTCCCCGCCCTGATTTTCAGGCAGTTTCCTGATACCGAGAATTTTTCTGAGTCCCCGTTTGCCGAGGTGATGTTGTGGATTATCCGACCCGTTTCGATGTCATAGTCATTGGTGGTGGCCATGCCGGCACTGAAGCCGCTCTGGCGGCTGCACGCATGGGCTCCCAGACCCTGCTGCTGACCCACAACATCGAGACCCTGGGTCAGATGTCCTGCAACCCCGCCATTGGCGGCATCGGCAAGAGTCATCTGGTCAAGGAAATCGATGCTCTCGGCGGCGCCATGGCGATGGCGACTGACAAGGCGGGCATCCAGTTCCGCGTGCTCAACTCGCGCAAGGGACCGGCAGTACGAGCCACCCGCGCCCAGGCAGACCGGGTGCTGTACAAGGCGGCGATCCGCGAAATCCTCGAGAACCAGCCCAACCTGACGCTGTTCCAGCAGGCTGCTGACGACCTGATTGTGGATGGTGAGCGCATCACCGGCGTGGTGACCCAGTCGGGCATCCGTTTTCGCGCGCCCACGGTGGTGCTGACCACCGGAACCTTCCTTGGCGGTGTTATCCACATCGGCATGCAGCAGCATTCCGGTGGCCGTGCCGGTGACGCACCGGCCAATGCGCTGGCACAGCGTCTGCGGGAACTGCCGTTCAACGTCGGGCGCTTGAAAACCGGCACCCCACCCCGTATCGATGCCCGCAGCGTGGATTTCTCCGTGATGCAGGAGCAATGGGGTGATGACCCGGCGCCGGTGATGTCCTTCCTGGGTTCCCGCAACCAGCATCCTGAACAGGTCTGTTGCTACGTTACCCGCACCACCGAACAAACCCACGACATCATTCGCAGTGGCTTTGACCGGTCGCCCATGTTTGCCGGTAACATCGAAGGCATCGGGCCTCGCTATTGCCCGTCCATCGAGGACAAGGTCAACCGGTTTGCCGACAAGGACTCGCACCAGATTTTCGTGGAGCCGGAAGGGCTGACGACGAATGAGCTGTACCCCAATGGTATCTCCACCAGTCTGCCGTTCGATATTCAGTTGGCGGCTGTGCGCACCATTCCCGGCTTCGAGAATGCCCACATTACGCGGCCTGGCTACGCCATCGAGTACGACTTCCTGAACCCACAGGATCTGCGCCACACGCTGGAAACCAAGTTCATCCAGGGCCTGTACTTTGCGGGCCAGATCAATGGCACTACCGGTTATGAAGAAGCCGGTGCCCAGGGCCTTCTCGCAGGTATCAACGCGGCATTGCGTGCTCAGGACAAGGACGAATGGTACCCCCGCCGTGACGAAGCCTACCTCGGCGTTCTGGTGGACGACCTGATCACCATGGGTACCTCCGAGCCGTACCGTATGTTTACCAGCCGTGCTGAATACCGGCTGATCCTGCGGGAGGACAACGCCGACCTTCGCCTGACGGAAACCGGCCACAAGCTCGGGTTGGTGGATGACCAGCGTTGGCAGGCCTTTAACAGCAAGCGCGAAGCCATCGCCGCAGAACGTCAGCGCCTGGAAACCACGCGCATTCATCCGGGAACATCTGGCGGCGACGCCGCCAACAGCCACCTGCGTCAGCCCATGAACCGAGACCAGACACTCGCAGAGCTGCTGCGGCGCCCGGAAATCAACTATCGCCACATTGCTGACATGGCCGAAGGCCAAGCAGACGACCCGGCGGTGGCGGATCAGGTGGAAATCGAGATCAAGTATGAGGGTTATATCTCCCGCCAGGCGGACGAAATCGAGCGTCTGCGCCGGAATGAAAATACCCGTTTACCGGATGATATTGATTTTGATGCCATTGGTGGCCTGTCCAATGAGATCAAGCAGAAGCTCAAGGAAGTACGGCCGGAAACCGTGGCCCAGGCCTCACGCATCCAGGGCGTGACCCCGGCCGCCATTTCCCAGGTGCTGGTGCATCTCAAGAAGCGCGACCTGCTGCGCAAGCAATCCGCCTGAGTGCGCCCATGAGCGACGCACTCTGGCAACGCCAGCTCACCCAGGGCCTGGCTGACCTCAACCTGGAACTGGACAGCGCCAGCCAGCAACAGTTGCTGGCGTTTCTGGCCCTGCTGAATAAGTGGAACCGGGCCTATAACCTGACGGCTGTACGGGAGCCACGACAGATGGTGTCGCGCCAGTTGTTGGACAGCCTCAGTATCCTGCCATTTGTTACCGCGGACCATCTGCTGGATGTTGGCGCCGGAGGAGGGTTGCCTGGCATCCCCCTCGCAATCACGTTGCCCGAAAGGCGTTTTACCCTACTGGACAGCAACAGCAAGAAAACCCGCTTCCTGACCCAGTGTGTGCTGGAACTCGGCCTGAAGAATGTGGAGATCATTCACGGCCGGGCTGAAAGCTGTGATCCCGCGATCCGATACCAGCAGATCAGCAGTCGAGCGTTTACGGCACTGGATAACCTCGTCAACTGGTGCGGGCATCTGCTTGCGGATGAGGGCGAGTTCCTTGCCATGAAAGGCCAGTTTCCGGATGATGAGGTGGCTGCCCTGCCAGTGGGTTGGCAGGTAACATCCCGACAGTCATTATCGGTACCTGGCTCGGACGGCGACCGGCACCTGCTGGTGATCGGTCGGGATTCCAGCCATCAGAATTTCACGACAGGAGGCGAGTCATGGCGCGTGTGATTGCAGTGACCAATCAAAAAGGCGGTGTGGGTAAAACCACCACCTGCGTCAACCTGGCTGCGTCATTGGCCGCAACCAAGCGCCGCGTGTTACTGGTGGATATGGACCCCCAGGGCAACGCCACCATGGGCAGTGGTGTGGATAAGAATGCCCTGGAGCTCTCCGGCTACGACATGCTCACCAAACGGGCAACGGCAGCCGAGGTGATTTTCCGGGCCGAAGTCTCTGGGTTTGACATATTGCCGGCTAACGGCGACCTGACCGCCGCCGAAGTGGAGCTGATGAACGAAATCGGCCGCGAGCATCGTCTGCGCCTGGCCCTGAACAAGGTTCGGGAGAACTACGACTACATCCTGATCGACTGCCCGCCGTCCCTCAGCCTGCTGACCGTCAATGCGCTGTCAGCGGCGGATACGGTGCTGATTCCCATGCAGTGCGAATACTATGCCCTGGAAGGTCTGGCGGCCTTGATGAACACGGTTGAGCAGATTCAGGAGACCGTCAACCCGGATCTGCAGGTGGAAGGCATCCTGCGCACCATGTATGACCCCCGCAACAGCCTGACTCTGGATGTGTCCAGTCAGCTCAACGAGTTTTTCGGTGACAAGGTCTACCGCGCGGTGATCCCCCGCAACGTGAGGCTGGCGGAGGCCCCCAGCTATGGTATGCCGGCCCTGAAATACGACCGCGCGTCCAAGGGCGCGGTGGCCTATCTGGCCCTGGCTGGTGAGATGGTACGCCGGCATGGATCGCAAAAGACATCCGCGGCTGTTGCCGTGTAAACTACCTCTCCTTTGCACACAGATATTTCATCGGGAAGAATGACAAACACCATGGCGGCGAAGAAACGAGGACTGGGTGAGCGCGGACTGGGCGCTCTGTTGCAGGGCTCCAGGGTCAACCTGGACCAGGAACTGAAGGATCACGATGGTGAGCTCCGGGAAGTTCCGATCGACCTGATCCAGCGTGGCCGGTTCCAGCCTCGCCGTGACATGGATCCGGCGGCCCTGCAGGAACTGGCTGACTCCATTCGCCAGCAGGGCGTGATGCAGCCCGTGGTGGTGCGTCCGATTGCCGAAGGCCGCTTTGAGCTGATCGCCGGCGAGCGCCGCTGGCGAGCCACCCAGATGGCCGAGCTCGACCGCATTCCCGCCATTATCCGCGACGTGCCGGATGATGCCGCTATCGCCATGGCGCTGATTGAGAATATCCAGCGCGAGAACCTCAATCCCATCGAAGAAGCCTTTGCGCTACAACGCCTGCAGGATGAGTTCGGCCTGACCCAGGCTCAGGTCGCGGAAGCGGTGGGTAAGTCCCGTACCACCATCACCAACCTGCTGCGGCTGATCAGCCTGTCGGAAGACGTTCGTGTCATGCTGGAGCACGGTGATCTGGAAATGGGTCATGGTCGGGCCATGCTTACGCTTCAACCCGAGCAGCAGATGCAGGTGGCGCGACAGGTGGTCGCGAAATCCCTGTCAGTGCGGCAGACGGAAGCCCTGGTTCGCCGGGTGCAACAGGAATCGCCGAACCGCAAGAAAGCCAAGGGTGAAGTGGATCCGAACATCCGTGCCCTGCAGGACGACCTGGCCGAGCGACTCGGTGCCCGGGTGTCGATTGACCATGGCCAGCGCGGCAAGGGCAAGCTGGTGATCGAATACACCTCCCTCGACGAACTGGATGGCATTCTGGGCCATATCAAGTAACGTCCCTGGCAGGATTTCCATAGCGCCACTGTTAACAATTTAGTGTTGGCACTCTGCGACCAACGGCGGGGTACCAAAGGTCAGTTTTGACTAGGTACCACTACATATAGTGCTGCCCCTTCATGTTGGTGTCTATTTGTGTCCCTCATGCCCCCCAACGCCAGTTTTTCTGCGTGTTTCGGGGCGGAGCGACCGTTCCGGTTTTGTTGATTCGTGTAGATTGAACACATATAATCTGCGGCGCTTGTATCGGTGCGATTGTCTAATTAATAAACGGCACCGAACCAAAGCGGTGTGGCAACCGGGAAATACCATGACGAAGGCTGAACAGGGTGGCATACAGCGTCCGCCCATCGCACGATGGTTTGTAATAGAAAGTGTGGTATTGGTCGTCGTCAGTCTGGCATTCCTCTTTAAAAGCCAGGTGGCCGGTTATTCAGCACTGTTTGGGGGGCTTATTTTTCTTCTGCCCCACGGTTATTTTGCCTTCAAGGCTTTCCGCTACTCCGGCGCGCGGTCTGCCAGGCAGATCATGAGTTCTTTTTACCAGGGTGAGGCCGGCAAGCTCATCCTGTGCGCCATCCTGTTTACGATGGTGTTCAAATGGATTCCGTCGCTTGATATAGCGGCACTTTTTTTATCATTTGCGATCATGTTGGTCACCAATTGGTTGACTCCGCTCCTAGCGGGCCGCAGAACGCAGCGAAGCTAACAGGACCTGAGAGAACGTTATGGCAGGCAGCGCATCAGAGTATATCCAGCACCACCTCCAGAACCTCACCTACGGTAAACTTCCGGCCGGTTACGAGCGTGCGGACGGTTCGGTGATGTCAGAAGCGGGCTGGACCATGGCCCATAATGCCCGGGAAGCCTCCGATATGGGATTCTGGGCCGTTCACGTGGATTCTCTTGGATGGGCTGTTGCACTGGGCGCCCTGTTCCTGATCCTGTTTCGCATGGCGGCCAAGCGTGCTACCTCTGGTCAGCCCAGCGGCCTTCAGAACTTCGTTGAAATCCTGATCGAGTTTGTTGATACCAGCGTGAAGGAGACCTTCCACGGCCGAAACAAGGTGATTGCACCCCTGTCGCTGACCATCTTCTGCTGGGTCTTCCTGATGAACCTGATGGATCTGGTGCCGGTAGACTTCCTGCCCCAGCTGTTCCACATGATGGGTCTGGAATACATGAAGGTGGTGCCGACCACGGACGTTAACGTCACACTGGGCATGTCGCTCTCCGTGTTCTTCCTGATTATCTACTACAGCATCAAGGTCAAAGGTGTTGGTGGTTTTGTCGGCGAGCTGACCCTGCACCCGTTCTCTTCCGACAACTTCTTTCTCAAAGTACTGCTGGTACCGGTCAACCTGCTGCTGGAAGGCGTGAGCCTGCTGGCCAAGCCCATTTCACTGGCACTGCGTCTGTTCGGTAACCTCTACGCCGGTGAGCTGATCTTTATCCTGATCGCCCTGCTGCCATTCTGGGCACAGTGGGCGCTGTCGGTACCCTGGGCCATTTTCCACATTCTGATCATCACGCTGCAGGCGTTCATCTTTATGATGCTGACGATTGTTTACCTGAGCATGGCTCATGAAGACAGTCATTGATCGGAACCATTAAACCGTAGTTTGAAAACCGAAACCCTTAAACTGAAAACCTAACTGAAAACTGGGAGTTATCATGGAAACTGTAGTTGGAATGACCGCGATTGCCGTTGCACTGCTGATCGGCCTGGGTGCCCTGGGTACTGCTATCGGCTTTGGTATCCTCGGTGGCAAATTCCTGGAAGGCGCCGCGCGTCAGCCGGAAATGACCCCGATGCTGCAGGTTAAAATGTTCATCGTTGCAGGCCTGCTGGACGCCGTAACCATGATCGGTGTTGGTATCGCTCTGTTCTTCACTTTCGCCAACCCGTTTGTCGGCCAGATCGCCGGTTAATCGAGTCGCCGCCGGGGAACTTCCCGGTCTGATGATTCTTTACACAACAGGCGAGAGGTGAAGACGTGAACATTAATTTGACGATGATTGGTCAAGCCATCGCGTTCTTTATCTTTGTCGTGTTCTGCATGAAATATGTGTGGCCGCCGATTATGGCCGCACTGCAGGAGCGTCAAAAGAAGATCGCTGACGGACTGGCTGCCTCAGACCGCGCTGCGCGCGATCTGGAACTGGCTCAGGAAAAGTCAGCTCAGGAACTGCGTGAAGCCAAGCAGCAAGCGGCTGGCCTGATCGAACAGGCCAACAAGCGTGCGGCCCAGATTGTGGAAGCATCGAAAGACGATGCCCGCAAGGAAGGCCAGAAGCTGATTGAGCAGGCCAAGGCCGAAATTGAGCAGGAGCGCAATCAGGCTCGTGACGCGTTGCGTGCGGAAATCGCCGCCATCGCGGTTGCTGGTGCTGAGAAGATCCTGGAAACCTCTGTCGATGCCAACAAGCACAGTGAGATGCTGGACAAGCTGGCAGCAGAACTCTAAACGACGAGGTTCATCATGGCACAACTGAGAACGCTGGCCCGCCCCTACGCAAAGGCAGCATTTTCGGCCGCTCAGGACCAGAAGCAACTGGCTGAATGGTCTGAAGTGCTAACCGTTGCCGGGCAGATTACAGCCAACGAAGACATTCGACAGCTTCTCGCCAGTCCAGGCACCGAAGAGCAGAAGAAGGCAGACATGATTCTGGAGTGCGTTGGAGACAACGTCACAGAGTCGGTTCGCAATTTCTTAATGATTCTGGCGGCCAATCGCCGGTTGAGTCTTCTGCCCGAAATTGCAGCGCTCTTCAACACGTACCGGGCTGACTTTGAGCGTACTGTTGATATTGAAGTCACCTCGGCATATGAGCTGACGGACGAACAACAGCAGAAGCTCGCCCAGGCACTGTCGACCAAACTCGAGCGCCAAGTGTCACTCGCAGCGTCAATGGACAAGTCTTTGATCGGTGGTGTGATTGTACGCACCGGCGACATGGTGATTGACGCATCTGTACGCGGAAAGCTGACCAAACTGGCCGACGCTCTGGGCTCCTGATTTCAGCACAAGGTTTGAGGATAAAGGCATGCAGCAACTGAATCCATCCGAGATCAGTGACATCATCAAGAAGAGAATCGAAAAGCTCGATATTTCTTCCGATGCAAAGAACGAAGGTACGATCCTCTCCGTTTCTGACGGTATCGTACTGATCCACGGTCTCGCCGACGTTATGTACGGTGAGATGATTGAATTTGCCAACGGCATATTCGGTATGGCCCTGAACCTGGAGCGTGACTCCGTGGGCGCGGTTGTACTGGGTGACTACGAAGACCTGGCGGAAGGCCAGAAGGTTCGTTGCACCGGCCGCATCCTGGAAGTACCGGTGGGTCCGGAACTGATGGGCCGTGTGGTTGATGGCTTGGGTAATCCCGTCGATGGCAAAGGCGAACTGGGCACCGATCTGACCTCACCGGTCGAGAAAGTGGCTCCCGGTGTTATCGCTCGTCAATCCGTTGATGAGCCGGTCCAGACCGGTCTGAAAGCCATTGACACCATGGTGCCAATCGGTCGTGGCCAGCGTGAGCTGATCATCGGTGACCGCCAGATCGGTAAGACCGCCGTCGCCATCGACGCGATCATTAACCAGAAAGATTCCGGCATCAAGTGTATCTACGTGGCAGTTGGCCAGAAGCAGTCTTCCATTGCCGCGGTTGTGCGCAAGCTGGAAGAGCATGGCGCTATGGATCACACCATCGTAGTTGCCGCCGGCGCCGCCGATCCTGCAGCGATGCAGTTCCTGGCACCCTACTCCGGCACGTCCATGGGTGAATACTTCCGTGACCGCGGTGAAGACGCCCTGATCATCTATGATGATCTGTCCAAGCAGGCTGTGGCCTATCGCCAGATCTCCCTGCTGCTGCGTCGTCCGCCGGGCCGTGAAGCATACCCGGGTGACGTTTTCTACCTGCACTCCCGTCTGCTGGAGCGTGCGTCCCGGATCAACGCCGAGGAAGTTGAAAAACTGACCAACGGCGAAGTGAAGGGCCAGACCGGTTCCCTGACGGCTCTGCCGATCATCGAGACCCAGGCCGGCGACGTTTCCGCGTTCGTACCGACCAACGTGATCTCGATCACCGACGGCCAGATCTTCCTGGAGACCAACCTGTTCAACTCCGGTATTCGTCCGGCGATGAACGCGGGTGTCTCGGTATCGCGGGTGGGTGGTTCAGCCCAGACCAAGATCATGAAGAAGCTTGGCGGTAACATCCGTCTGGCGCTGGCCCAGTATCGTGAACTGGCCGCTTTCGCACAGTTCGCTTCCGATCTTGACGAAGCGACCCGTAAGCAGCTTGAACACGGTCAGCGGGTAACCGAACTGATGAAGCAGAACCAGTACAGCCCGATGTCCGTGGCTGAAATGGGTACGGTTCTGTTCGCAGCCAACGAAGGCTTCCTGGACGACGTTGATGTCGACAATGTAGTGAAGTTCGAAGCACTGATGCTGGACTGGATGCGGTCCGAGCAGAAAGAACTTCTCGACAAGATCAACGAGAAAGGCGATTACAACGATGAAATCGCCGCGAGCCTGAAAGCTGCACTTGAGAAATTCAAGACCACTCAGAGCTGGTAACGAATGGGCCTGCAACGTGTTGCAGGCCGATTTTAGAGCAATGAGTGTCTAACTTGAGAAGGCAGTGAGTTATGGCCGTCGGAAAAGAAATACGTAACCAGATATCCAGCATCAAGAGCACGCAGAAGATCACCAGCGCCATGGAAATGGTCGCGGCGAGCAAGATGCGTAAGGCTCAGGAACGCATGAAGGCGACACGCCCTTATGCGGAAAAGATGCGTCAGGTTATTGGGCACATTGCCAAGGCGAACGTCCAGTACAAGCACCCGTTCATGGTCGAGCGTGAAGTAAAGCGCGTGGGCTATGTGGTGGTGTCTACGGATCGAGGCCTGTGCGGTGGTCTGAACATCAACCTGTTCAAAGCGCTTGTCCGTGACATGCGAGCGTGGAAGGAGAAAGGGGTAGAGGCTGATCTGTGCGCCATCGGGCAGAAAGGTGCTTCTTTCTTCAGGAGCTACGGCGGTAACGTCGTTGCGGCGCTGACCCATCTGGGGGACAGCCCGAGCTCTGACAAACTCATCGGCAACGTCAAAGTCATGCTGGACGCGTTCTCGGAAGGCAAGATCGACCGTCTTTACCTGGTCAGCAACGAGTTCGAGAACACCATGACCCAGACCCCGCAGGTGGAGCAGATTCTGCCGCTGCCTCCGGGGGAAGACGAGGAAGAGATCAAGAACCAGTGGGATTATCTCTACGAGCCCGATGCCAGGCAGATCCTCGATGGCCTTCTGCCACGTTACATTGAATCCCAGGTGTACCAGGGTGTGGTAGAAAATCTGGCATGTGAACAGGCCGCCCGTATGATCGCCATGAAGAGCGCAACTGATAACGCCGGTGGCATCATCGACGAGCTTCAGTTGGCGTACAACAAGGCGCGTCAGGCAGCCATCACCCAAGAGATTTCGGAGATTGTCAGCGGCGCGGCTTCGGTCTGATCCGCCAACAATCCAACTGGTTTTATTGACTATCTAGATAACGAGGAACCGAGCATGAGTAGCGGACACATCGTTCAGATCATTGGCGCGGTTATCGACGTGGAATTCCCACGTGACTCCGTACCCAACGTATATGACGCACTGCTGCTTGAAGGTGGCGAAACAACTCTGGAAGTCCAGCAGCAGCTGGGCGACGGCATTGTTCGTACCATCGCCATGGGCAGCACCGAGGGTCTCAAGCGAGGCCTGAAAGCAGACAACACCGGTAAGGCCATTTCGGTACCGGTTGGCACCCAGACTCTGGGCCGTATCATGGATGTTCTGGGTCGTCCGATCGACGAACAGGGCGAGATCGGCGAAGACGAGCGCTGGGCAATTCACCGCAAGGCACCGGGCTATGCAGATCAGTCTGCATCTGCCGACCTGCTGGAAACCGGCATCAAGGTTATCGACCTGATCTGCCCGTTCGCCAAGGGTGGTAAGGTTGGCCTGTTCGGTGGTGCTGGTGTTGGTAAGACCGTCAACATGATGGAGCTGATCAACAACATCGCGAAAGAGCACTCCGGTCTCTCCGTATTCGCCGGTGTTGGTGAGCGGACTCGTGAAGGTAACGACTTCTACTACGAAATGAAGGACTCCAACGTCCTTGATAAAGTAGCGATGGTCTACGGCCAGATGAACGAGCCTCCCGGAAACCGTCTGCGTGTGGCCCTGACCGGTCTCACCATGGCTGAGAAGTTTCGTGATGAAGGTCGTGACGTACTGCTGTTCGTCGACAACATCTACCGTTACACCCTGGCGGGTACCGAAGTATCAGCCCTGCTCGGCCGTATGCCGTCCGCGGTAGGTTACCAGCCGACTTTGGCCCAGGAGATGGGTGAGCTGCAGGAGCGGATCACGTCGACCAAGACCGGTTCCATCACGTCTATCCAGGCGGTCTACGTACCGGCGGATGACTTGACTGACCCGTCCCCGGCGACCACCTTCTCCCACCTTGACGCGACCGTGGTACTGAGCCGTGACATCGCCTCCAAGGGTATCTACCCGGCGATCGATCCGCTTGACTCCACCTCTCGCCAGCTGGATCCACTGGTCATCGGTGACGAGCACTACGAAGTGGCTCGTGGCGTGCAGACCAATCTGCAGCGCTACAAGGAGCTGAAAGACATCATCGCCATCCTGGGTATGGACGAGCTGTCAGAAGAAGACAAGCTGACCGTTGCCCGTGCCCGTAAGATCGAGCGTTTTCTGTCCCAGCCGTTCCATGTTGCTGAAGTCTTCACCGGTTCCCCCGGTAAGTACGTTTCCCTGAAGGAAACCATCAGCAGCTTTAAGGGCATTCTCAACGGTGACTATGATGATATGCCTGAGCAGGCGTTCTACATGGTTGGTACCATTGAGGAAGCGGTCGAGAAAGCGAAGGAAATGAAGAGCAAGGCGAAGAAGTAATCTGAGCCTAAAGCGCTTGTTTCCGGATCGATCAGAGAGGCAACAACATGGGTATGACCGTGCATTGTGACGTGGTAAGTGCCGAAACAAAGATCTATTCCGGATTGGTTGAAATGCTGATCGCAGCGGGCTCTGAAGGTGACCTGGGTATTGCCCCGGGTCATACGCCGCTGCTGACCCAGCTTAAGCCGGGTCCTATCCGTATAATCAAGCAGGGCGGAGAGGAGGAGATCCTCTACGTGTCTGGTGGTTATCTGGAAGTTCAGCCGAATCTGGTAACGCTGCTCGCGGACACAGCTGTCCGTGCCAAGGATGTGGACGAAGCAGCGGCGATCGAAGCTCAGCGTGAGGCTGAGAAGGCACTCGCCAACCAAACGGGTGAGTTCGAGTATTCCCGTGCCGCTGCCGAGTTGGCCGAAGCTGTTGCCCAGCTTCGCACCATCCAGCAGCTGCGCAACAAGATGCGTTAAGCATTTCTGTTCGGGACTGCCGATCACCGAAACCGCATCCTGAGTCGCCTGAGAACAGCGAAACGTTGTCAGGCAACCAAGGGTGCGGTTTTTTTGTATTCAGGCATTGAAACTGGCTACCGATCCGGAGCGTGGTAATCGTATGACTCCCCTTCACGTTGTGATTCTGGCCGCCGGCCAGGGTTCAAGAATGAAATCGTCGCTGCCGAAAGTTCTCCACCGGGTGGCTGGCAAGCCCATGCTCCATCACGTTATTGATACCGCCCGCCAATTGGGCGCCTCCGGTATCCATGGCGTCATTGGACATGGTGCGGAGCAGGTTCGGCAGATTACCCCCGCCGAAGATCTCATCTGGGCACTGCAGGAACAGCAACTGGGCACTGGCCACGCGGTTGCTCAGGCCTTGCCGGCTCTGCCGGATGAGGCTCGGGTGTTGATTCTCTATGGCGACGTACCGCTAACCAACGTTGAAACGCTCCAGAACCTGGTCTCTCAAGTAAGTGATCGTTCACTCGCGTTGTTGACCGTGAACCTGGAAACGCCGGATGGTTACGGGCGTATCCTGCGGGATGACAGTGGCAAGGTGCGTGCGATCGTGGAACAGAAGGATGCCACTGACGCCCAGAAACAAATCCGGGAGGTAAATACCGGCATCCTGGCGGTCTCGTCACGCCACTTGAAGGACTGGTTGCCGCAGCTCTCCAATCGTAATGCTCAGGGTGAGTACTACCTGACCGACATCATTGCCATGGCGGCTGATCGCGGTGTGGAAATCGCCGTTGCCCAGCCTGCCAGCGAATACGAAGTCCAGGGCGTTAACAACCGTCTTCAACTTGCCGAACTTGAGCGCTGGGTGCAGCGTCAGGAAGCGGACCGTTTGATGACTGAGGGCGCCACCCTGGCCGACCCTGCCCGTATTGACGTGCGTGGTGAATTGTCGGTGGGCCAGGATGTCCTGATCGATGTTAACGTGGTGTTTGAAGGCAAGGTGTCCCTGGCAGACGGCGTCAGCGTCGGGCCCGGTTGTGTGATACGGGACAGCCAGATTGCGGCTGGTGCGAAAATTGAAGCGCACTCAGTGATCGAGGGTGCGGATGTGGGTGCAGGCGCCAGTATCGGGCCGTTTGCACGTCTCCGGCCGGGTACCCGGCTGGCGGCCAGGACCAAGGTGGGCAACTTTGTCGAAACCAAGAAAGCCGATGTCGGCGAGGGTAGCAAGATCAACCACCTCAGTTACGTTGGCGATACCTCACTTGGCCGTAACGTAAATGTGGGTGCAGGAACCATCACCTGTAATTATGATGGGGTGAACAAGTCCAGAACCGTTATTGGTGATGACGTGTTTGTCGGGTCCAACACTTCACTGGTGGCACCGGTCAGCGTTGCCTCTGGGTCCACCATCGGTGCGGGCTCTACCATCACCCGTGATGTAGCGGAGAGTGAGCTGGCGGTCGCACGAGCTCGCCAGCGCAATATCTCCGGCTGGGAACGGCCGACGAAAAAGTGATTTAAACGATTTACAACGGACAGGTGAGAGCGACATGTGTGGCATTGTAGGTGCGGTATCAGAAAGGGATGTTCAGGGAATTCTTCTCGAAGGCCTGCGCCGTCTGGAATATCGGGGCTACGACTCCGCCGGCATGGCCGTAATTGACGGCAAACAAGCCATCAACCGGGCCCGCGAAGTGGGTAAGGTTGCGGCCCTGGCCGATGCCATCACTGGAAACGGGCTTGAGGGAGCCGCCGGCATTGCCCATACCCGCTGGGCAACCCACGGTGAACCGTCCCAGATCAATGCCCACCCGCATATGTCCGGTGACCGCCTGGCCATTGTCCACAACGGCATTATCGAGAACTACCAGGAGCTACGGGAAGAACTGAAAGCCGAGGGGTTTGAGTTCACCTCCCAGACGGACACCGAAGTCGTTGCGCACCTTATCGAAAAGCAGTTCCGTCTCAGCAACAGCCTTTACGAGGCCGTGAGCACCGCCATTGAACGTTTGCGCGGTGCCTTTGCGCTGGCAGTGATTCATGCCGACGAGCCAGACCATATGGTGGTGTGCCGTGAAGGCAGTCCGTTGGTGGTAGGTGTCGGCATAGGCGAGAATTTCATCGCTTCCGACCAGCTCGCGTTACTGCCTGTCACCGACCGTTTCATGTTCCTCGAAGAAGGGGATATCGCCGATATCCGTCGTGATCACATTGAGATTCATGATCGTAACAAGCAGCTGGTGGAACGCGCGGTTAACCGTTTTGAACACAGCCAGGACGCCGCCGAAAAAGGCGAGTATCGCCACTTCATGCTCAAGGAAATCCATGAGCAGCCGAGGGTCATCCGCGCCACAACGGAAGGCCGGGTTACCAACACCCGTGTGCTGGAACAGGCACTGGGTACCCAGGCTGGCAACCTGCTGGAAGACGTTCGCCATGTTCAGATCATCGCCTGTGGCACCAGTTACCATGCCGGCATGGTGGCACGCTACTGGATAGAGGACCTGGCGGGCGTGCCCTGTTCCGTGGAAGTGGCCTCCGAGTTTCGCTACCGCAAGCATGTGATTCAGCCGGACACCCTGTTCCTGTGTATCTCCCAGTCCGGCGAAACCGCCGACACTCTGGCTGCCCTGCGCCAGGCGAAAAAGGCCGGTTTCCGCGCCGCCATGGCCATTTGCAACGTGCCCGGCAGCTCCCTGGTGCGGGAATCTGACCTGGTGATCATGACCCAGGCCGGCCCGGAAATCGGGGTTGCGTCCACCAAGGCGTTTACCACCCAGTTGACCGCGCTGTTGATCTTCACCCTGGCGCTGGCTCGCCACAACGGCCTGGAAGAGTCGCGCGAAGCAGAAATTGTTGAGGCGATTCGCCTACTACCCAGCCAGGTGGATCAGGTACTGGCACTGGATGGCGATATCGCCGAAATGTCGAAGTCGTTCATGGACAAGAACCACAGTCTGTTCCTGGGTCGTGGCGCCATGTTCCCGGTGGCTCTGGAAGGTGCACTGAAGCTCAAGGAAATTTCCTACATCCATGCCGAAGCCTATCCGGCCGGCGAGCTCAAGCATGGCCCCCTTGCTCTGGTAGACGGGGAGATGCCGGTGGTCACCGTGGCCCCCAACAACGAGTTGCTGGAAAAGCTGAAGTCCAACCTGGAAGAAGTTCGCGCCCGCGGTGGCGAGTTGTTTGTATTTGCCGACCAGGCAGCGGACGTGCGGCCACAGGAGGGTATCCACGTAATGCCGCTGCCGTCGGTACACCCGATCACGTCTCCGATCGTCTACACCGTGCCATTGCAGTTGCTTTCTTATCACGTCGCCGTACTGAAAGGTACCGATGTGGATCAGCCACGCAACCTGGCGAAAAGTGTGACTGTTGAGTAGCGGGCATATACGTAGGCCTGGAGATGTCAGAGGACATTAAAGTTTGATCAAAACAAGCCCCCAGCTATTCTCAACATAGCAGGGGGCTTTTTTCATGACAGATGCCAACAAACCGCTTGATCCAAAACACGAGAAATTGCTGAAAACTCGTGGTCGGGGATCAGGCAAAGATTATGAACCTTTCATCAAGGTTCATGAGCTCAGCAGTTCAGGTGAGAGCGTTCGAATTCGCAGTGCCTCAGTGGGCCGGATTCATCATCTGCTGTCCGGTATAGAACTGCTGGCGTTCCTTGTATTCGATCAGTTCGAGCAAACGATGGGTATCCGCGAACAATACCCCCTGCAGATAGACGATACCCTCGACATCTGTGCTCGACTGGGAATCCGTCATCCCCAGATGCATGGCAGTTTAACGGTGGTTTCAACGGACCTATTAGTCGACTTGTCGTCAGGCAGTCGGTTAGCGATTGCAGTGAAATCTTCGTCGGAGTTATCCAAGCCGCGAGTGATGGAGAAGCTCCAGATTGAAAAAAACTACTGGGAAACTCGTGATATGGAATGGAAGATTTTCACAGAGAGGGAAGTCAATGATGGCATGCGGGAAAACCTTCTGTGGATCCAGCCCTATCTAAGCCTGGATATGTCGGCACATCAAGAGGTGGATTATTCCGATGTGTAGGATCTTTTCTATCGGCTTCAGTCGCGTCCGCGAACCAAGATCACACGGCTTTGTGCGAAGCTCGATGACCAATATGAAGTAGATCGCGGATTTCATTTGAGTATCTTTCGATACGCTGTGGCCCACCGTTTCATAAAAGCACCTCTCAACAACGCATTTCACAGCTGAAAATTTGGAGACCTGGCTCTAAGAGAGCCAGAGTTCGTCACCGAGGTGAACAATGCTTCTTAATCGTGTATTCCGGGATCCTTCGACAGGCAAGCGGTATCGTGTGGTCCTGGAGCACCTCTCAGATTTGATGTTGATCGACGTCGACAGTGACAAAGCCTGGCCTTTCCCAATGTCTGAAGAAGAGTTCCGTTCGGTTGGGTATGATTTCATTTCCGACCCGTACCCGATACCGGGTGTTGACGATGACAGTATTGGCGCTAAAAGGCGTGATGAAGCCTGGGCCGCGATCAGTCCATTGTTGGAACACTATCAATCACTTTTGATTAAGAACGAGCGCAATCGGCTGATCAATGAACTCCTTAAATCAACCGGTAAGCCGAGGTTATATATCACCCGACAGCTTCGTCGCTACTGGCAAAGGGGAATGGCCCCGAATGCCCTGGCACCGGATTATCACAACTGCGGGGCCAAAGGGCGTCCCAGACGTGAGGTGGAGCAAAAGGTTGGCCCAAAACGTACGATTACACCCGGAGTGGGGGTGCCGGTAACAGAGGAAGTTGCGGAGCTTTTTCGAATGGCACTTGATGGCTTTTATCTGACCAACGAAAAGGTCCCCTAGGCTGCTGCGAGGGACAAGGCTGTCGGGCTTTTCAAAGCGCGCTATCCCACCGCAACAGAGAAAAGTATGCCCACGATGAGGCAATTCCGGTACTTTTATGAAACGAATTACAGAAATCTGATGTGGTAAGGACGCGGACTCCAAGCCGCATCTATCAAAAAGATAAACGGGCGTTGACCAGCACGTCAGGCAATCTCAATTTCGGCCCGGGGGCCCGGTATGAAATAGACGCGACCATAGCGGATCTCTACTTGGTGGCAGAGGATGATCCTGCTCCCATCATTGGCCGTCCGGTTTTGTACTTTGTCAAAGATGTATTTAGTCGGATGGTTGTGGGTATGTATGTGGGCCTCGAAAATCCCTCATGGGTTGCTGCGATGGTGGCGCTTAGCAACGCCTTCAGCGATAAAACAACGTACTGCCAGGGTTATGGAATAGCTATCAGTAAAGAAGACTGGCCAAGCTTCGGCCTTCCCGCCTCCATCATGGCTGACCGCGGTGAGCTTCTTTACAAACAAGCGGATGTCTTAGTTAACAAATTCAACATTCAATTGAGCAATTCACGCGCCTATCGCGGTGATGACAAAGCAATCTGTGTGCGATTCTTCAACACTATTCAAAGTAAGTTTCGGCCCTATGTTGGCGGGGTAGTTGAGCCTGTAAATGGGAAAAAGCGTGCCGGGAAGCGCTACGAGCTGGATGCGGAACTGAACCTCTCTGACATTCACGCAAATGTTGATTAATCTGGTCATCATCTACAACACCCAGCATGTTGTTGAAGGTTATGATTTCGCGCCTGATATGCCGACTGAGTTGCCCGCAGTGGCCCGGGGAGCTCTGGAACTGGGGAATTCAAAACCGCACCGGCCAGCTTCGCTCCTGTGACGAAGACTTGGCCCGCATTAATCTCCTGCCCTATGAAAGTGGAACGGTGTCACAGGTTGGCATCACCTTCAAAGGACTTGTGTACACCTGTCAAGAGGCGTTGGCGCAGGGCTGGTTTGATCGGATCCGCCCGAACCGCCCTTCAAGAGTTGAAATCGCTTTTGACCCGCGACGGACTGACACTGTTTACCTGAGACCTGACTCTACATTCGAAAACTACTGGGTATGTGAGTTTTCGGACCGAAGCCGGCGATACAAAGGCATTAGCTTCGTGGAGGCCGCTGGAATGGTGAAAGAGATGAATCGTACCAAAGCCACTGCCAAACAAGAGGAGGATTATCAGAAGCCGGACGCCCTATCCGCGGTTGAGGAGATTGTTTCTAACGCGAAGAAGCGGCAGAAAGCCAGCAAACCATCCCTTACTGACTCTGAGCGACTTCGGGGCATACGGCAGAACCGCGCCACAGAAAAAGAAGTTGAGCGAAATCGCAGCGGAATTAAATCCAAGAATCAATCAAAGCGTGACCGTCCAGCGGATGTAGTGCCGTTCCGCTCAAATAAGACCCAATCAAACGACAGTCTCGATTACCCGGATATGGATGCCTTCCTGGAGGACGATGATGATTAAACTGCCGTTCGCACAGTATAGGCAAGCAGAAATCTGTGAATACGAAGGTCAGCCTCTGATTAATGCCCTGCCTCCCATAAATTCACCACAGGATACGGCTAAGATGCTGGCTCGTTTCCCAAAAGTCGACGAGGCTGAAAAGGCATTGCCAGCCCATATCCGGCGCCATGCAATGATGAGGATTCTTGATCAGTTCCTGTACCCAACGAAATCCCATCTTCAACTAGAGCAAATGATTTCTGGAATGATCCGTCGTGGCTATCTGAGCCGAAATATTGCCGTGCCGGACTATCACCGCAACTTGGATGCCGTTGCCCATACAGATTTCAATGCTATCGTTCGAAATGCCGGAAATGAAGCCCTCGTGAGTTCCATTATCGGGTGTTCCGGTACTGGCAAATCCACCGCGGTAGAGGCAATTCTGAAAACCTACCCGCAAGCGTTTTATCATCCAGAATACCAGCACGCCTAATTGGTCTGGCTGAAAGTGGAGTGCCCTCATGATGGTTCGGTAAAGAATCTGTGCACCAATTTTTTCCGAGCCGTCGATGACGCGCTGGGTACGGACTATCAGGCGCTCTATGTAAAAAGCCGATCCTCAGCGGAGTCCATGCTTGGAGATATCGCCCGCGTTTCAGCCTTACATTCAGTGGGTGTCCTTGTTATTGACGAGATTCAGCATTTGGAAAAATCGCGGTCAGGCGGGGTTGCCAAGATGCTTAACTTCTTCGTGACGCTGACTAACGTTATCAAGGTCCCGGTGCTTTTCATCGGAACGCCCAAGGCATTGGAGCTTTTCCAGCCAACCATGCGGTCGGCGAGGCGAGCGGCGCAATTCGGTAGCTTGGATTGGGGGCGATTTTCACGGGCTGAGAATGAGGGCGCTGATGGAGAGTGGGAGCGATTTTTCAAACGGCTATGGAAACTGCAGTGGTTTGAGCACGCAACTCCCATCAGTCAAGAAATGATGGATCTGTTCTGGGAGTATACTCAGGGAATCGCGCACATTGCCGTTGCCTTTTTACCTCAGCCAGGCGCGGGCTGTTGTCGCCGGGAGGGAAGTGATTGACCAGACTCTTGTAACCAAGGTCTATCAAGAGGAGCTCGCCATGGTTCATCCAATGATCGCTGCGTTGCGAAGCGGGCGTGAGGCAACGATTCTCCAATATGCGGACCTCGATGTGCCGAGGGAATCGATACGTGCTCAAGCTACCCTCCAGGAGGTTCCTTACATTGCCTCGCCCGGAGAGGTTCTGAAGGATTCTGAAACCTCAAAGCAGGATCAACTGATCTCGCTGCTGATTCAAATGGGCATCGGTGAGGACATTGCACCCATTGTCGCAGAGTAAGCCCTGGCAGAACGTCCCGAGGTGAGCCTTTTTGGGTTAGTAGCTCATATCAAAAGTCTTGAAGAGAAGACTCCAGCAACGTTTACACCGAAAGCGAATAAACGAGCAGAGAAAAAAAGACAACCGGTTTATCTTGAAGACGACCTTCGACTGATCAGGGGTGATGATCCTGAAAAAAGCTACCAAAGCTTGAGGAAGAGGGGTGTGGTTATTGAGCTTTCGGCTTACCTTTGAGGGCGCAAGGTGGAATTGACGGGTACCGAGTTTACCATCCATCGTCGCGGGTTGCTGCCCTTCTGTCTACAGCGCGAGTGTTTTGAACAGGTGTAGCTTCTATCATCGGAGCATTCAGGTTTAGCGAAACAGTATGGGCTCTTCTGAGAACAACCTCAGACTAGGTGACGTACTGGCGAATAGCGTCGCCATTAGGGTTTACGTCCAACTCATCCTGGGCATTGATCAAAGTGGTCTGGGGCGTCTATTGATCCGGAAAGCAGAGAGGGATCTCGTGTCCGGCAACTTGTTCGAATTTATTGTGGGATTCAAACGAAGTCGTTAAGTTCAAATTTAAGTTGGTAATCGTCTGCATCAATTACCGACGCAACAAATCCTGCGTTCCCCCAGTGAGAACCGACGCTAACGTACCCAACCGGCTCCAACCGTCAAAATTTAGTTACCTTACGACCGATCGGGTTTTATATTTATATTGACCATCCGGATAGTATGTGTTTTATTGGTCAAAACACGCACTCACTACCAACAAAAAACGTGGGAGAAAGAACGATGCTTGAACGACAGGATTACGAAGAGTTTCGCAAGGCGGTGAGGCGTCTGGCCGAGACCAAAATTCAGCCTCATGCTGCGGACGTTGACGAAAAAAAGCGATTTCCCGAAGAGGCACTTGCGGCATTCAAGGAATTACAACTGATTGCGCTGCCCTTTGATGAAAGTATTGGTGGTCAGTCTGGGGATGTATTGGCCCAATGCATTTGTTTGGAGGAAATCGCCCGTGTCTGTGCCACCTCATCATTAACGCTGATGGTGATCTGGGCCGGGCTTGGTCCGATAGCCTCATTTGGTTCGCCACAGCTGATCGAAGAGGTTATGGAACCGGCCATCAATGGCAATACCGTTGCCTCCATCTGTTTGACCGAAATTCACGGCGGCTCTGATGTTTGGGGTGCTCGCACTCGCGCCCAATACAAGGATGGCCAGTGGGTGATCAATGGCCAGAAACGCTACATCACCAATGCCACCCGCTCCGACTGGTACTCGGTCCTGGCGCGTACCGGTGAAGACAGTTTTGGCGTGTTCGCAGTGCATAAATCTGACCCTGGCCTCTCCTTTGGCAAGCTGGAATCGAAGATGGGTGTAAGGGGCAGCCCCACCGCCGATGTGATTTTCGAAGATTGCCGTGTTGAGGATTACCGGCTACTTGGTGATTCGAGAGAGGGCCGACAGTACATCACTGATTCTCTGGCCTACACCCGACCGTTGATCGGAGCTCAGGCGCTTGGTATTGCCCAAGGGGCGCTTGATGCCTCCATCAAATACGTGAAGGAGCGGGAAGTGTTTGGTCAGCAGGTAGCACGCTTTCAGATGATCCGCGGCACTATTGCCGATTTGGCAACGGAGATCGAAGCTGCCCGCCAACTGCTGTATCGCTCATGTCAAGCGGTTGAAAACGAGGAGCCCGAAGCCCGCACCCTAGCCTCCATGGCCAAGCTATTTTGCAGCAATGTTGCGATGAAAGTGGCCACCGAGTCCGTACAGCTCCATGGCGGTGCCGGTTATCTGACCGATTTCCCCGTCGAGCGCATGATGCGGGACGCGAAAATTACTCAAATATACGAAGGAACCAGCGAGATCCAGAAATTGATCGTCGCTAAAGCCATGCTTTCAGATTAAGGCGAAAACCATGATTGCCCAAATTAACTACCTGACTAATATTCGCTTAGGCGCAGGCGCAATAGCTTCACTGAATGATGAGCTGGCAAATCTGAATGTGAGTAAGCCGTTGATCATCACTGATGCTGGCCTGGTATCCACTGGCCTGCTTGATAAGGCAAAGGCAACTGCCAAGCTTCCGGACAGCGTTGCTATGTATGATGGCACGCCGGCTAACCCAACTGAAGCGGCTGTAGAAGATGCCTTACATGTCTATCGTTGCAACGATTGCGATAGTATTGTTGCGGTCGGCGGCGGTTCCAGTATAGACCTTGCCAAAGCTGTTGCGTTGCTGGCAACCCACGAGCTGCCGCTGCGCCAATATGCAGCGATTAATGGCGGCGTTGCCAGAATCGGCCCAACTGTTCCACTTGTGGCAGTACCAACCACTGCAGGCACTGGCAGCGAAGTAGGCAGGGCGTCCCTGATAACGCTACGCGATGGCCGCAAACTTGGACTTTTATCTCCTTACTTGATCCCAGACTTGGCCATTTGCGACCCGGAACTGACTCGCTCACTTCCGGCCGGGCTAACCGCCGCAACCGGGATGGACGCCATTGCCCACTGCGTTGAAACTTACCTGAGTCCCAAGGTTAATCCGCCGGCCGATGCCATTGCGCTGGACGGCCTGCGCCGAGCTTCGAAGTATCTGATTCGTGCCGTCAACGACGGAACCGATATGGAAGCCCGCAGTGAAATGATGATTGCGGCTCTGGAAGGCGCGCTGGCATTCCAGAAGGGCTTGGGGGGAGTGCACTCCATGTCCCACGCTCTTGGGGGCCTGAAGGAGCTTAAACTTCACCATGGCACCCTGAACGCGGTATTGCTGCCCCCGGTATTGCGTTTTAACCAGAGCCATTGCGGTGACAAATTCGACCACCTCAAGGCCGCCATGGGCCTGCCGGCCGATGCCGATCTGCCAGCTGAATTCGAGCGTCTGAATGCCGAGCTTGGCATGCCAAAGAATCTTCGCGAAATGGGTGTGCCCGACAATGTGCTAGAGGATATGGCCCAGTTTTCCAAGGAAGACCACTCCACCGCCACCAATCCGCGTCCAGCGTCGGCTGAGGACTTCCTCGCCATGCTGAAAGAAACCATGGACTGAAGTTGTGACTGTGAGGAGTCTGATATGACTGGCCAGAATTCGATCCTGAAAGGCACGCGGGTACTGGACCTGACTCGCCTTGCACCAGGCCCATACGGCTCAATGTTGCTGGCGGATATGGGGGCAGAGGTTATTGTTGTTGGCGGCGGTCGCTCCGGCTTACCAATTGACAGCTACCGACGTGGCAAGCGTTTTATAAACCTTGACCTGAAAAGCGAAGAAGGTCTTGATGCCTTCCGCCTGTTGGCTGCCAATGCGGACGTCTTGATGGAAGGTTTTCGTCCTGGTGTTATGCATCGCCTGGGCCTCGGCTATGACGCACTCAGGCAAGACAACCCCAAACTGGTGTACTGCTCGGTGACCGGCTACGGCCAAGATGGTCCACTCGCTCAGGAGGCAGGCCACGACATCAACTATGTTGGTCTTTCTGGCGCCCTTGGTGCCATGGGCCCGCTCGATGGGCCACCAGCACTGCCGCTGAATATTATTGCGGACTTTGCCGCGGGCGGGCTTTACGCTGCCTATTCTATTCTCGGAGCCCTGCTGGAGCGGGAGCGCTCGGGACTAGGCCAGTTCCTGGATGTCGCCATGGTAGATGGCTGTCTTTCCCTGATGACAATGCACTATCCGGACTGGGGTAAACCAGTGCTGCCATCTCGTGGCAAAGGGCTGCTGACCGGAGAGGCTCCTTTCTACCGGTGCTACGTCTGCAACGACGGCAAATACCTAGCGGTCGGGGCTTTGGAAGGCGCATTTTTCACAAATCTGTGGCGGGGGCTGAACCTTGAGCAACCAATGCCAGATCACATGCGTCCGGATACTTGGCCCGCCATGACCGAGCAGTTCGAGCGACTATTCGCCAGCCGGTCCCGGGACGCCTGGGTGAAGCACTTCGAGGGCCGGGATGCCTGCGTTTCACCGGTGTTAGCGCCAGATGAGGTGTTCGAACACCCGCATGTGCAGGCACGATTCCCTGGCAGCGACAGCTACGCTACTCCGGCTATTCCCCACTATTCCCGAACCCCGACCATGCCGGGTGTTACTGGTGGCACGGACGATTCGTATGCGGTCCTCCGAGCGTTAGGCCTGTCAGAAGCGAAGATCAACAAAGCTGTTCCTGAAACCTCGAACGTGACAGGGCTGGAGTGGCCACCGGTTAAACCCAGTCAACCCTGAGGCTGCAGAGCCAAGCCGTCACAACAGCCCATAACAACAAGAACTGGACGGATCACCGTCAGGGTGAACCGGCCAATTACGCAAGACTGAGAGGAGTTCAATAATGAAAACGCTTAAAAACCCTATCAAGGTGGCTATTATTGCCGCCAGCCTAACCCTTGCTGCCGGTAATGCCATGGCCGAGGAAGTAACCTGGAAAATGGCCACGCCCTGGGGCGGCGGTCCCTGGCTGGAGAGGGATGCTAAAGGCTTTGCCAAGAATGTGGAGGACCTTACCGGTGGACGCATAAAAATCAATGTCTTTCCGGGCGGTACGCTTTCCAACCCGCTGAAAGTCACCGAGGCAGTCAACCGCGGTGTTGTTGAGATTGGCCACAACTGGATGGCCTATGACTGGGGCAGGGACCGAACCACTGCGCTGTTTGCTGGCTATGCTGGTTCCCCTACCCCGGAAGGCTATCTGATGTGGCTCTACGAGGGTGGTGGCCTGGAACTTTGGCAAGAGTACCGCGATGAAGAGTTCAATGTGGTGTCTTTCCCCTGCGCGATTATTGGCACGGAAATTTTTCTGCACTCAAATAAGAAAGTTCAGACCCACGAAGACTTCAAGGGTCTGAAGCTTCGCACCTCCGGCGCCTGGGCCGAGATTGCGTCAAACCTTGGTGCTTCCACCATTGTGATGCCTGGAGCCGAGGTATATACGTCGCTTGACCGAGGGGTTATCGACGCCACTGAATGGGGCAGCCCGGAGATCAACAAGCCGACCGGTTTCACGGATATAGCTAAGTATGTGGTCGTACCCGGCATGCACCAGCCCGGCGGCGTCCTTGAGTGCGAAATCAACAAGGACGTCTGGACTGGCCTGTCCGAGGAAGACCAGCAGGCGATCGCCACGGCGGCAAGGCTCTCCATGTATGAAAGCTGGAGTGCCGGTGCCAATGCTGATCTCTCCGCATTCAAGGAGATGACCGAAGGTGACAATGAAATTGTGCACCTTGATCCGGACTTCATGGCGACAATTGAAGAAGCCACGAACAAGTGGGAAGACGAGCAGGCCGAGGACAATAAGTGGTTTGCCAGGGTGCTTAATTCCCTGAGGGACTTCGAGGATCAATTGGCAGTCTGGCCCGAGTATCGCTTTCCCATCGGCGGTAAGCAGTAACGACAGGGTGTTACCCAGGCCTCTATTTCTATGTACGAGGCCCTACGTTGTAAGAGACACGATGCCCCCGGCCCAAGCCAAATTGCTCCCGGGTCGGGGTCATCGGCAGCAACAAGGCATGCATAATGAAAGTTTTCAGCTTCCTCGGAAAAACTGTGGATGCGTTCTCGAAAGCCGCTGCGCTAATCGGTGCATTGCTGATCGTGCCGCTGATCGGCTCGCTGACCTATGAAGTCGTTAGCCGCTATATCCTGAACTCACCAACAGCCTGGGCCTACGAAATGAGCTACATGTTCATGGGCTCAATTTTTCTATTGGGCATGGCGTACGCGCTGAAGGTCCGCCAACACGTCAACGTAGATCTCTTTTATGCCATTATGCCGCCGCGAGGCAAAGCGACCATGGACATGATCGGCCTGGCCATCTTGTTAGTGGCGCTGGTCTGGATTGTTGACGCGTTATTTCTGTATGCGCTGGAGGCCTACGAGTACCAGGAAACCTCCGGAGCTTCAGGCTGGAATCCCTTGATCTGGCCGTTCCGAACCGTCTGGGTTGTCGGGTTCGGTATACTAACCGCGCAAACCGCGGTCGAATTGGTGCGCTCCATTGCCATTCTAATTAAGGGCGACAAAGAGCCGGGGGTGTGGCATGACTGAATACATCGGATTCTGGATGTTCCCGGTTCTCCTGATTTTCCTTCTGGGTGGTTTTCCCATTGCGTTGTCGATGATCTGCACAGCGTTTATCTTTGGTGTTATTCAGTTCGGCGATGCCGCGTCATTCCAGCTGATTTCCCAGATTGACAGCGTGGCGGGCAACTCGGTACTGGCCGCAGTGCCCCTGTTTGTCTTCATGGGAGCCTTCCTGGAGAAAAGCGGTATTGCATCCAAGTTGCTTGAGGCTATTCATATCTGGACATGGCGACTTCCCGGCGGCATGGCTCTTAGCACCATTATCATGGGTGCCATCTTTGCTGCCATCAGCGGAGTGGTAGGCGCCACAGAGGCCGTGATTGGATTGCTAACCGTCCCGGTTATGCTGAAACACGCCTACGACAAACGGCTGATTTCCGGCACCGTGTGCGCCAGTGGGTCGCTGGGCACGGTAATTCCGCCTTCCATCACAGTGATTGTGCTGGGTCCGGTTGCTAATGTTTCGGTGGGTGAGCTGTTTGCCGGTCTGCTGTTGCCTGGCCTGATCATGGCTGTGCTGTTTGGTCTTTACGTGGTTGGTGTTGCTGTTGCCAAACCGGCCATGGCTCCCCGCACTATGGAGGGTGGCCCCAAGTACAGCCTTGGACAGAAACTGCGAATAACTGCAGTAGCGCTAATTCCGCCCTCAATACTTATCTTCGCCGTGCTCGGCAGCATCCTTATGGGTGTTGCTACACCCACGGAGGCAGCTGCATGGGGTGCGCTGGGAGCGGTTGGTTTATCGGCTATCTATCGCACGTTTACCTGGTCCTTGTTTGGCAACGCCCTCATGAAAACCCTGCTAATAACTACAATGATCCTGCTCATCGTTCTGGGCGGCAGTATGTTTGCGGGGGTGTTCTTTGCATCAGGTGGGATGTTGGCAATCCAGACGCTGCTAAACGACCTGGGTATCCCAGCCTGGGGTGTGATTGCATTGATTCTGCTTCTGACATTTGTAGCTGGCTTTGTCCTTGACTTGATTTCGGTGGTGCTGATCGTCATCCCGATTGCCATGCCTCTGGTGCTGAACCTTGGCTTTGACCCGATTTGGTTCTGTATCGCCTTCCTGGTGGTACTGCAAACCAGCTATCTGACTCCACCCATGGCACCGTCAATATTCTATCTTCGAGCGGTGGCGCCGCCGGAGATCACCCTACGGCATATGTACAGCGGAGTTATTCCGTTCATCATCCTCCAGATCATAACGTTGGTGGTGGTGCTGGTATTCCCGGAGCTGGCGACCTGGTTGCCAGATGTGCTGCTGGGTTAAGTGGCCGGAGCTAAAACTTTGGAAATAATCCAACCACCGGTGGCGATCAGCCACCGGAACATACGAAGGAGATCATTATGACTGTATCAGGGCATCAATTGATTGGTCAGACCAGCCACCGGGGCGACCAAGCCGCCCTTGAACCGGTCGACCCGGCTACTGGAAAGCGCCTGGAGCCAGACTTCCCGGGCGCCAGTAGAAAAGATATCGAGCAAGCGTGCAGCTTGGCCCTGGAGGCTTTTGGTGAGTACCGCGAAACTTCTCTGGAAGCACGGGCCAATTTTCTCGAAACCATCGCCACTGAAATTGAGGCCCTTGGCCCTGGGCTGGTTGAGCGGGCGATGCTTGAAACTGGCCTGCCGAAGGGCCGAATTGAAGGCGAACGTGGTCGTACCTGTGGTCAGCTCCGGTTGTTTGCCGCGGTAGTGCGTGCCGGTGAGTGGCTGGATGTCAGGGTGGACCCGGCATTGCCGCATCGCCAGCCAATGCCGCGGCTTGACCTGCGCCAGCGACACATTGCTGTGGGGCCAGTTGCGGTTTTCGGGGCTAGTAATTTCCCGCTAGCGTTCTCGGTCGCGGGTGGCGATACTGCTTCAGCGCTGGCAGCAGGCTGCCCGGTGGTGGTCAAGGGCCACCCTGCCCATCCTGGCACATCGGAATTGGTAGGCCGGGCAATCCAACAAGCGGCCAAAGCCTGTCAGATGCCGAATGGCGTATTTTCACTGTTGTTCGGTGTCGGTAACGAGATCGGCCAGGCTCTGGTGGCGAACCCCTGCATCCAGGCGGTTGGCTTTACAGGCTCGCGGCGTGGCGGGTTAGCCCTGACAGCGATTGCGCAGCAGCGCAGCGTACCGATTCCGGTCTTCGCTGAAATGAGCAGCATTAACCCCGTATTTCTCCTGCCTGAAGCTGTTGCGACCCGGGCTAGCAGTATTGCCAAGGATTTTGCGGCATCCCTTAATATGGGCGCAGGTCAATTCTGCACCAACCCAGGGCTGATAATTGGCTGTCGCGGCAAAGCCCTTGACGCCTTCCAGCAAGCTGCCACGGATGCCGTGGCGCAAGCGGATGCTCAGACCATGCTGACACCGGATATACACGCAGCCTATACGCAGGGCATCGAGCGGTTGTCCGGCCATGCCGCTGTTCAGTGTCTAGCGAGTGGACAGCAAGGCGTAGCCTCCAACACCTGCCAACCCCAGTTGTTTTCCGCCCGAGCCAGCGATTTTCTCACAGATGAAACATTGCAACAGGAGGTTTTTGGGGCCGCGTCCTTGATTATCGAGTGTGAGGGACTGGAGGAGATGCAGCGCGTTGCCGAGAGCCTCGAAGGACAGCTCACAGCCACTCTGCACATGGATGAGGGCGACATGGGGGCTGCGCAATCACTACTCCCAATATTGGAAACGAAGGCTGGCCGGATATTGGTCAATGGCTGGCCGACAGGTGTAGAAGTCTGCCATGCCATGGTTCATGGGGGGCCTTTCCCGGCCACCTCTGATAGCCGCACCACATCGGTAGGCAGCGCGGCTATTCGACGCTTTCTCCGGCCTGTATGTTATCAGAATTTCCCCGACGCCCTGCGCCCGCATGCCCTGAAGGAGGCAAACCCTTATAGGCTGCACCGCTTGTTGGATGGTGAGCGGGAAGCATAGATGTGACAAGCTAGGGTGATGGGCCCGGCCGCTAGAGCGTGCCGAGCAGATAAAAAGCACGATTTAGCGGCACTTTCCATTTACTGTATTATATACGAATGAACCTGTGCGCAAGCTGGAAACCATTTATTCGAGAGTTTGAATTCATTTAGGAAACAAAGTTGACTAAGACGGGCAAGAAACTTAACAAGAACGAAATATCTCGTGAACGCAGCATGAATCGGTTGATACAGGCTGCATTCGAATTGTTTGTGATACGCGGATACCATGCCACCAGCCTGGAGGCTATTTCATCAAAAGCCGGCCTCACTAAAGGCTCGGTTTATTTTTACTTTGGCAGCAAGGAAAAGCTGATCCTGCACATGTTTGAAGTTCTTCGTGAGGATCTTGTGGATGGTCTGGTGGCCACTCTGAGAAATCCTGTCGGCAGCCATGTGGACCGCATCATCCGCTATATACACAAGGGTGCTGATTTTGGCGCGGAACGGCCCAACGAGCTGCTCTTCATGATCCAGATAGCCATCGAATTCGCTCGCCAGGAGAATGTCATCGCCACGGCAATCAGGGAGCTATACGGAGATGTACACGCCGCTGTCGAGGCGGTGGTTAGCGAGGCCCAGGCCGTTGGTTCGATGTCGTCAGACATTGACGCACGCTCGTTCGCCTCCATGATCGTGGCGGTCCACGATGGCATGATGCTGGAGTGGCACCTGCGTGGCGCTGAAATTAGCGGCCCCGATCTGGTCAAAAATGTGCGGCGCATGTTGTTGCACGGTATCGGCTAAGCTATCCCATTGGGTTTACCTAATGCTGTTTATCTCTGGGAGATAAGCTCCTTTAGGCTGACGCCGGCGCCTTTGCGGTCCCAGGTGCTGGTTTGAATGCCGCGCTGTGATAGCTGCTTTTTCTTCACCTTGTTGGTGGGTGTTCTCGGTAGTTCGTCGATGATTTCTATATAGCGTGGCACCATGAAATGGGGCAGTGCGCGTGCCAGGAAACTCAACAGCGCCGGTGGTTCAACTACTGCGTCCTCCGTGGTTACGATATAAACCAGAATATCGTCGTCGTTCTCATAGCCCGACGGAACACCCACCGCCACGCATTCCTTCACACCAGGAAAGTCAGCCACTGCAGCTTCGATATCAAACGAGGAGATATTCTCGGCCCGGCGGCGGATACGGTCGCCTTTGCGATCGATGTAGAACATGTTGCCGTTGCTATCCCTGACGGCGATATCTCCGGTATGAAACCAAAGGTTTCGCCATGCGTTCACGGTTTCTTCCGGCATACCCATGTAGCACAACATGGTAGTCCAGGGGTGCCTGGGCCTGACCACAATTTCACCTGCGGTGCCGTCCGGTACCGGACGGTCTGTTTCCGGGTCGACGACTTCCACGTCATACCATTCCGTTAGTACTTTGCCGCAGGAGCCAGCAACCACCGGGAATTGCCGTGACGTCCAACATGGGCAACCAACTTCACTCATACCCCACATTTCGATACCCTTGACGCCAAACCGCTCCAGAAAGGCATCACCATGACGTTTGGGCAATGGGCAGCACATCAGACGGGTAAGAACGTTATCTGAATCTTCGGACCGTGGCGGCTCTGCCTGGATCATTTCTATCATCGGTCCATGGGCAATACTGATGGTTGCTCCACTTTCCCGGATGCGATCCAGCCAGCGTTTAGCGTCAAACTTTCGGTCAAGAACCAGTGTTCCGCCGGCGGCAAAGATGGCGAGTACTCCCATGAACTTACCGGCAATGTGAAACAGAGGGTGGGCGCTGTAGAACACGTCAGACGCGGTCATGTCTGTTTCCCCTGCGGTGGTGTTAGCCAACAGGCAGACATGGCCATGGGGTATCACCACGCCCTTGGCGGGACCAGTGGTGCCAGATGTGAACACCACAGACGCTGCATCGGAGGGCTGAATCTCTGGCCAAGGCTGTTTCAATAGTGTTGGCTTGGCGATGAGTTCTTGGTGATGTCTCACGCGGATATTCCCTTTTGCCTCAAATGTTTTGACCAGTTCGCTAGGACCAGTTTCCGTGTTGTCGATAACGACAATCTGCCGGACGCAGGAAAAGTCCCAAGTCAGTTCGGTAATACACGGCATTAAATCAGCATCGCTGACAATCAGGCTGGGTTTGGCCAGGTTGAGGACATGGGCCAAAGAGTTACCGCGATAGCCGGTATTCGCCGACACATCGACCGCGCCAACTAGCGCTGCAGCCATCCATGCGTGCAATGCGGCAATACTGTTGGCAGCAAATATCAGGATACGGTCACCGGGCTCAATACCTACCTGAAGGAAATGCGCTGCTAGCGCCTCCGCATGGGCCATAAACTGGCCATAAGTCTCTCGATTACCCGAGACCTCGCGGGCAAAAACTGCATCGGGTGAGGCCTCCAAGCGCCGTGCAGCCACTTTGGGTAATGTCCACTCAGAGAGCGAATCGGGAATCGCGAATGCAGGTAATTGTTCGTTTAGAACCATAAAGCGTCTCCGGCTATCAAGGCGTGCCTTGTGAAATAGAATAACGATCAGTACTTGTCAAACTGGCTTGTGTATATTAAATAAATACTATACGGTCAGTATGTAAAATGGAATGATGGAGGAAATCAATGAAACCACTTTCTGGGATCACCGTGCTAGAGCTTGGCATGGTTATGCAGGTGCCACTTGCCGGGCAGATGCTTGGGGATTACGGCGCCGACGTAATTAAGATTGAGCGACCGCCCCGAGGCGACATTATGCGGGATCTCGACGAGGTCGGCACCGCCCGCGAAGATATGAGCTGCTATTACGCTGCGGTTGGTTGTAATAAGAGGACCCTGTGCCTCGACCTCAAGCAGGATGAAGGCCGAGAAGTCCTTGGCAAGCTGATTGATAACGCCGACGTGTTGATTCACAACTTTCGGCCCGGTGCCATGGAGCGACTCGGCTTTGGTTACGAGGAAGTCTCTAAGCGCAATCCCCGACTGGTGTATGCGGTTGGTTACGCCTTTGGCGCAAAGGGCCCGTTATCAGGTATGCCGGGCCAGGATATGCTGGCGCAGTCTCTTAGCGGCTTTGCCATGAATGGGGTTGAGTCCGGTGGCCGCCCCCGTCTTACTGCCACCCCTACGGTCGACTATGCCACTGCGGCATCGTTATCTCAGGGGGTGCTGGCGGCACTTTTGGGACGGGTACGCACCGGTAAAGGTGACCTCGTAACTACTTCTCTGTTTGATGTCGCCATCGCCATGCAGCTTCTGGAAACCTCCAGCCGCACACTATACGACTACCGCACCGACTGGGTTCAGTACGCCATGATTTTCAAGACTCGGGACGGCTGGATCACCGTACTCACGCTGTTTCGGGACAACCCGCTGCAACTTATGTGCAAGGCGTTTAACGAAGACGACATGAGCGCAGACCCGCTGCTGGCCACCGCCACTCTGCAACGCAAGCATGCCAGCAAAGTACAAGAAAAATTCGGGCCTGTGATGGAACGTTACACCACCGATGAGTGTGTAAAGCGGTTATCTAAAACTGACATTCTGTGTGCCCCGGTGATGGATCTGGACGACACATTGAAACACCCGCAAACCCTGCAAAACGATATTTTGCGGGAGGTGGAAATCCCCGGCCATGGAACAGTTCAACTGGTTGGTAATCCAGTAAAACTGGCTGGCCAGGGTAAAGACAAGCCACGGCCACCGTCCGCTCTGGGCGAATTTTCACGTGAGATTCTGAGCGACTTCGATTACTCCGAAAGCGAGATCAGGGACTTCCAGGAACGTGGCGTCATTACCTGATTGACAACCATACAATACAGAGAGGCATCACTTAATGAACAGCAAATCGACATATATCAATGACGAAGACCGGTTATTTGACCACACCGTTGTAAGTCTGACAGAGCGGGCGCGTCACACCCTGAAGCAACCGTTAAAAGGCTTTCCCCACTATGCCGACACAAGGACCGGGGAGTGGACTACCACGGAAGATGGCTTCTGGACCGGGGGATTCTGGCCCGGCGTACTCTGGCTGAGCGGCTATTTTTCCGGCGATTCATCATTCTGGCAAGCGGCCGAGGAGTGGGCAGAGCGCCTGGAGCCGAGGGTTGACTCTGATTCGGTATTTCGGGGCTTCCTGTTCTATTTCGGATGTTCCGTCGGGGCAGATCTTGCGGGCAGCAAGAAAGCCGAGACACTAGCGTTAGACGCTGCCCGCAGCCTTTGTGCAACCTTTCGCTCCAATATTGGTCTTATGCCGTTGGGCACAACGGCGGAGGAAGCCCACACGGTAGGCGAGAACGAAACCAACATCGACAGCTTATCAGCGAGCTTGGTGCTGGCTTGGGCAGCTGAGAAAACTGGCGACGACAAATTTAAGGATGTGGCCATCCGCCATGCCCTTACCAACGCTCACTTTTGTGTACGCGAGGATGGTTCGGTGTGCCAATCTGCCAGCTTTGACAGCCAGACCGGGAAGGTGATCAAAACATATACCCACAAGGGCTTCAGTGCGAATTCTACTTGGGCCCGTGCGCAGGCCTGGGCCATGATGAGTTACGCTTATCTATCGGTACTTTACCCGGAGAATCGTGAAATCCGTGACTACGCCGAAAAAGTGTGTAGATGGTGGACCCAGAATGTGCCCGATGACGGGGTGGCTTACTGGGATTTCGATGCGCCCCAGGAAGCCGACACTCCGAAGGACACGTCCGCCACTTCTATCGCCTGCTATGCCTTGCTGACACTGGCTACCGTCCTTGACGACCGCCAAGCCGCGCGGGTATCTCAACGCAAGGCTCGAAACACCGTCAAAACCCTCTGTCGTGACTATGTCGCGGTCGTGCCGCGGGGCCAGGCAGAAGAGACCACTGGTGCCATCTCGCCCGCAGTGCTGACAAGGGGCTGCTTCGACCCAATGCGCGGTGTAGCCACCGAGCATGAGCTGATTTGGGGCGACTACTTCCTGCTGCACTGCCTGGGTATACTGACGGGTCTGTTGCCCACCAACAAACCTGGCTGATACCGAGGGACCAAGGCCTGAATGCTCAGCCTTGGGACATTGTGTTATCTGCTGAACATCTGGGAACTAAGTCTTGAACAGTACAATATCGGAGTCTACCTTCGAATTTAGCCGGTTAGCGGTCATGTTGAGTATATTCGGTGTTGACCCTACCCCAGAATTTCGGTCCATTAAAAACTGGAAAATCCGGCATGATTGAGCCTTGAGCAGGAGATCATGCCATGAAGCGATCCCGTTACACTGAAGAGCAGATTGCCTTTGCCCTGATGCAAGCCGAATTGGGTACGCCGGTTCCGGAAGTCTGTCGAAAGATGGGCGTCTCGGATGCCACCTTCTACAACTGGCGTAAGAAGTACGGTGGCCTCGGCCCGTCAGAGCTGAAGCGGCTCAAGCAGCTGGAGGAGGAAAATCAGCTACTGAAGAAGCTGGTGGCCGACTTGAGCCTGGACAAGGCCATGCTTCAGGACGTGGTGGCAAAAAAGCTCTGAGACCGCCTCGTAAACGCCAACTGGTGGCTGACTTACAAGCACGGTACGGAGTCAGCGAGCGCCAGGCGTGTGCGGTCTTGCAGTTTTCCCGGGCGTCTTGTCGATACCAATCGGTGGCGAGGGATTCATCGGCATTGTCGATGAAGATCCGCGAGATCACTCTCACGCGGCTTCATTACGGTTACCGGCGCGTGCATGTCCAATTGCAGCGAGAGGGCTGGCGAGACAATCACAAACGGGTTTACCGGTTGTATCGTGACCAGGGATTGTCGCTTCGCCTCAAGCGTCCCAGGCGCAACAAGGCAGCCAAGAACCGTCAGCCACTTCAACAAGCCAACCATCCCAATCACATCTGGGGCATGGATTTGTCTCGGATGCGCTTTTTGATGGACGAAGGCTACGCCTGCTGACGATCATCGACCTATTCACCCGGGAGTGCCTTGGCATTGTTGTTGGACAGAGCCTGAAGGGCCACGATGTTCAAGAAGCCCTGACGGCGATTGCGCGCTTCCGGGGCAACCCGGACCCGGACGTCCTTAAAACCGACAACGCAACGGTAGAATCGTTCAATGGACGGCTCCGGCAGGAATGTCTGAATGAAAATTGGTTCTTGTCACTGGCCGATGCCCGGGAGAAAGTCGAAGCGTGGAGGACGTTCTATAACCAAGTCAGACCCCATTCCGCATTGGAGTGGTCCACGCCTTCGGACTACGCCAGGAAACATGCGGTTTCTCGGCGAAAACAGCACCAACTGGAGCCGGATTTTTCCAACTCTGGGTGGACCTAATACAGGGTCAGGGTCAAGTAACGGACATTACTAGGGCGCGGTTGGATTAAAGACTGGGGGCAGGTCACAACTCTGGAGAGCCAAAGAAAATATCAAACTTTTGAGCTTGGTGAAGCTGAAAATGCGCGAAAATGAGGCCGGTTTTTATCAAACATTATTGTCCACCGACAGGAGAACCCACCGCCGAGGTATGGTTTTCAGGCCCCCGTGGCTATGATTCTCCGCTGAGCCCACGGATATTCCTTGACCGGCAAATGAATCACCGCTGACAGGGCGCCCACCCCAACGCCAACCCACCACACCAGAGTGTAGTTGTTGTAGATATCGTATAGGGCCCCACCCAGCCACACCCCCAGGAAACCGCCCAGTTGGTGTGAGAAGAACACCAGCCCATACAGCGTGCCCATGTATTTCAGGCCGTAAATATGCGCCACCAGGCCGGAGGTCAGTGGTACCGTGGCCAGCCAGAGTGAGCCCATGGAAACGGAAAACAGCACTACCGTCTCTGGTGTTATCGGCGTCATGATAAACGCCGCCGACACGAGAGTCCTTAGTAGATAGATGACAGCCAACAGGTATTTTCGGGAGTATCTGTTGCCCAGCCAGCCGGCGAACAAGGTTCCGCCAATGTTAAAAAAACCGATGAGTGCGATGGAAATGGCGCCCAGCCCGGATGCCGATGTCACCCCGAGGGTATAGAGCAGGCTGTCCGGTGCAATGGGGCCGCACATTTCAGTGATAAAAGCGGGGAAATGGGCCGTGATGAAGGCCAACTGGTAACCGCAGGAGAAAAAGCCGATAAAAATAAGCACGAAAGAAGGATCTTTAACCGCCCGTTTGATCACCACCCCCATCGGCTCTTCACTGCCGGTCGGCTGCTGCGGTTTTGGTGCCCGCATCAGCAGCAACGCCAACATGGACAGCAGGATAAAACCTGCGAAGACAATAAAAACCGACTGCCAGGGCATCTGGCTCAGCAAGGCATTGGCCACCGGCGGCCCGACGATCTGACCGGCAGAACCCGCCGCCGTCGCTATCCCCAACGCCATGGATCGGTGCTTGTCAGGCGCTGCCCGCCCGACCACAGCCAGAATCACCCCAAAGCCAGTACCGGCAATGCCGAAACCAACCAGCATTTCCAGCAACTGGTGTTGGCCAGGGGTGATGGCAAACGCCGACAACACCAGTCCGGTCACATAAAACGCACCACCACCAAGAATTGCTTTGCGGTCCCCAAAGCGTTCAGCGAGAGCTCCGAAAATTGGCTGCCCTATGCCCCAGAACAAATTCTGGATTGCAATAGCCAGGGAAAATGATTCCCTCGGCCAGGCGAATTCCAGGGCAATCGGCAACTGGAACAGCCCGAAGGATGCGCGAACCGCGAAACTGACGAGAATGATGATGCAGCCCGCGATCAGAACCGGATTGATCATCCGGGCATAGGTACCGGTAAAGGCTTTATCCACAATTTGAGCTCACTGTACCGACTGGCTTGAACCGGGTGGCAGGTGGGGAAATAGTTAACGATACCGTGGCAACATGCAACAGATAATCCGGCTGCCCCTGCCCCTGCCCCTGCCCCTGCCCCTGCCCCTGCCCCTGCCATTGCAGGAGCGAAATGACGCTTGCCGCCGTCCTGGTCTCCCAGATGCTGCATTACTGTGGTGATCGCGCCAGCCGGATTTTTTCGCTGACTACCTGAACTGGCCATTGCCACCCGTTGGCCTGGCTAACAGAGCCAGCTCCTTCACTAGTCAGACCATGATCAGTGTCGCGAAAACGAGATATTTGCTATTGTGCGAAGCTGATTGGTTTAGATAATAAACCAGACATGTCAGCGGGAGAGACCGAGTCGCACAATCGTGCGCCCGGCGCCGAAGGAGCAACTGCCCCGGAAACTCTCAGGCAAAAGGACCGCTGACATGAAGACTTTCCGAAGAGTTGCCAACGACTGCGTCCGTTGGCACACCGAAGGAGCAAGCGGCCGGTTCCGTTGGAGCGGTGCGTGAATCTCTCAGGTCCAGTGACGGAAGGGGTGCTTTCTACCATGCTGTGGAGAAAGGAAACCCTGGACGCCCCTGGAGAGTATTATGAAGCGAGTTGCAGTTATTGGCGGTGGTATCACGGGTATCACCACCGCATACACCCTGGCCAAGCGCGGCCTGGATGTCACCGTTTACGAGAAACACCGTTATGCGGCGATGGAAACCTCTTTCGCCAATGGTGGCCAACTGTCCGCCTCCAACGCTGAGGTCTGGAACAACTGGCAGACCATCATCAAGGGCCTTAAGTGGATGTCCCGGAGGGATGCGCCGCTGCTGGTTAACCCCAAGCCTTCCTGGCACAAACTGAGCTGGTTCGCCGAGTTCATCGCCGCGATTCCCCAGTACGAACAGAACACCACGGAAACCGCACGCCTTGCGATTGCCGCCCGGGATCACCTGTTTGCCTGGGCGCAGAACGAAGGGATCGACTTTGATCTGAAGAAACAGGGCATCCTCCATATCTACCGTGACAAGGCCGGGTTCGACCATGCGGCGAATGTTTCCAGGTTGCTGGCTGCCGGCGGCCTGGAACGTCGGGCGGTCACTCCCGAGGAAATGCGGGCTATTGAACCCACGCTGGCGGGGACCTATTACGGCGGTTTCTACACCGAAAGCGATTCAACCGGTGATATCCATAAGTTCACCAATGGCTTGGCGGAGGCCATTCTTCGCCTCGGCGTCAAAACCTGTTATGAGCACTCGGTGACGGAACTGAGTGCGGATCAGTCCCACGCCTGGGTCACCTCGTTTGATGGTGAAGAGCAAACTCGTGACACCTTTGATGGTGTGGTGATCTGTGCGGGCGTGGGTAGCCGGGAACTGGCCGCCAAGCTGGGGGACCGAGTCAACATTTACCCGGTGAAGGGGTATTCCATCACCGTTGAGCTGGACGACCAAGCCTCCCAGGAAGCGGCACCGACGGTCAGTTTGCTGGACGATGCCACCAAGATAGTCACCAGCCGGCTGGGAGATGATCGGTTCCGGGTTGCGGGTACGGCGGAATTCAGCGGCTATAACCGTGATATCCGGGATGACCGAATCCGGCCGCTCACCCGATGGGTCGAGCAGTGTTTCCCTGGGGTTTGCACCCGCCGCGTCGTACCCTGGGCAGGGCTGCGCCCCATGCTGCCCAATATGATGCCGCGAGTCGGTCCGGGCCGGTTGCCCACCGTGTTCTATAACACGGGTCACGGTCATCTGGGCTGGACCCTGTCTGCAATCACTGCCGAGATGGTGGCGGATGCTGTTGCGTCCGCGGTGTCAGGCACAACAGCGAGTACAGCCGGCTAGTGTTGGGAGATCGTGCCGAACTAACGTCGTTCGGCAGGCAGGAGTTCCTGGCTTTTGGCCGCGAGTACGGAATCAGCTACCGCTTCCCCGGCGTCGACGGCCATGACGCCCCCGATGACGATTCAACCATCGCCCGGGGGTGGATTGATGAAACCCCGCTACCGTCGGGGTTTCGCTTCACTCATTCCGACCTGACGATCTCCCACAGCTACGAATCGGTGTCGCTGGGCCATGCGCCCCTGTTGATGGTGATCGTGCTCGAAGGACGCATCCGCCTGTCGGTTGGTGCGGTCGAGCGGGAGCTTGGGAGTGGCATGGCTGCCAGCCTGCAATTACGACCGGAATATGCACTGGCAGCCTATCAGCCTGCTGGTCAACGTTTGAAAACCATTGTGTTGGCTTTTGATCCCGGTGGCCCGTTGCCGGCGCAGACCGAACAGGGGTCTCTGCGAGCCCTGCTCAGGGGGGTGCAGGACCCAGTGGTGCTGTGGGACGTTCCACCGGGTCTCATGACGGCTCTTGAGCAACCCCTTGGCGTCGGGCTGCCTGAGCTTCAGAAAACACTGGTGCTGGAAGGTCTGGCTCTGCAGTTGGTGGGTTATGGTCTTCCGGAGCCGGTGCCAGCGATTGAACGGAAAAGTCGCGCGTCCACCCAGGAACACCAGCGCCTGGAGGCCATTCGTCAGCTGATGGAATTCGCCCCGACGGACAATTACTCCCTGACGGATCTCGCCAGCCGTGCCGCAATGAGTCCCAGCAGTTTGCGTAGTAAATTCCGTGCGACCTACGGATTGTCGGTGTTCGGTTATCTGCGGAAGTGCCGGTTGAACCTGGCCTGGCATTACCTGGAGCAGGGATACTCCGTTCAGCAGGCTGCCCACCGGTCCGGCTATCGACATGCCACTAACTTTGCGACCGCGTTCCGGCGCCAGTTCGGTGTTTCTCCCAAAACCGTCGTTTGAATCACGGTATTTATCATTCCGCATATAAATTCTGTCACTTGGCATATCTAATGCTGGATCTAAAAGCGAATAATTCGCATTAAATTATCGTTAGACCCAAGTGAGGTTTTCATGTTCCGACATTCCCGTTTGTCATTTGCGGTTGCCATGGCCCTTGTCGGTGTCACCGGCGCGCCATTAGCCGTTGCCCAGGAACAGGGCGAACCGAAAATGCTGGATGCGCTAAACGTAACAGCGACCCGCAGCGCCACGAAAACCGATACCCCGGTGATTGAAACCCCGCAATCAGTATCTGTTGTCAGCCGCGAAGACTGGGAAGAAAAAGGCGCCCGTACGGTGCAGCGCGCCGCCAGCTATACCCCGGGTGTGGGTACGAACCAGGTGGGGTCTTCCAACCGCTACGATTATCTGATTCTCCGCGGTTTTTCCGATGGCAGTATCAATAACACCTATCTGGATGGCCTGCGGGTGATGAACGACGGTGGCTCCTACAGCTCCTTTGCCATTGATCCCTGGTTTCTTGAGCGTATTGAGATTGTTAAAGGCCCGACCTCCGTTCTCTACGGCCAGGGCTCCCCTGGTGGGATTGTTGCCCTCACCAGCAAGCGTCCGGAGTTCCGGGATGGGGGTGAAATCCGTGTCTCGCTCGGCAACAACGCCCAGCGCAGCTTTGCCTTTGATGTCACCGGTTCGGTGGATGATGAGCAACGGGTTGCCTATCGTGTGACCGGCATTGCTTCCGCTGCTGACGCGCAACAGGACCACGTGGAACTGGACCGTCGCGCCATTGCCCCGTCGCTGACCTGGGACATGACCGACGAGACCAGCGTGACTCTGCTGGCCTACCTTCAACGTGATCCGGAAGGTGGCTACCACAGCGGTTTGCCGTACGAGGGCACGGTGGAGTCCCGCGACGGCCAGAAAATCGACAACACCTTTTTTGAGGGCGAACCGGACTACGACCTTTTCCGGCGCGACATGACCATGGTGGGATACGATCTGGAGCATCGAATCAATCGTAACTGGTCCGCCTTGCAGAAAGCCCGTTACCTGGATTCGGACGTTGAGTTGAAACAGGTTTATGCCTACGGCTGGGCCTCGGCCACTGAGCTTAACCGCTACTACTCCGGTGGCGATGAGGATCTGCAGGCACTCACCGTTGATAACCAGATTCAGGGGGAATTGACGACTGGCGCGGTGGATCACACCGTATTGGTGGGGGTGGACTATCAGCAGCGTGAGAACGACGTGGTCTGGCCGTCGGGCGCCTTTCCGGCCATCGATGCCTTCAATCCTGAGTACGGGGCCGATCCCTCTGCCCTATACCCCCCGCAACGCAATCTCCGTAAGCAGAAACAGACCGGGGTCTATCTGCAGGACCAGCTGGCCACCGGTGGCTGGCGGTTGACGTTGGGTGGCCGTTACGACTGGGTGGAGATCGAGAACACCAATCGTGACACCGGTGTAGTGACAGAGCTGGACGAAACCCAGTTCAGTGGCCGTGCCGGGCTGCTCTACCTGTTCGACAACGGCATTGCACCCTACGTGTCCCACTCCACGTCGTTTTCGCCCAGCGCCTATACCGACGAGAACGGCGACCTGCTGGCCCCGAGTGAAGGCAAGCAGATAGAAACCGGGCTTAGGTACCAGCCGGTGGGAACCACGGACCTGTATACGCTCTCTCTGTTCCGCATCAACCAGGAGAATCTGGCCACCAAGCAGCCACAGGAGTCCTTCTACCGCAGTATTGGTGAGATTGAGTCCCAGGGTGTGGAGCTGGAAGCCAAGGCGCAGCTGACGGAGAACCTGAATGTCCAGGCCGGATATGCGTTCACGGACGTCACCTTTGAGAAGTCCGAGGCCTATCGCGAGGGCAATGCCGCCAGCCAGGTGCCGGAACACCAGCTGACCCTGTGGGCCGGTTACCGGTTCACGCAGGGAGTCCTTAATGGGGCAAACGCGGGATTGGGTGTCCGTCACAACGCAGACATCTACGCCGATGATGCCAACACCAAAAAGGTGCCGGACTACACCCTGGTGGATCTGGCACTGGGCTACGATTTCAGCAAGCTCGGCCTGGAAGGCGTTTCTACCCGGCTGAACGTGAACAATCTGCTGGACAAGGAATACGTGGCGTCCTGCTACAACAGTCTGGACTTCTGTTACTTCGGGGCAGAACGTAACGTTACGGCGTCGGTTTCTTACCGGTTTTGACACGTAAGCGGGAAGTGATAACGGTCATAATAAACCCTGAGTGCTGAAAACAGAGTCGATTCCGGCTCTGTTTTTAAGTAATATTACGAAACTCTTTTGAGTGGTCGTCCGGCCACTCTTCCTTGTTTCATGTAAGACCAAATAGGCACTCACCCTGTACCTTTGGGGGATTACCGGTTACACAAATATCAAGGAAGATGCGGGCCTTCTGCCACACAATTCCAACAAACCGTTTACTCAGAAGATTCCCGCAATGCCCACAACCGTTCTCTCCGGCTTTACCCACAACTTCCTGGGTAATGCACCCGCCTGGTACAAACAGGTCATTCTTCTATTCCTGATTGCCAACCCCCTGATTGTCTGGACCCTTGGCCCGGCCGTGGCCGGTTGGGCGTTGGTGGGGGAGTTTATTTTTACTCTGGCCATGGCGCTGAAGTGTTATCCACTGTTACCGGGCGGGTTGCTGGCGATTGAAGCCCTGTTAGTGGGTATGACGTCAGCGGATGCGGTGTACCACGAGGTGTTGGTGAACTTCCCGGTCATCCTGCTGCTGATGTTCATGGTGGCTGGCATCTACTTTATGAAAGAGCTGCTGCTGGTGACGTTTACCCAGATCCTGGTGGGTGTGCGGTCAAAGTCCGCGTTGTCACTGCTGTTCTGTGCTGCTGCGGCCGTTCTATCCGCGTTCCTGGACGCGCTTACCGTCACCGCAGTCATCATCAGTGTCGCTGTCGGTTTTTACTCGGTGTACCACAAGGTAGCTTCCGGCAAGGGTTATCATCACTCTGATCACAACGCCAACAGCGATGAACACGTGATTGAGTTGCACCGGGAAGACCTGGACAAGTTCCGGGCCTTTCTGCGTAGCCTGCTGATGCACGGCGCCATTGGTACGGCCTTGGGGGGAGTCTCCACTATGGTGGGCGAACCCCAGAACCTGCTGATCGCCAAGGTAGTAGGGTGGGACTTTGTCAGTTTCTTCCTGCGCATGGCGCCGGTGAGCCTGCCGGTGCTGGTGGCCGGCCTGACCACCTGCTGGCTGCTGGAAAAGCTGCGCTGGTTTGGGTATGGCGCCCGGTTGCCCAAGCCTGTCCGCCAGGTACTGGAAGAGTTTGCTGACAACGAGCGCACCAAGCGCACGAAAGCCGACCAGGCTGCCCTGTGGGTGCAGGCAATGGCGGCCCTGGTGCTGGTTGTTGGGCTGGCGTTTCACCTGGCAGAGGTGGGATTGATCGGCCTTCTGGTGATTATCCTGATCACCTCGTTCACTGGCGTTACTGACGAGCACCAGATCGGTAAGGCCTTCCAGGAGTCGCTGCCATTTACCTCGTTGTTGGTGGTGTTTTTCGCCATCGTCGCGGTGATTCACGAGCAACACCTGTTCAAGCCGATCATCGATTTTGTGCTCAGCCTGCCTCAGGACCAGCAGCCGGGCATGTTCTTTATTGCCAACGGGTTGTTGTCGATGATCAGCGACAATGTGTTCGTAGCCACCGTTTACATCAGTGAAATCAAACAGGCGCTGGACGCCGGCAGTATCGACTACGAGCATTTCCAGGAGTTGGCCATCGCCATTAACACCGGCACCAACCTGCCCAGTGTGGCTACCCCCAATGGCCAGGCAGCGTTTCTGTTCCTGCTGACGTCTGCAATCGCTCCGCTGGTGCGATTGTCCTATGGGCGGATGGTTGTGATGGCGTTTCCCTATACCATCGTGATGGGCGCGGTAGGTCTGTTTTGCGTCATCAATCTGGTTTGACCAAGCGGACATCACCATACCAGGCGGTGGCAGATGCTCCGGTGTTGTCGGAATCCGACATGATGGCGACGCCCACCAGCTTCGGCGGCTCTCGGCCAAAGGCCTTGCGGTAGTCCGCAACGATATCCCGCTCCACCGTGACCCATTCGCCTGTGTTCGCCGTCCCGGAGTTCACCGCTACCATCATCGTGGTATCGGTGAACGGGTTGGCAATGATTTCGCCAACCGGCAGCCGGTTGGCCCAGATGTAGTTCAGCGCATTGCCCGGCAGTTCCTCCCCGAACACCACTTCCACGGTCTTGCGTTTGGCGCGCTCGAAAAAGCCGGCTTCGTCCGGCTCGAACTCAAAGGCCACGTAGATTCGCGCAGCGTAGTCATCGCCCTCCTTTCTACGGGCGTTTCCCTGCTCATAGACGTTCGACACTTTCCACCGCCATCGCAGGATCAGTGAATCCCCGGGTTCGACGGACACCCTGGCAATCAGCCCGGAGGCGCTGTTGTCCGTGGTGGCCATGACCACCTGCTCGCCGTTGTCGTCCGTCAACTGATAGCGACTGTGGCGGTCTATCTTTGGAAATTCCATCGGTTCCCAGCCATCTTCCAGGGACGTTATGGTCGAAAACGCGGTGATCAGTGAGTTTTCCGTGCTGTCAGCCTGGGCCGAAGTGGCCATCAACGAAAGGGCGAGGGCGGCCGTCAGGTATCTCGGTAGCGGTGTCATGGAATGCTCCTATGGGTTCGTTTACTGACCGGTAACCGTCGAAAAAGTGCCTTGTTGCGATTTACCTTAGTCTATATAGTGTTTATATCCTTGGCTTAGTACCAGATATAGTGATCAAAGGCTGATCAATCACAGATCGCCCTCGTCACGATGATCGTGGTACCGGGAATCCGGTGAGACTCCGGAACTGACGCGCAGCGGTATTGGGGAACGAGCGTGGCATAAAGACACTGGCGAATGCCGGGAAGTCGCCACGCAAGGCCGAGCCAACAGGTTCACGCCCCTGAGTCCGAAGACCTGCCAGGGAATACAACTGCACCTTCGCGTATCAAGGTGAGCAGATCGGTTTTGCGTTGTCTCTGTTCAGAGCAATGCTCGCCCCTGCGTACGCGAAGGTCTTGGCATAAACGCGTACTCAGGAGAACCGACATGTCCACTGCCATCCTGGCCGAGCCCGGCCAATCTGCCTCAACCAGCACTGCCTCCCTACAGGTTATTAAACGTAATGGCGCCCTGGTTGGATTCGACGCCAGCAAAATCAGTGTTGCTGTGACCAAAGCGTTTCTTGCCGTCGAAGGCGATGAAGCAGCAGGCTCGGCTCGCATTCACGATTCCGTGGAGCAGGTTACCCATCAGGTCATGCAGGCCATCAGCCGACGCTTGAAAGCTGGCGGCAAGGTGCACATTGAAGATATCCAGGACCAGGTGGAACTGGCGCTGATGCGGGCGGAGGAGCAGAAAGTGGCCCGCGCCTATGTACTCTACCGGGAGGCTCATGCCCAGGAGCGGGCCAGCCTGGCGCCGGTGGAGGCCCATCCCACGCTCACGGTGAAAAAAGCCAACGGTGAGGCCGCGCCGCTGGATCTGGGGCTGATGAAAGTCCAGGTGGAGCGTGCCAGCCAGGGATTGGAGGGCATCGATGGCGAATCCCTGGTGGAAGGGGCGCTGCGGAACCTGTACGACGGTATCGCTGAGGAGGAGGTGCTGTCTGCGCTGATCATGACCGCCCGCGGCCGCATCGAGCAGGAACCGGACTACAGTGCCGTAACCGCTCGTCTGCTGCTGGAACAACTCAGGCTGGAAACCGCGGCCGCCTTGAGCCTGCCCCTAAGTTTGCCGCTGGCGGAAATATACCCGCAGGCCCTGAGCACCTTCATTGAGCAGGGTATCCACTACGAGCTGCTGGACGACGCCATGGCGGCGTTCGACCTGGAACGCCTGGGTGCTGCCCTCAAGCCGGAGCGGGACCACCAGTTTGGGTTCCTCGGCCTGCAGACTCTCTACGACCGCTATTTCCTCAACTGGAAAGGTGACCGGCTGGAGTTGCCCCAGGTCTTCTTCATGCGCGTGTCCATGGGTCTGGCGTTGCAGGAAGACGACCCCAATGCCCGGGCCATTGAGTTCTACGACCTGTTGTCATCCTTCGACTACATGGCCTCCACGCCAACCCTGTTCAACAGTGGTACCCGACATTCCCAGCTTTCATCCTGCTACCTCACCACCGTTCAGGATGATCTGGAGGGTATCTATGGTGCCATCCGTGACAACGCCATGCTGTCCAAGTGGGCCGGCGGCCTGGGTAACGACTGGACGCCAGTCAGGGCTTTGGGCTCCCACATCAAGGGTACCAACGGCAGCAGCCAGGGTGTGGTGCCATTCCTGAAAGTGGTGAACGACACGGCGGTGGCGGTGAATCAGGGCGGCAAGCGCAAGGGCGCCGTGTGCGCTTACCTGGAAAGCTGGCACCTGGATATTGAGGAGTTCCTGGAGCTACGCAAGAACACCGGCGATGAGCGTCGTCGTACCCACGACATGAACACCGCCAACTGGGTACCGGACCTGCTGATCGAGCGCATGCGCAGTGATCAGGACTGGACCCTGTTCTCGCCAAACGACACTCCGGACTTGCATGACCTCTATGGCAACGCATTCCGGGCGCGGTACCAGGAATACGAAGCTATGGCGGCCAGGGGCGAGATCACTCTGTTCAATACGGTGTCCGCCAAACAGCTCTGGCGCAAGATGCTGACCGTGCTGTTCGAGACCGGTCATCCGTGGATCACCTTCAAGGACCCCTGCAACCTGCGCTCACCGCAGCAGCATCGGGGCGTGGTGCACAGCTCCAACCTGTGTACCGAGATCACCCTGAACACCAGTGCGGATGAGATCGCCGTGTGCAACCTGGGGTCCATCAACCTGGCGGCCCATGTCCACAACGGTGAGCTGGATGTCCAGCGCCTAGAACGCACGGTCAATACTGCGGTCCGCATGCTCGATAACGTGGTCGACATCAATTACTACGCAGTGCCCCAGGCGAAGAGTTCCAATTTCAAGCATCGGCCCGTTGGTCTCGGCCTGATGGGCTTTCAGGATGCGTTGTATCGGCTCAACCTGCCCTACACCAGCGCGGAAGCGGTGGAGTTTGCCGATGTGGCGATGGAGCAGATCAGTTATTTCGCGATCCGGGCCTCGGCTGCGCTGGCCGGTGAACGCGGTGCCTACGAGACCTACGAAGGCTCGTTGTGGCATCAGGGTATTCTGCCCATTGACTCAATCAACCTGTTGAAAGAGGCCCGTCAGGACGGCGACCTGAGCCTGAATACCAGCAGCCGCCTGGACTGGACGGCGGTGCGGAAGCTCATCGCCCGCAATGGCATGCGTAACAGCAATGTGATGGCCATTGCGCCAACGGCGACCATCTCCAACATCGTCGGTGTCTCCCAATCCATCGAACCGGCGTACCAGAACCTGTTCGTGAAATCGAATCTCTCCGGCGAGTTCACGGTGGTTAATCCATCTCTGGTTCGTGATCTGAAAGCTGAGGGTCTGTGGGACAACGTGATGGTGAACGATCTCAAGTACTTCGATGGCAGCGTGCAGCAGATTGATCGTATTCCCGCGGAACTGAAGGCCCGCTACGCCACCGCCTTTGAGATCGATGCCCGCTGGCTGGTGGAGGCGGCGGCCAGGCGCCAGAAATGGCTGGACCAGGCCCAGAGCCTGAACCTTTACATGGCGGAACCCAGCGGCAAAAAGCTGGATGAGTTGTATCAGCTGGCCTGGGAACGTGGACTGAAAACCACCTATTACCTGCGCTCGCTGGGGGCCACGGGTGCTGAGAAAACCGCGCCGGTAGCAGCACCGCAACCACAGGTATGCAGCATTGATGAGCCGGACTGCGAAGCCTGCCAGTAAACCCGACCGCCACCAAGATTCTAGAGGTTAAAAGATGCTCAACTGGGACGACGAACCAAACACCCAAACCCGCCCGGCTACCCAGGAGGGTCCGGCCCCGGTCAATGTCGATGACAAGCGCGTTATCAACGGCGAAACCGACATCAATCAGCTGGCACCCTTCAAGTACCCCTGGGCCTGGGAATACTTCATGAATGCCAACAAGAACCACTGGACGCCGCTGGACGTGAACATGGCTCAGGACGTTCACGACTACCACCACCGCCTGTCTGCGCCGGAAAAGCACGTGTATGAGAACGTGCTGGCCTACCTCACCACCTCCGACATCCTGGCGATGCGCAACATCGGCCTGGCGGTGATGGAGAAGATGAGTGCCCCGGAATTGCAGATTTACCAAGCGCGGCAGGTGTACGAGGAAGCCATGCACACCTGGGCCTACCAGCACTGCATTGAAACCCTCAACCTGGACCAGAGCGAGATCTACAATCGCTATCGGGTGGTTCCCGCGATCAACGGCAAGATCCAGATGGCCAACCGCCGGCTGGATGCCGCCATGCGCTCTGACATGAACCTGCGCAACAAGGACGACCTGCAGGAATTCATTATGTCCTACCTGTTCTTCGCAGCGGTCTTTGAGGGTGCCTGGTTCTACAACGGTTTCAGCCCCATCTTCGCCCTGCAGCGTCGGGGCCTGATGCGGGGCACCGGTGAGCAACTGCAGTACATCCTGCGGGACGAAGCCATGCACTTCTCGTTCGGGCTGAAAGTGGTGAACCAGATCCTGGAAGAGGAAAACATCACGCTGGACCCCAAAGCCGTGCGCGATATGTGGGACGAGTCCGAAGCCGCTGAAACCGCCTACGCCAACTACATCCTGCGGGACCCGATCCTGGGCTATTCCGCCGAGTACCACAGCGAGCAGTTCCGTTTTGTGGCCAATCGCCGGGCCAGAACCGTTGGCCTGGACGAACCGTTCCCGGGCGCGAAGAACGTCTCACCCTGGCTGGATGAGCAGGCCACCCTGCGTAAGGAGAAAAACTTCTTTGAAACCCGGGTCATCGAGTATCAAACCGGCGCGCAGTTGGAGTGGTAGCAACGTACTGACCTTCAGTTCGGCGGGCTGGCCGGCACTTACGTGCCGTTCAGAATCCAGCCTGCCGCTTTCTCCGCAATCATCAGTGTGGGGGAGTTGGTGTTACCACTGGTGATGGTCGGCATGACACCGGCATCCACCACGCGCAGGCCGGCGACGCCACGAACCCTGAGGTGAGGGTCGACGACTGCCATGTCGTCGTCTGCCCGCCCCATGCGGGTGGTTCCCACCGGGTGAAAAATCGTGGTGCCGATGTCTCCAGCCAGCCTGGTAAGTTCCTCATCGGTCTGGTACTGAAGGCCCGGCTTGAACTCTTCCGGTTCGTACTTGGCCAATGCCTGTTGCTCTGCAATGCGGCGCGTTACCCGAAGGGAATCCGCTGCGACCTTGCGGTCTTCCTCGGTGTTCAGGTAGTTGGGGGCAATGGCGGGCTTGATTCTGGAGTCCCGGCTACGAATACGCACGGTACCGCGGCTCGTCGGGTTGAGGTTACAAACGCTGGCGGTAATGGCTGGAAAGTCATGCAAAGGCTGGCCAAATGCCTCCAGACTCAATGGCTGAACGTGGTACTGGATGTTGGCGTACTCATATTCTTCGGAACTGCGGGTAAACAGACAGAGTTGGGAGGGGGCCATGCTCATGGGGCCGGAGCGGGTAAGCAGATACTCCAGCCCAATTCGTGCCTTGCCAATCAGTGAGTTGGCCATGGTGTTCAGGGTCTTCGCGCCCCGAACCTTGTAGACCGATCGAATCTGAAGGTGATCCTGAAGATTCTCGCCGACGCCGGGTAAGTCGGCAACAACCGGGATATCGTGTTCCCGAAGCAGATCCGCGGGGCCAATGCCCGACAGCTGCAGCAACTGGGGGGATCCGATAGCGCCGGCTGAGAGGATGACTTCGCGGCGTGCGTGGGCGGTAATTTCCCCCTCTCCCGGTCGTTCAACACGTACGCCGGTGCATCGGGGCTTTTCACCGGCCGCCATGTCCAGCGCCATGACATGGGTGGAATGCCACAGTGTCAGGTTAGGGCGCGTCTTGGCTGGCCGCAGGAACGCCTTCGAGGTGCTCCAGCGCCAGCCGGAGCGCTGGTTGACTTCGAAGTAGTCAACGCCTTCGTTGTCGCCGCGGTTGAAGTCCCGGGTTCGGGGAATGCCAGCCTGAACGCAGGCGCTGGCAAAATCCTCCAGAACGGTCCATTTCAGCCGCTGATGCTCGATCCGCCACTCACCGCCGTGGCCGTGGTAATTCCCGTGTTCCGGATCGGCGTCGCCTTCTTCGTCCAACCGGTAGTGATCTTCATGACGCATAAAGTCGGGTAGGCAGTTATCCCATGACCACGCCTGCTCTCCGGTAACATCGGCCCAGTGGTTGTAATCCCGGGCCTGGCCACGAATGTAGAGCATGCCATTGATGCTGGAGCAGCCACCCAGGGTTTTCCCCCTGGGGTAGATCAGTGATCGACCATTCAGGCCGGGGTCCGGCTCGGTGCGAAAGCGCCAGTCCGTGCGCGGATTGTCGATGCAATAAAGGTAGCCCACTGGAATATGGATCCAGTGGTAATTGTCACGACCGCCCGCCTCGATCAGCAGCACCCGGTTGGCCGGGTCGGCGCTCAGACGGTTGGCCAGCAGGCAGCCGGCAGAGCCGGCCCCGACGACGATGTAATCAAACTCGTGCTGCCCGTGTGCATTGTTGTTATTGGACATGGTCTGTCTCCCGGACTGGTTTGCGTGTTACTTGGCGGTTGGCATCACAAACTCGGCACCGGCATCGATGGAGTCTGACCAGCGCTGCATAATGGATTTCTGCCGAGTATAGAATTTAACGCCCTCTTCACCGTAGGCATGGGTGTCGCCAAACATTGAGCGTTTCCAGCCACCGAATCCGTGCCAGGCCATGGGAACCGGAATGGGTACGTTGATACCGACCATGCCAACCTGAATGCGACGACCAAATTCACGGGCGACGCTGCCGCTCTCGGTGAAACAGCTGACACCGTTGCCGAATTCATGATCATTGATCAGGCGGATGGCAGTCGCAACATCGGGAACCCGCACACAGGCCAGCACCGGGCCGAAGATCTCTTCCCGGTAAATTGTCATCTCCGGAGTGACATGATCGAACAGCGTGCCACCCATCCAGAAACCTTCGCCGCAGCCTTCGCCCGTTGACGTTGCATCGAAGTCGCGGCCGTCGACCACCAGTTCAGCGCCTTCAGCCACACCTTTATCAATATAACCGGTAATGCGCTGGTGAGCGCTGGCACTGACAATCGGACCCATTTCGGCGTCCAGGTCCATGCCGTTCCTGACCTTCAGGCTGCGTGCCCTCTCGGCCAGCCTGGGGATGAGTTTGTCAGCGACATCACCGACCAGAACCGCCACGCTGATGGCCATGCAACGTTCGCCGGCACTGCCGTAACCCGCGCCAATGAGTGCATCCACGGCTTTGTCCAGATCGGCATCGGGCATAACCACCATGTGGTTCTTGGCGCCGCCGAGGGCCTGAATGCGCTTGCCGTGACGGGCGCCATTTTCATAGATCAGATTGGCAATCGGAGTGGAGCCGACAAAACTCAGCGCCATAACGTCCGGGTGCTCAATGAGCGCTTCCACCGCACCCTTGTCACCCTGCACCACATTGAAGACGCCGTCGGGCAGGCCAGCCTGTTTGAGCAAATCAGCGAGCATCAGAGACGCACTGGGGTCGATCGGGCTGGGCTTGAGCACAAAGGTATTGCCGGCAGCGATCGCCACCGGGAACATCCACATGGGCACCATCACCGGGAAGTTAAACGGCGTAATACCAGCGACCACGCCCAGGGGCTGGCGGGTCGTCCAGTTATCGATACCGGTACTGACCTGTTCGGTATAGTCGCCTTTAAGAAGCTGGGGAATACCGCAGGCGAACTCCACGATATCAATCCCCCGGGCAACTTCCCCCTGAGCGTCGGTAAAGACCTTGCCATGTTCGCGAGTAATCGCTTCGGCCAGTTCGTCTTTGTGCTGGTTAAGCAGTTCCAGAAACCTGAACATGACACGTGCGCGACGAATCGGCGGGGTGTCCGCCCAGCTTGGGAAGGCAGCAGACGCAGCGGCCACGGCCTGATCAACATCATCGCGGTTGGCAAGAGCGGTCTGGCCTGAGACCTTGCCGGTAGCGGGATTGAATACGTCCTGAGTTTGGCCGGAGCTGCCTTCTGAAATTCGCCCATTGATATAATGCTGGATCGTTGAACTGCTCATGGTTGTCTTTTCCTGTTTTTGATTCAGTTTTTTGTAAGGGTTCTGGATGCCTTTATTCGGGGCATTCGTCGCCGCTGGATAAGAATTGAACAGTTAATTTACGGTCGGTCAGGTACCGAAGCAATTGAGTTATTTTAAATCATGATATAAGTAATGCTTATATTGGAGCTCAGGAGGGAAAGACGGCTATGCAACACTTGCAGGGATTACGTGCCTTTGTGTCTGTGGCTCGTGAGGGGAGTGTTTCCAGGGCTGCCGAGCGACTGCATCTGACACAGCCGGCCGTGAGCCTGAAGCTGAAACAGTTACAGGATGATCTTGGCCTCAGGCTTTTTCGGCGTAAGCCGCAGGGTTTGGTGCTGAGTGCTGATGGTCACAACCTGTTGCCGGTGGCCGAAAAGGCGTTGGCGGGGATAGCTGCATTTGAGCAAAGCGCCCAGGCATTGCACAGCACTGTTCGTGGACGCCTTAAGATTGGCACCATCGTGGACCCCGAATTTATCCGTCTGGGGTCGTTTCTACACCAATTGGTGGCTCGCGCGCCCCAACTTGAAACCGAGCTGCATCAGGGAATGAGTGGCCGGGTTCTGGAACAGGTTCGCAATGGCAGCCTGGACGTTGGTTTTTTTCTTGCCCCGCCAGGTCTGGGCGCTGGACAGTCATCGCCAGAGTTAATGTACAGAGAGCTGACCCGGTTTGACTATCACGTTATTGCACCGGCGGGATGGGCGTCACGGGTGGCGGACAGTCGCTGGTCGAGCCTCGCCGGGCTGCCCTGGATCGTGACACCGCCGGATTCAGTGCACAATCGGTTATTGGCTGACGCAATGGAGCCTCATGGATTGGTTCCAAATGGCGTTGCACAGGTCGACCAGGAAGCCTGCATGCTGGACCTGGTCAGGGCGGGCGTCGGGCTCAGCCTGGCCCGGGATGCCCTGGCGATGGCAGAGCGACAGGAACGGGGGCTGGTCGTTGTGGAAGGCGTGCGTATCCCCTGTGCCCTGAGTTTTATCTGGCGCAAGGACCGGGAGGAAGAGCTGGTGATTGCAGAGGCGCTGGAGGCTCTTGCTGGTGTGTGGTTGTTTGAGACTCTTGATGACATCGATCGTGAAAACCGGCCCATTAGCCCGTGACACTTTCCATCAGACGCTGGCGGAACCAAATATGGGCCGGGTCATTGTCCATCACCGGTGCCCACAGCAGGTAGACCGGCAACGAGGGTACCTCTACCGGAAACGGCAGGGTCTTCAGCCCGAATGCCCGGGCGTACTGCTGGGCCAGACGTTCGGGCACCGTGGCAATCATGTCGGAGCCGCTGCAGGTGGCCAGCATACTGGCGAACTGGGTGACCCGGGCCCCGGTTCGCCGCTGCCAACCCGGTTCGTTGAGGATCTGGTCCAGGGGCAAGCGCCGGTTCCGATCCGGCAGTACGACGTGTTCGGCGTCCAGAAACTGCTGTTTGCTGCAATCGCCCTGCAGGTCTGGGTGGTCCTGTCGTGCCACCACCGCAAGCCTCTCCGCGAGAAGCACTTGCCGCCGTAATCGATCGTTCTCTGTTGCAAAGGCATCCACGGCAAGATCCGCTTCGGCGGTATACAGCCTCTGGGGCATGTCATCGCCGGCCAGGGCGACCTCCACCACCACATTGGGCGCCTCGCTTCTCAGGCGTGTCAGTAACGTTGGTAACACTACCATCTCGAAGTAATCGTTGCTGAGCACGCGAAAGCGTCGCTGGCTGGTGCTAGGCACAAAGCGATTGGCCGGGTCCAGTGTGTCGCGCATGGCGCCGAGTTGCTGGCTGAGGCTTCTGTGCAGCTCACGGGCGCGGGGTGTCGGCACCATACCCTGATGGGTACGCACAAACAGGGGATCACCCAGGGTATGACGCAGGCGCTGCAATGCGGCACTGATGGCGGGCTGGCTCATGCCCAGGGTGTCTGCGGCACGGGAGAGTTGCCCGGCTTCCATAATGGCGTCGAACACCGGCAGCAGGTTGAGGTCGACGCTTCGTAAGTTCAGTTTCATGGATAATACTTATACCAAATATTGAATAGAAAGATATAGCTCTCCCCAGTAGCGTCAGAAGACGTACAAACCCTCGTCTCGGAGAACAATAATGGACGATCAGAAACTGACGATGCTGGTTACGGCTTTTATTGTGGTTACCGCCCTTTGGGAGGTAGTCAGCGGCCGTACCCGTGAAGGTCGCAAGAACACGCAGGACTGGCGCATGGCATTTCTTGCCACGTTCATGATGGTGGCGGTGCAAAGGCCGTTGGTGTTGCTGTTGCTGACGCTGGGTCTGTCAACGCTGATTCCTGGCAGCGCCGGTTCACTGGCCTGGCTCGAGCAGGCCTATTTCTGGCCCACGTTGATCGTGTTTTTCTGCGTGGAAGAGTTTATCCACGGCAGTTTCCACCTGTTTGCCCACCGGCGCCGACCCAATAACCGTGTTCTGCAATGGGTTCAGGCGTTTTACAAGATGAGCCACCGCCCGCACCACATGTCGGGCGGCCAGGACAACAAGGGCCAATTGACGGTAACGCAGACCTTCGTCAATGGCTGGGCCTGGTGGCTGATCATGCCCAACTACACCTTCCAGTTGCTGTGTCTTTATCTGGGGCTGGTAGAGGTGTTCCTGATTGCCACCGCCTTCAAGGGACTATGGGCGGCCCATACTCATGTGAACTGGAATTATGACCTGTATTTCCACAACCACCGCTGGGTCTGGGTTCGCAAGACCATGTGGGCACTGGCGCATATTCTGGTCTTTCCCACTCAGCACCACCATCATCACGCCCGCGGGCCCAATTCAGCCAAGAATGTGACCTCCACACTGGCGATCTACGATTGGCTGGTGTTTGGCACCCTCGCCATTGAAACCAGCAAACCCAAGGTCTATGGCTGGCGCCAGAAAGACCACGAGGCAAACAGTGCATTGAAACGCTATTTCTGCTGGGATGTTCGACCCTACGTGCCAAAAACATAGGCGGTGAAATTTTTTTGGAATAAACGCCAGGCTCAGCCGTCTCCCTGATGAAAGCCACCCGAAACGGGTAAATCAGGAGGACGTAACCATGAAAAAACATGTACTGACACTCGCAATCTGTTCCATTCTTTCCACCGGCGTTTTCGCCGCAGGAGGGTCTGGCGCGGCCAATGCAAACGCGCAGGCTGAAACCAACATGAGTGCGGAAGCTAGCACCCGCAACGGTGTTTCCGCGAATGGTGGTGCCTCTGCAAGCGCAGAGGGCAGTGTCAACGGCGAAGCCGCTCGAGACGAAGCTGCCGACCAACGCCAGGCGGCCAGTGAAGAAGCCCGCGGAAGGGCCGATCAGGCGGTCAGCGCTGGCGTTGAAACCGGCCAGAAGGTGCGAGCAACCGCCGATGCTACAGCGGACACGGCTCGCGATGAAGCTGGTGAGAAGCGCGAACAGGCGCAAGAGCGCATGAACGAGACCCGAAATGCTGAAATTCGCGCTGAAACCAATCAGCAGATCGGAACGTCTGTATCTGAGAGCGTCCGGAGTGAAGTGCAGAACTCCGTCAAGGGGACCGTGAAAGGGTCCGGCAGTGGTGGCCTGCTATAACCACTCCTCCAGACTCGCCGGGCCATAGGGCCCGGCTTTCTTTTGGACGCCCAAGTGAAAGGAGCAGACATGCAGTTGATTCAACGTATTTTGACCTTGCCCCTGGCCATTGGCCTGGCGTCACCGGTATTAATGGTTCAGGCGCAGGAGAAAGCGTCAGCGAACGGATATCTTGAAGGCGGTTACGAGCACGACAGCAACGTGACCGTGGATGAACTGAACACGTCCGCCGATGAGAGTGATCAGGCCTGGGTTTTCGACGCCGGTCTGGAAGGCATCCTGAAACCCACCGAGCGGTTAAACGTGACACTTGGCTATTCGCTCTCGGGCAGACGGTACCAGAACCTTGATGAATTCGATCAGGACATTCACCTGCTGTCGGCCGATGTCAGTTATGACTTCGACCCGGTCACCGTTGGCGCCAGTTATTACTATTCCCACGCAACTCTGGGGTCAGACCCGTTCCTCGATTTCCGGCGTGCCAGTGTCTACCTGGGCAGCCTGCTCGCGGAGGACGTTTATCTGCGTGGCAGCCTGCAGGACAAGCGCAAGGAATTTGATGACAGTGATGCGCGGGATGCCGAGATAAAAGGCGCCAGTCTGGATGCGTTCTTCTTTTTCAACCAGGCCCAGAGCCACTTTCTACTCGGTCTTGACGGTGATCGCGAAGATGCTGAGGAGAAAGCCTACGACAATGACCTGCTTCGCGTTCGGGTAGCGTTGGTGCATCGGTTTACCCTGGCCGGCGAGGAAAACCGCCTGCGGTTTGGCTGGCGTTACGAGGACAGGGAGTATGAAGAGGTGACCGTCACCAGTACCAGCCCGGTTCTGACGGAACCTCTGACCGGTGATCTTACCGAACGCTCAAGCAATGAGCGGGCGGACAAAGCCCGTATTCTGGAGGCCAGCTGGCGGATTGGACTCAATGAGGTGTTCAGTGTTGAGCCCAGTGTTTCCTGGGGCCAGTACACCTCGAACGTGGATTCTGCGGATTACGACAAGACGGTGGCGGGGGTGACGCTCAGGGCGGATTTCTGAAACCCGGCAGTCAGAAATCCAGAAAGCCGTGACCGAATTCGGTGTCCCGGCCAGGACGTCCAAGATCCTTCGCTGCATTGATCAGGGCACCAATGGCCTTGTCTTCCGAAAGTTCATTACGTTGGCAGGCCAGTGCAGCGGCAACCACTGGCGACGCCAGCGAGGTGCCGCTGTCTGCAACCATGCCGGCATCAGGGTGTGCTACCGGAACGGTGACGCCGTTGCTGGCAAACATCACCTGTTCACCCCGATTGGCCCAGCGGTAGAGCTTCCCGGAACTATCAGCCGCCGTCACACCGATCACTTCCGTGTAGGCGGCCGGATACAATGGCGGGGCAGAGGGCCCTTGATTGCCTACCGCCGCAACCATCAGCACGCCGCGCTCCCTGAGGCGGCTCACCGCCGCAGCGAGAAGTTGGTTGTCCGGGCCGGTCAGGCTGATGTTGATAACCGACAAATCCTGACCGGCCAGCCAGTTCAGACCTTCCAGTAAATGACCAAGTGTGGCGCCTGAGAGGGTGCGATCCCGGTCATAGAACACCGAGGCATTGAAGATCGTAGCCTGCGGCAGCCGGGCAGGCCATTGCCCAGGCCGGTTTCCCACCAGCAGGCTGGCGACGGCCGTGCCGTGAATTGCCGGCTCAGTCAGTGTTCCGTCCACTTCCGCCAATGCCAGAAAACGCTCCTGCACAACTTGTGCACTTTCAAATACCCGATGGTCTGTGGCAATCGACGTATCCACCATTCCAACGCGAACCGGGGCGGTGCAGAGGCTACGCCACTGTGGCATTTTGGTCTCTGACAGGGGCTCTTTCGCACCCGTTTGCGGAGCATAGATATGGTTGCGGTCCAGCCGATCCGCGAGTTCTGGTAGGGCGTCCTGTAGGGCATTATGGGAATCCAGCTCGGCAGTGACCCGGAACCGCACCACGGTCATACCCAGGCCGGTCAGCTCTCGGCGTTCGAGAACTGTGATCCCCGGCTGGTCAAGGCGGGCGAGTTCCGCAGCGGTACCGGTCACCAGCCACTGACCTTCCACGGCACGGAAACCGTCGTCCAGTTGGATATCATTGAACGCTTTCTGTCCCTGACGCGTGAGAATGGAAAGGACTGACGGTAACGCTTCGAGCTGTTCCATGAGCTCTGTGGCCTGTGTGTTGATCTGCTTCTCAAGGCGACGGTCCATGGCCTGCTCCACCATGCGCTGTGTCTTCTGTTCAACCTGGCGGGTTATCGGATCTATCTGGCCGCTGGTCACGTCACCGACACCGATGGACAAGGCCGGTGCGGAAAGCGTGCAAAGAGCGATTGCAGGGAACAAGTGTCTCAAGAGAAAAGGTTTCATCGTGCCCGTCCGATTAAAGATGTGTGTCATACGATACAACGGCCCGGCGGAAAAAAAATTCCTTCGTTCATGGAATAAATCGGTTTCACGACCGTTTTACCGATAACACCATTTGGAAATGGAAGGCTATGAAAGAGGAAATCACCGAACTATTACCAAGGCTCCGACGATTCGCCTACTCGTTGACCGGCTCCCTGTCAGACGCCGACGACCTGCTACAGAATACGGTGGAGCGTTTGTTGACCCGGGACATGCCGGACGACGCCGATCTTACCAAGTGGGCATTCCGGGTTTGCCGTAACGTCTGGATAGACGAGTGTCGCGCGCGGAAGGTTCGGCGGGACGCCGCGGAACATCCGGAGTTGACGGATGGTCAGGTGATCAATGGCGAGCACCAGACCACCAAAGAGATCGAATGGCACCGAGTGGACGCTGCGATGGCAAGATTGCCACAGGACCAACGCCAGATTATCTCCCTGGTGGCAATCCAGGGCATGCCCTACAAAATCGTGGCTGAGATTCTGGAAGTGCCCAAGGGTACGGTGATGAGCCGGCTGGCCCGAGCCAGGGCGGCATTAAGCGAGGCCCTGGCGCCTGTAACCATGAGGACCGATTCATGAAGATGACTGATGAAACCCTGTCGGCTTTCCTCGATAACGAACTGACCGACGCGGAGATGGAAGCGGTTCGGGACCAGATTGAGAAGGATCCAACGTTGGCAGATCGACTGGCCGAGATGGCGTCCGTGGATGCCGAACTACAGGCCCATTACGGCTCGATCGATGACCGTCCCATGCCGGCTTCGATTACCCAAATGCTGGAGGAAAAGACCTCCCGGAGTGCTGCGCCCGCGCAGGACAATGTGGTCACCTTTCCGTGGTGGCGCAGGCTGCCCGGCCACACGGGTAAAGCGATCGCCGCCGCTATCATCGCGGGGGTGGCGCTGACGCAATGGCTGACGGTAGCAACGGACGGCGATCCGATGTCGCCCGCGGTGGCGAACGTTCTGGATAGCCAGCCCAGTGGCGAAGTTTACCAGGTTAATGACCAGGTAAGCTTGACGCCGAGACTGACGTTCCAAAGCCAGGCCGGCCAATGGTGCCGCCAGTTCCGCCTGGAGACGCAAACGTCCGCGTCGGAGCAAATTGCCTGTCGCACTGGCGAGGGTTCCTGGGAACAGGTGGCCACTGCCGAAGCAGAGCCTTCCCTGGCACCTGATGTATACCAGACAGCGAGCGGTGGCAGTGTGCTTGACGAGGAACTGGACCGGATGATGGCCACGCCCCCCGTTGGGCCGAACCAGGAGCGTGCGTTGCTTGAACAGCAGTGGAGGCGTAATTAACAGTCCTGCGTCCCAGCGGTTTGCGGTTCCGGTGGATGGCAACACGGGGGAATCCAGCTAGTATCAAGGTGTTTATCCTTCGCTGACCTGATGGGGCTGTAATGACCGAATACTTTATCCAGGCGTTTATCTATCTGACCGCCGCTGTTGTCGCGGTGCCATTGGCGAAGCGCCTGGGTTTGGGGTCGGTATTGGGGTATCTGGTGGCGGGTGTCGTCATCGGGCCGGTGACGGGGCTGGTGGGCCAGGAAACCGCAACCATTCAGCATTTTGCCGAGTTTGGTGTGGTCATGATGCTGTTTCTGGTGGGCATGGAGCTGGACCCGAAATCCCTCTGGGCCATGCGGATTCGTTTGCTGGGCCTGGGCGGCCTGCAAGTGGTGCTCACCTCCGCTGCCGGAATGGCGATTGCCTGGTGGATGGGGCTGCAATGGCAGACCACCGTCGCCGTTGGCCTTATCTTCTCGTTGTCTTCCACCGCCATTGTGCTGCAGACCCTGAACGAGAAAGGACTTAGCAAAACCGAGGGGGGCCGGGGCGCTTTCTCGGTGCTGTTGTTCCAGGATATTGCGGTCATTCCCATGCTGGCGGTGATTCCCCTGCTGGCGATATCCGAACTGGCGGGCGTTGGGGCGACGGACCCCGGGCACCAGGGCGGTTTCAGCCTGGTGGCGCATCTGCCAGGCTGGGCTCACGCCCTGGTGGTGATCGGCTCTGTGACTACGGTGATCGTCGGCGGTCATTACCTGAGCCGGCCCCTGTTTCGTTACGTGGTTCAGTCCGGTATGCGGGAGGTTTTTACGGCCACCGCGTTAATGCTGGTGATCGGTATCGCCGCGCTGATGAGCATCGTCAATCTGTCGCCGGCGCTCGGGGCCTTCCTCGCCGGTGTGGTGCTGGCCAACAGCGAGTTCCGTCACGAACTCGTGGCCAACATTGAGCCCTTCAAAGGGCTACTGCTCGGATTGTTTTTCATCACGGTGGGTGCCGGTATCAACTTTGAGGTGCTGGCGGCGCAATGGGGCACAGTAATCACATTGGCGCTGGCGGTTATCCTGGTCAAGGCAGCAATTCTGCTGCTCCTGGCCTTGTTATTCGGGCTGCGGGGCCGTGATGGCTGGCTGTTCACCCTCGGGCTGGCCCAGGCCGGCGAATTCGGCTTCGTGCTGCTGACCTACAGCATGCAGAACAGTGTGATCCCCGCGGACATCGCCCAGCTTCTGGGATTGGTGGTGGCGCTGTCCATGTTCCTGACGCCGCTGTTGTTTATTGCCTACGACCGGCTGATCTTGCCGCGGTATCGTGAAGCCCGCAATGAGCAGCGGGAAGCCGATGTGATCGAGGAGCAGGCGCCAGTGATCGTGGCCGGGGTTGGACGATTTGGCCAGATTGTGTGCCGGTTGTTGCGCGCCAACAAGATTCCCATTGTCGCGCTGGATCTGGCCCTGGATCAGATCGAAAACCTGCGACGTATCAACATCAAAAGCTATTTCGGTGACGCCAGCCATACGGGGTTACTGGAAACGGCGGGCATCGCCCACGCGCGCTTGCTCGTGGTTGCGATTGACGACCGGGATAGAGCCGTGGCCCTGGTGCACCATGTCAAACAACACTACCCCGGCGTCTGGGTACTGGCACGGGCGTTCGATCGGGGCCATGGCTATCAGTTGCGCCAGGCCGGCGCTGACGACGTCGTGAGCGAAACCTACCATTCTGCGGTGGAGCTGGGTGGCCATGCACTGACCGCATTTGGCGTTCACCCATTGCGGTCGCGGCAGATGACCTGGGCATTTATCAATAATGAGAAGTCCCACGAGGACGAACTGTTCGACGCCTGGAAGGAAATCGAAGAGGGTATCCGCTTTAGCCCCCGTTATGGTGAGCTGTTCATGAAGCTGGAGGACACCCTGAGTGACGTGATGCAGCAGGACTGGGAACCGCCCAGCCGTGAGGAGGTGCCCTTGTGGTCACCTCCCAGAACGGATGAGTGATGTCTGCGATGCCTAGTTGGTGCTGAACCTGAACCGGCGCCGACCCCATCCCATCATAAACAGCAGGGCCAATATCGGCCAGGACATGCTACCGCCACCACCGCCTGACGATGAGTCGTCAGAGGCCGAGCCGGAGGAAATGGAGTTGTCCACTTGCTGGACGTTGTAGGCCGACAGCTCGGCGTCCGGATCAAGGGAGCTGTAGATCCGCCCCACACCCTCCGCAAAGGCCTCAATTTCAATAGTATTGTCCAGAAGCTGTCCATCCATGGTGATACGGGTTTGTCTGAGTGTGACCAACACGGCACGCGGCTCCCCGTCTACGCTGGTTGTGGACTCCTCAATCAATTCAATGGTCGTGGTGAAATTGACCTGATTGCCCTGCCGGCCATTGATGTAGCTGGAGAGGGTGGCACGTGAAGTGACACTCGTGCCCAGCTCAAGCGAGCTGGGGATCATTAGCAGACCATCCCCGTAGGTGATTCGAATCCGATCTCCTTCCGAATCAACAAACCGGCTTTCAAGCAGATAGACGCCAGTAGTACGACGTACCAGGCGGTCATCGCCATTTGGGAAAATGAACTTGAACATACCTGCGCCGCTTATGGATTCGCTTCGGAACTGGTAGCCATCCGATGGGTCGGAGAAAACCCAGGTGATGTCCCCCAAGGGGAAAAAGTCCATCGTATTGTGGGTGGGAAAGTCGTCAGAAACGTCGGGATTGTAACCGGAGGCGACTTCTGAGGCGTTCGTGGCGCCGTCACCGTCATAGTCCTGGGACGCATCATCGGGATTGTATGGGTCGAGCGCCAGATACTGGTCTTCCAGCGAGTCTGGCAGGCCGTCTCCATCGGAATCGAGGTTGGGATCCCCTGCAGGATAATCCTCCTCATCGGTCATGGATGTACCGTTGAGGTACTCGCTCAGATTGCTGTAACCGTCTGCGTCCAGGTCTTCCTGGGCATCGGCACTGTCAAAGGGATCCAGTCCCACTGCGAGTTCGTCTGTGTCGGGGATGCCGTCGTTGTCGGAATCATTGTCACAGGCGTCGCCAAACTCATCGCCATCATGATTGTCTTGATTGGCATTGGCGGTGTTGGGGCAGTTATCTTCGAGGTCAAACAGCCCGTCGTCGTCAGTGTCCGCTGTGAAATCGAGTACTGAGATGTCAGGCCCCCCGCTTGCGGCCATTTCAATCGCCACCAGGTGGGCGCCATAGGCCAGAATACGGGTGTCCAGGGCATCGAATATAGAGTTCTCTTCAAGGAGCTCGTAGTTGTCGGACCAGGTTTGCAGCACGGCATTGCCATCAACTGCTGCAATGGTGTGGAGGGTACCTCCCGTCCAGGCGGCGTCTGTTATTTCATTGGACAGATAGTTGAGTTCGGCGAGGGAATAGGCGTCGTGGAGCTTGCCTCCGCCGGTCAGCAGCAATTGGCCTGCAGGGTCGAAGTGCAAAGGTGCGGCTGCGTAGCCGCTGCTGTGATAGGGGGAGTCGCCCTTGCTGCCCAAAAGCCCGGTGGTTGAGCTCAGCTCGGACCATTCAATGTCATTGGGCGATGTTCCGGACCGGAAGTGATAGATACGCTCGGTGACAGGATTCCATAGGTATTCTGAGCTGGCGTGCCGCCATTCAACGGAGTCCACCATTGTTCCGGATGCGTCAAAGCTGTAGAACCGCTCCCAGGCACCGGAGGCATCCACCGCAAAGAGATAATCGCCTGCGGATTCCAGACCCAGAACACTTTGTGGCAGGTTGGTGAACGGAGTTTCCTGAAGTGTCCCGGTGGACATGACTATCTGGCTGATCTTTCCACCAGTGTAGCCCAGGTAAAGTCGCCCATGGGCTGGGGAATACGTCATCCACGTGGGTGGGTTCAGCAGGCCGATGCTGTCAACATAGGTTTGCGTTTCCGCCGACCAGATGTGAATGGCCAGTGTCTCCCGGTCGGCCAGATACAACAGGCCTTCCTGGCTGTCGAACTCGATGAAATCCGGGATGAAATCCGAAGTTTCCGGATTGGGGGGCTCGCCTGGCGATGGCGTGGCAAGACTGTCGAGGTCCAATACTTCAACACCGATCTGACTGCTGTTCTCGTAGAAAGCAAAGACAGCGTCACCGTAGCTGGCAATTTTCAGAGGTTGCTGGTTGAGGCCCATCTGAGCCACTTCCAGCATGGCGTTGTTGTATTGATGAACGGTATTGCCACGGAGCACCAGCAGGTCGCCCTGCCAGAAAGTCATATCGTCAAACGCGCCAGCAAGGCTGCCGGCGTAGGTCAGGTCGTTGGCGAAATAAAGGATGCCCTGATTGTCGAGTACGCGACTTTCATCCGGGAACAGGTAAAGTTGACTGGCACTGGGATAATCCCCGTGGGCGGGGCTGTCCATATCGCTCCCCATTGTGCCATCCGCATTGAGTGGGATTTTAACAATATCGGACGGTGAAGTGCCGTCTGACCGATAGTACAGCGCTGACTGTGCTGGTGATCCCACAGACCCGGTCCCCCTGTAGAAAACCGTTTTTTCTTCTATGAGTGTGTAATCTGACAGGTTCCGAGCCATGACCCGGTTGAAACCCTGTACCAGATAAAGGGCGTTTCCTACCGCATGGAGTGCCGTCATGTCTTCGCCGGTGTTGGCAATGAAAGTCGGTGTCTGCGAATCGAGATCTATTGCGTAGGCACTGCGCCGATAGGCCACATACAGATTGTTACCCTGAATTTCTGCGGCTGTTGGTACGTTATTGAGGGGAATATCCGACAACATGGATTGCGACACCATGTCGTAGCGGACGACTTTATTCGGGGCAGCGAAAGTGAAATAAATCACACCATCGTCCTGGTCGATATCAACCAGCGCAGCGTGAGAAACGGTCGAAAAAAAGCAAAAACACACCAGAAAGAACGCTTTCAGCGCCTTTGGAGAATGTCGCATACAACGTTCCCTGTTTAAGTGACTGGACAACGATACTGAACGCGGATCAGGCGTTCTTCACACACATCACGTGCGTCGTGCACGGTATGATGTTAATTGATTAAGGATAGTTAATCATCCGCGGCATTAACTTGATAGGTGTCTCATTGGGGAAACCCCAGTCTGTTGATTCTCCACTGAAGGTTCTGTTCATTCATGCAAATACAGCTATCACATTTGTGGAATATCTGTTCGTTTTTGAAAGGGGTAGTCTGAATTCAATGAAACACGAAGGAGAATTCAGACATGAAGGTACTGATTGTACTGGCCCACCCGGAAAGGCGGTCATTCAGTGGGGGTTTGGTGGATGTGGCTACGGAAACCCTGAATCTGGCGGGGCACGAGGTAGAAATAGACGATCTCTATGGGGAAGGTTTTGATCCGGTGGAGCGTTCGTCGTGGTATGGCAAGCGTCAGGATGAGTGCTATTTTGCTCCGCTGACGGAGCAGCGGGCTCACTATGATGCCAATGCATTACCTCAAGACGTGCAGCGTGAGATAGCCAGGCTGAATTGGGCCGATCTGGTGATTTTCCAGTTTCCGCTATGGTGGCATTCTCAACCCGCCATATTGAAGGGCTGGTTTGATCGTGTGTTGGTCTATGGCGGACTTTACTCGGGAAGCATGCGCTATGATCGTGGCTATTTTCGCGGTAAAAAGGCGATGTGTTCCGTGACCACAGGTTCGCCGGAGCAGGCGTTCATGCCATTTGGCCGCGCTGGCAATATGGTGGAATGGCTGTGGCCGGTTCATTCTTCACTGTATTACGTGGGCTATGACGTGCTGGCGCCGCACATAAGCTATGGGGTGCAGGGTGGCGGCATCCGCTATCAGGAGGAAGGCGCGTTCCGGGACCATCTGGAGGCACTGAAAGACCAGTGGGCGCACCGGTTGTCGGGGATTGAACAGGACGCGCCAATTCCCTTTACTGGCTGGAATGACTGGGACGATGCCGGAGTGCTCAAACACTCGAATCCGACGCGTTGGCGGTTGTGAGCAACGTTGTGATTTGCCCTGAGAAGACTATGCTTGAGCTAAGGCCCGGCAGAGGAGAGCATCGCCTTGGCACAACAACGGGACGTCACGGTCTTTTACGATGAACGGGTATTGGCCCATCACCCCGATACCAACATGGATTTCCTGCCCGGCCGCCTGGACAAACGGGTACGTTCCATTCTTTCAGGCCTCAATGTGCAGTGGAAGTACCCCGAGCATCCAGGCCGTATTACCGCGATCATGGACTTGCTTGCCCGTGATCCCATTCCCGGTGTCCGGATCGAGCCTGGTAAGGCGGCAACGCCGGATCAGTTGAGCCGGGTTCATACGACTTCGTTCCTGGACGACATATTCTCATTGCGGGACGAAAGTGCGTGGCTGGATGTGGATACCACAGCCGTTTCACCGGGCAGTGTTGAAGCTGCCGAAGTCGCTGCAGGCACGGCCATCGCAGCCGTGGAAGCGGTGGTTGAGGGCCGAACGAACAGCGCCTTCGCAATGGTCAGGCCGCCTGGTCACCATGCTGAGCCAGTACGCGCAAGGGGGTTCTGCCTCTTCAATAATGTTGCCGTTGCGGCTGCACACGCGCAGGCGGAGCTGGGCTGTGAACGGGTATTGATCGTCGACTGGGACGCCCACCATGGCAATGGTACCCAGGACATCTTCTGGGCGGATCCGGACACCATGTTTTTTGATATTCACCGGGCCGCACCATTTTACCCAGGCAGTGGCGCGTTAACCGACGTAGGCGCCGGCCTGGGCGAGGGCACCACCATTAACGTGCCCATGCCCGGTGGCGCGGGCGATGTCGCTTACCTGAAAGCGCTGCGGGAGATACTGGTACCCGCCGCAGACTACTTCAAACCGGACCTGGTACTGGTCTCCGCCGGCTTTGATGCCCATTGGTACGACCTGGCGCTCAATGTGTCCTACGAAGGCTTCTCAGCCATGACGGGCATTGTGCAGGAAATTGCGGACAAGCACTGTAACGGCCGGCTGGTCATGGTGCTGGAGGGCGGTTACAATACCGAATCATTGTCTAATGGCGTGCACGCAGTGCTTCGGGCACTGGCCGGTGGCACGTTGGCGGAACCAAGGGTCTGCGGCATGGAAGAAGTGGACACTGCCATCGATTTTCATAAGGGCGCCTTCGAGCCCGATAACACGGATTAGTCCTTCTCTGCAGCCTTCCCAAAAATAAAATAGCGGTTTCCTATCGAACGGCTAAAAACAATCAATTTGAATGTTTTTGATCAAATCAATACTTTAGCCAACTCAAGTTAGCCAATGCCTAAACTCAACCAACGGGAGATATCTACTATGGGTATGATTAACAGCGAAATTAAACCGTTCAACGCCACCGCCTTTAAAGGCGGCGAGTTCGTTGAAATTTCTGAAGCCGACGTAAAAGGGAAGTGGTCTGTCTTCTTCTTCTACCCGGCCGACTTCACTTTCGTATGCCCGACCGAGCTGGGCGACGTTGCCGACAAGTATGAAGAGCTGCAGAAGCTGGGTGTGGAAGTATTCTCCGTATCCACCGATACGCACTTTACCCACAAGGCGTGGCACAGCAGCTCCGAGACTATCGGCAAGATCAACTACTTCATGGTAGGCGACCAGACCGGCACCATCACCAACAACTTTGGTGTGATGCGTGAAGGCCAGGGCCTGGCAGACCGCGCTACTTTCCTGATCGACCCGGATGGTGTTATCCAGGCCATGGAAATCACTGCCGAAGGTATCGGCCGTGACGCTGACGACCTGCTGCGCAAGGTAAAAGCGGCTCAGTACGTTCGTAACAACCCCGGCGAAGTTTGCCCGGCCAAGTGGAAAGAAGGCGAAGCGACTCTGACTCCGTCACTGGACCTGGTTGGCAAGATCTAAGGTTTCGGTAACAGTGAAACCTGTAAAAGGCCCGCTCTGCGGGCCTCAGATTGCTGACAAACCCTCG
>NZ_DELU01000003.1:0-37354 GCF_002352785.1 Marinobacter sp. UBA2688
TCGAATCGCTGCCTTGTCAACCGCTTTCTGAAGAATTTTGAAACTCGAAATCTTCAATTAATTCAAACGGTTGTCTTTCAATTTCCGGCCCGCCTCAGTGGCGTGCCCCTCGAAAGAGATGCGTATTCTACAGAGCTCACTCCGACTGTCAACGCGGTTTTCAATATTTTCTCAAAAACCTTACTTTTCGATCAATCCGTGATCACTACGCGAGCAATTTTCTTCTTACCCGCCTGCACAACGCAGTCGTCGCCCAGATTAAAGAAGCGATCACCCTCGTGCTTTTCACCATCAATAAAGACAGCGCCACGCCCAAGTACGTCTCTGGCAGCGGCCCCATTCTTCACCAACCCTGCGAGGCGAAGCACTGTAGCAACGGGCAACTGCTCCTGCCCGGAGAGGGAAACCTCGATAGTCGGCACGTTCTCGGGTATTTCACCCAGGCCCACCCGGTTACCCGCGGACTTGTGCGCTGTCGCCGCCGCTTCAGCGTTATGGAAGCGAGTGATAATTTCTTCTGCCAGCAGCTTTTTGTAGTCCTGCGGATTTGCACCCCCGGACACTGCAGCACGAAACTCATCCACTTCCGCCAACGGCCGGAAGCTCAGCAATTCAAAATAACGCCACAGGAGGTCATCCGGCATGGACAACAGCTTGGTGTACATTTCACCGGGCGAATCATTAACGCCGACATAGTTGCCCAACGACTTTGACATCTTCTGGACACCATCCAGCCCTTCCAGCAACGGCATGGTCAATACAGCCTGCGGCTTCTGACCATAGTGCTTCTGGAGAATCCGCCCCATCAAGAGGTTGAACTTCTGATCTGTCCCGCCCAGCTCCACATCAGCCTCAAGGGCGACCGAGTCATACCCCTGAACCAGTGGATACAGGAACTCATGAATGGCGATGGGCTGCTCGGCACGGTAGCGCTTGGTGAAATCATCGCGCTCGAGCATACGGGCAACCGTATACTGCCCCGCCAGACGAATCATGTCAGCCGCAGAAAGCTTGCTCATCCAGTCGGAGTTAAACACCACACGTGTCTTTTCCTTATCCAGGATCTTGAACACCTGCTCTTTATAGGTAATGGCGTTGGCAGCAACCTGCGCTTCCGTCAGAGGCGGGCGAGTTGCACTCTTGCCGGTGGGATCACCGATCATTCCGGTGAAATCCCCTATAAGGAAGATCACTTCATGCCCCAGGTCCTGGAACTGTCGCAGCTTGTTGATCAGAACCGTATGGCCCAAGTGAAGATCTGGGGCCGTAGGATCGAATCCGGCCTTTATCCTGAGAGGGCGCCCCTCCCGGAGCTTCTCAATCAACCCTTCCTCGGGGATCAACTCATCCATGCCGCGTTTGATAACGGCCAGCGCCTCTTCAATAGATGCCATGTACCACACACCCTCAATTCTGATCATTTGGGCCGGACGACAGTTACAGAGATCTACAAAAGAAATCTGTGCGTTACCAGCACCCCTGTTAAAGTGTACCTGCTCAGTTTTTGAACAAAGTCGCGTATTTAAGGCCGGGTATTATAACAATCCCGGCCTCAGAAATCCGGCCAGTATGCCAGTAACGGTAATGTTTGATGCTGTCCTGAGCGCATTTTATACGGTAATCTGTTGGACTATACTTGAACAACAGCTTTAATTAGGTAGTACAACCTACCGGAATACCGATTAAAACGGATGCGACACGTGCTGAAAATGTTTCCGAAAACCCATATCACCATTGCCGCTGCGACCAGTGTTGTCGTTGCAGCCGCTATTCTGATGAGCCCCAGCGCCGATGTAGAAGCCAATAGAATGGCTTACTCGCTGGATCTCGACGAAGGCACCGTCAAGTCGTCAGGCAAGCCGACTCCCCGCATGAACGAACAGCCCGCTGCCGACAAGATGCCAGAAGAAGACGCAACAGTAGCACCTGAACTGGCATCCATCAGCGACGAGCCTCAGCTACCCGAAGCACTGGACACCGCTGCGGCCATGGCTGAGGTCAGCGAGCCAGAGCTGCAATGGCAGGAATACAAGATCAAGTCCGGCGACACACTTTCATCCCTGTTCGGCAAGGCCGGCTTCAACGACGGCATCATGCTGTCTGTGATCCACGGCTCTGGCGAAGCCGATAAGCTTCAGCGGCTCTATGCTGGCGAAACCATCGCGTTTGCAACCAATGACGCCGGCGAACTCGCTGCCATAGACCTCCAGCGCAACCTGCTGGAAACCCTTCACGTTGAAAAAACCGAAGAAGGTTTTACCGGCGAAACCGTGGTCCGCGAGCCTGACGTTAAACCGGCATTTGCGTCAGGCGTTATTGACGGCTCCCTCTATGTGGCGGCGCGCGAAGCCGGCATGAGCGACAGACTGGCCATGGAAATGGCGGGCATCTTCGGGTGGAACATCGACTTCGTATACGACGTTCGCAAGGGTGACCGGTTCGAAGTGGTGTATGAGGAACTGTATCTGGACGGCGAGAAATTCGACACTGGCAACATTCTGTCTGCTCGCTTTATCAATCGGGGCAAAGAGGTTATTGCCCTGCAGTACACTGACAGCAACGGTGATACTGACTATTACAGCCCGGACGGCAGCAGCATGCGCAAGGCGTTCCTGCGCACACCCATCAACGCCCGCGTCTCTTCTTCCTTCAACCTTCAGCGTCGTCACCCGGTACTGGACGTCGTTCGCCCGCATGAGGGCACTGACTACGCCGCGCCTCCAGGCACTCCCATTAAGGCGGCTGGACATGGCAGGGTACAGTTTGCCGGATGGAAAGGCGGCTATGGCCGCACGGTCATTCTCAAGCACGGCGACAACATTACCACTCTCTATGCCCACATGAGCCGTCTCGGCAAAGGCATCAAGACCGGCACCAAGGTCAAGCAGGGCGACACCGTTGGCCATGTTGGCTCTTCCGGCATGGTGACCGGGCCCCACCTGCATTATGAATTCCGGGTCAACGGCTCTCCGAGAAACTCGCGAACGGTCAAGCTCCCTGATGCGAAACCGGTACCCAAGTCAGAAATGGCTCGCTTCAAGGGATTTGCGGAACAGCAAGTTGCCAAGTTCGAACTGTTCCGCCAAAACTACCAGCATCTAGCCCTGGCCGCTGACGAGTGAACTGAATGAAAGCCTGGATTGGATTGATGTCAGGCACCAGCATGGACGGCATTGACGCCATACTGGTGTCGTTCAACGGTCAAACAATCCAGGTGCATGCCACCCACACCACCGCCTACCCGGACGACATACGCAGACGGCTGGTCAATCTCGGCCAGAACCGGGGAACGCCGGATGATGTCGGCGAGCTTGATCACGCCGTCGGCTCACTGTTCGCCCTCGCGGCGGAAACTGTGATCGGGAAGTCCGGTTTCCCGGCCTCATCCATCAACGCCATCGGCAGTCACGGCCAGACCCTACGTCACCACCCTGATAGTTCAGCACCTTTTTCCCTGCAGATTGGCGATCCCACTGTTATCACTGAACGAACCGGCATCACGACCGTGGCAGACTTCAGGCGGCGCGACCTGGCAGCAGGCGGTCAAGGAGCGCCACTGGTGCCGGCATTCCACAAAGCCTTCTTTAGCGCTGAAGGCGAGAGCCGGTGCATCCTTAATCTTGGCGGCATCGCCAATATCACCCACCTTCCAGCGGGCGCCAATGAGCCGATCACCGGTTTTGATACAGGCCCTGCGAACGCGCTGATGGATGCCTGGTGCATGGATCAGACTGGCCGGGCGTTTGACGAGGATGGCGCATGGGCCGAGGAAGGGGAGATCAATCAGGCACTGCTAAGCGACCTGCTTTCGGATGCCTACTTTTCGCGACAGCCACCCAAGAGCACGGGTACCGAAAAGTTCAATATTGAGTGGATCAGGACTCAATTACGTCGTCACCCGGACCTTTCCGGCGCCGACGTACAACGCACCCTGCTCGAATTAACTGCAGTATCCGTCGCGCAGCAGTTGCCGCAATCGCCGGGAATGACAATATTTGCGTGTGGGGGCGGTGCTAAAAACAGGATTCTGATGCGGGCTCTGCAGCGAACCTGTAGCCCGGCCCGCCTCGCGTCAACAGATGACCTGGGCCTGGACCCGCAATGGGTAGAACCGGCGGCCTTTGCCTGGCTCGCAAGCCAGACACTCGCCGGCAAGCCCGGCAATGTTCCGGAAGTTACAGGCGCAGAGGGGAAAAGAATACTTGGGGCGGTGTACTACGCCTGAACACGCACGTCAGATCGAGAAGGAGCTACCACAGCCACAGGTGGAGCTGGCATTGGGGTTCTGAACGACAAATTGCGACCCCTGCAACCCTTCCTGATAATCCACGGTTGCCCCGACCAGATACTGGTAACTCATAGGATCCACAAGCAACATCACGCCATCCCTTTCGATGACCGTGTCTTCCTCATCCTGCGCTTCATCGAATGAGAAACCATACTGGAAACCGGAACAGCCGCCACCGGTCACAAACACGCGAAGCTTGAGGTCGGAGTTGCCCTCCTCATCCACCAGCTCCCGTACTTTGGATACCGCGCTGTCACTGAAAAACAGCGGTGTGATTGCCTGTTGCTGAACTACACTCAAGTCCGCCTCCGGTTACAGAAAAATCTGACCTGATTATCATATTCCTGACTAAAACAATCAACTATTCCTTGCCAGGTACCTCTACCGACTCTTCCTCCGCCTGCTTCTCTTCAGGAATGACTCTGCCGGCAGCATCAGATTGCTTGTCCCTGCTCAACAAACCCGCGGGCTCGTTCTGGTGAACCAGGCTCCCGTTAACGGACGCGCCCATAGCCATCTCGATCAGATTGTAATAGACATTGCCATGGATGGAGGCTTTTTCGGCCAGTTCAAGGTGCGTTGACGCGTACACATCGCCGTGAACCGTGCCGTTTACGATCACATGAGGGGCGACAATGTCACCCTCCACGGAACCCACCTCAGACACCCTTAACACCGCGTCGCCGCCTTCTTCGGCAACGACCCGGCCGCGGATAGTGCCATCCACATGCAGTCCGCCGGAGAAATGCACATCCCCCTTAACCGTCGTGCGGGACGAAACCAGGGTATCGAAGTGCCCAGCGGGGCGCCTAGGTTTCTGTTTCTTTTTGCCAAGCATTTTAGTTCTCCGTCAATTCATCCCAATCAAAAGTTCGTTCGGCCTGGGACGATTTACTGCCTTCTGCACGGGCGACCACCTGCAGCTCAACCGGCTCGAAACCGTCCGGCACTCGTAAAAGCCCCTCTATATCCTGAAAATACCGGAAGCGGAACTTGACGCCCAGATCGTCGATATCGTCCGACAGGTCCCTCAGCGCGATCACTTCTTTCTCTTCATTTCGCATACCAATGACGTTCACCGCGACCACGCCCGATATATAACTCTTGTTGTCACCGATCTGGGTGAGCACCAGCTTAAAACCATAGGTGTCGTCCTGGCGCCCCTGCTGCATCGTGAACCGATCCACCTGCAGCCCTTTGCTGGTTTCCGAAGGTGCCATGATGTTTTTATAGAAAGTCAGATCCGCTTTCAGTGACGCGATCCGGGTTTCCAGATCAACAATGCTCCTTCTCGCCTGATTCAGGGCTTGTGCATCTATGGTTCGCCCCCGCTCCAGGTTGACCAGTTGCTGGCTGGCCTCGCGGTTTTGCTCTCGAAGGTCTTCAACCTGCTCTTCCAGCAGGTCGCGGGACTCTTCGGCAGTTGAAAAACGGAATCCACCCTGCGCCATACCGGTCACATACCCCAGCACCGCAGCGAGGATGGAAAACGTCAGCAATATCAAGCTTCGGCGCAGCCGGTACCCCGGGCGATGCCGGATGACAACGTATTCTTCAGCGGGTTTTCTGTGTTCGCTCACCGGTCAGACCTATGGTAGCAGCGCGGGCGCTTCCAGCCCGAGGGTTTCCTTGAGGTCAAACATGATGTTCATGTTCTGGACCGCCTGCCCTGCCGCACCTTTTACCAGGTTATCAATGACCGATGAAACGATCACAATATTGCTCTGCTCCTGCCGGTGAAGAGCCATACGGCAGTTGTTGGCACCACGGACACTGCGGGTTTCCGGATGACTGCCAAATGGCATCACGTCCACAAAAGGCTCATCCCGGAAGCGGTCTTCGAACAGCGACTGGAGACGGTCAAAATCAGCAGGGTTCCGAAGCTCTGCGTATAGCGTTGCCTCGATCCCCCGGACCATCGGAATCAGGTGTGGCACGAAGGTAACACCGACATCACCACCCGCCGCCTGGGACAGGCCCTGACGAATTTCCGGGAGATGGCGATGACCGGATGCGCCATAGGCCTTGAAGCTCTCGCCCACCTCACCGTGCAGCATACCGATCTTGCCCTGACGTCCGGCACCGCTGGCGCCCGACTTGGCGTCCGCGATCAGTCGTGACGGATCGACCAGCCCGCTCTCCAGCAATGGCAGAAAGCCCAACTGGACAGCTGTGGGATAACAGCCCGGGTTAGCCACCAGTTGTGCTGTACGGATCTTGTTCCGCACCACTTCCGGCAGGCCATAAACCGCTTTCTCCGCCCATTCGGGACTTTCATGAGGCATGCCGTACCACTCGGCCCAGACATCCAGATCCCGGAGGCGGAAGTCCGCTGATAGATCCACAACACGGGTTCCGGCAGCCATCAGTTCCGGCATCATCCGCATGGCCACACCGTGGGGCGTGGCGAAAAAGACCAGATCACAGGCTGCCAGCGTTTTTACGTCCGGCTCGGAAAAGGCAAGGTCGTAGTGGCCGCGAAGGTTCGGATACATATCTGCGACCGGCATGCCGGCCTCGGAACGCGAGGTGATGCAACTCACCGTCACGTCCGGATGAACCGCAAGAATCCTCAGAAGCTCAACACCGGTATAACCGGTTCCACCTACAATGCCTACTTTTATCACCTGTTTCTCCAGCTGAAATCGGGTTCATAACACACCCATAGTCTAACATGATAAACCAATGACTTATTGCAGCCCGAGCGGCGCTGGTTACAATATCGTCAAGAAACCACTCGTCCCTGGAAAACCGGCGTTCATGCGTAAACTGAGAAACAAGATCACTGGAAACTTGATCCCGGTTTTCCGGCGCCGGCTGTCCGGTGTCGACGCATTGCCACAACTGGCGGTTCTCGGATTGCTATCCGGCCTGTTTACCGGTGGCGTGATTCTGGTTTTTCGCCTGGCCATCGAATGGCCACTCGAGTACTTCCTGCCTGGCGACGGCTCCGAGTCGTTTGAAGAGCTGGACATTCTTACCCGCGCCATCCTGCCGTTGGCCGGCGCCATTGCGCTGGGCCTGCTGATGCACAACCTGGCAACCCACGACCGCAAGGTTGGCATCGTGCACGTCATGGAACGCCTGAACTACCATCAGGGCTATATTTCCGTTCGCAGCGCCCTCGTCCAGTTCGCCACCGGTGTCAGCACCGTTGTTACCGGCCAATCCGCCGGCCGGGAAGGCCCCGCCGTACATCTTGGGGCAGCCATCTCCAGCTTGATGGGGCAATGGATGCGGCTACCCAACAACAGCATCCGGACATTGGTTGCCTGCGGCTGCGCGGCCGCTATTTCCGCGTCGTTCAACACCCCGATTTCCGGCGTTATTTTTGCCATGGAAGTGGTGATGATGGAATACACCATCGCCGGTTTCACCCCCATCATCCTGGCATCCGTGACCGCGGCGGTGGTTACCCAGGCCGCGTACGGCTCGGAGCCAGCGTTCAGTGTGCCGCCGCTGACCATGAACTCCCTGCTGGAAATCCCTTGGATCATCGCCATTGCAATCATTATCGGGGTCGCGGCGGCGGCCTTTATACAACTGATCGACACCACCGGCCGCCACCACCATCGCCCGGTATTACTGCGACTCACCATCGCCGGACTTCTCATGGTGCCCTTTGCCATCGTTGTACCGGAAGTGATGGGGATCGGGTACGACACGGTGCAGTTCACGATCGACAACCAACTGCCCTTCTGGCTATTGCTGGGCGCCGGCATCGCCAAGTTGTTGATCACTTCGGTCACCCTCGGCCTTGGCATGCCCAGCGGCGTGATTGGCCCCACCCTGTTCATGGGAGCCACACTGGGAGGAGCCATGGGATTGATTGGCGCCCAGATACTGCCGGATATGGCATCGTCCGTGGGCTTTTACGCCATGCTGGGCATGGGCGCCATGATGGGGGCCGTGCTGCAGGCGCCACTGGCAGCGCTCATGGCGCTGATGGAACTTACCAGGAATCCCCACATTATTCTGCCAGGCATGCTGATCATTACGACCTCGAGCCTGGTAACCAGCGAAGCCTTTGGCAAGAAATCTTTGTTCCTGACCATACTCAAGAGCCAGGGCCTGAGTTACCAGAACTCGCCGGTTATCCAGGCTTTACGGCGCGTGTCCGTTGGCGCCATCATGGACAGGAACATCCTGCGCACCGAACGCTTCCTGTCGCGTGAAGAAGCCAGAAAAATCCTCAAATCCGAACCAAAATGGCTGGTGGTGGAAGGCAGTAGCGGCCCCACTGGCCTGCTGCCGGCGGTGGATCTTGCTCGCTACATGGAAGACACCAAAGCGCCGGCAACGGACAGCGAAGAAGACACAACACCAGAGCAGATTGACCTGATGGACATTCCCGCCAATCGCCGGGACATCGCACCGGTGCAGTACCAGGCGACCCTGGAAGAAGCACTGAACGAATTTGACCAGACCAGCGTAGAAGCCCTCTACGTGCAGCGTCATGTTGCCCCGATGATCCAGCGCGTCTATGGCGTTGTGCTGAAATCGGATATCGAGAGCTACTACCAATACCGACGGAGTTGATGAATGTTGTGGGTCAAAGCCCTGCATATTGTGTCCATGGTGTGCTGGTTCGCCGGCCTTTTCTACCTGCCAAGACTGTTCGTCTATCACGCCGCCTGTGAGGACGAACCTGGCCGCCAGCGCTTCAAGATCATGGAGCGCAAGCTCTATCGGGGAATCACCACACCGTCTATGGTAGCAACGGTTGTTTTTGGTCTCTGGCTCATCGGTTACAATATCGAAGGTTATATGAGCCAGGGCTGGATTCACGCCAAACTGTTGTTGGTGGTCCTGCTGATCGGCTACCACTTCTACTGCGGACATCTGGTGAAGGTGTTCCGCGATGACCAGAACACCCGTAGCCACGTGTTCTACCGCTGGTTTAACGAGATGCCCGTTCTGGCACTGGTCGCCATCGTCATTCTCGCTGTCGTCAAACCCTTCTGAGGAGCCCGACTATCAACCTTAACAGCCGTCCTCACGTTCTGATTATTTCTGGCCTGGATCCCTCCGGCGGCGCCGGCATCCAGGCTGATATCCAGGCAGTGACCGCCCTGGGCTGTCACCCGCTGCCTGTGTTGTCCTGCCTGACCGTGCAAGACACCCGGAACGTCTACAACGCCACCGCAACGGACCCGGACATCGTCCGCCAACAACTGGAATGCCTGGCCGGGGACACCCCCATTCATGCCATCAAAACCGGAGCCCTCGGCAACGCCGATGTGGTGGATGTACTGGTGGATTTTCTCGCCAACCACCCGGACATCCCTCTGATTACCGATCCGGTGATCAAGGCCGCCGGTGGCGGCGACCTCGCCGACGAAGCGCTGATTGCACGCATGAAGGAACGCCTGTTCCGACACGCAGAGATGATTACGCCCAACAGCATTGAATTGGCCCTGCTGGGCGAGAACGAAGATCCGGCGCAAGCGGCCCGCAAGCTGCTAAACGCTGGTTGCCAGTCCGTACTGGCCACGGGGGGGCATGGCGAAGGCGAGGACATCATCAACACTCTCTACCACCAGTCTGAAGAACCGTCCCATTTTTACGTTGAGCGGGTTGGTGGTGAGTATCACGGCACCGGGTGCACCCTGGCGGCCTCGATCGCCGCTGGCAGGGCATCAGGCCTCTCAGCCGGGGCAGCGATTGACCAGGCGCAGGACTATGTCCTCCGTGCGATCCGGCACGCACTGCGAGTCGGCAAAGGGCAACCGGTACCCGACCGGGGCATTCCATGGCAGAGCTAACGCCTTCCGGCACTTTCAGTGCCCAGGCCATCGCCAAGGGCCTGAAGCCAGGCCTCTACGCCATTACCGACAGCCAACTGTTACCGGAAGACCGACTGCTGGTCGCGGTTGAGGCGGCCCTTCGAGGCGGGGCCGTGTTGGTACAGTACCGTGAAAAAAAGGCGCCGGAGCCAGAACGGCTGAAACAGGCGCAGGACCTGGCGGCCCTTTGCCACAATGCCCGCGTGCCGCTGATCATCAACGATGATCCTGAACTGGCCCGTCGCTGCGGAGCCGCCGGTGTGCACTTGGGTCAGTCCGATGGCTCCCTGGCCCTGGCCAGACGGCAGCTTGGTGACCATGCCATCGTCGGTGCAACCTGCCATGCCGACCTGGCACTGGCGTCCCGGGCGGATGCGGACGGCGCCGACTACCTGGCCTTCGGCCGCTTCTTTAACTCAACCACCAAGCCTGACGCCCCCGTTGCCGAGCCTTCAGTTCTGACCAAGTCACGGCAGTTTGGCAAACCCGTAACCGCCATTGGGGGCATTACTATAGATAACGGCGAAGGCCTGATCCGCGCCGGCGCCGACCTGCTGGCCGTGGTCGGCGGCCTGTTCGATGGTGACGTTGCCACCATTGAAGAGCGCGCACGCCGATTTAGCCAGCTGTTTGCGCAACATCACCCACTTTTTTCATCGTCCGTATCTCAGGAGTCCTGAACCATGACCCAGTCCGAAACCCTATTCGAACAGGCTCAGAAATACATCCCTGGAGGCGTCAACTCTCCAGTCCGGGCCTTCCGGGGAGTCGGCGGTACCCCGCTGTTTTTCAAACACGCCGACGGCGCCTACCTGTACGACGAAGACGATCGCCGCTACATCGATTACATCGGTTCCTGGGGGCCCATGATCCTTGGCCACGGCAACCAGATCATCAAGGATGCGCTCCATGCCCAGGTCGATCAGGGCATCGGTTACGGAGCACCGACAGCGATCGAAACCGAAATGGCCAAGAAGGTCTGCGAACTGGTCCCTTCCATTGACCTGGTGCGCATGGTTAATTCCGGCACCGAGGCCACCATGAGCACGGTTCGACTCGCCCGCGGCTATACCGGCCGAGACAAGATCGTGAAGTTCGAAGGCTGCTATCACGGCCACGTGGATTCACTGCTGGTGAAAGCCGGCTCCGGCGCGCTGACCCTGGGCGTCCCCAACTCACCGGGCATTCCCGCCAGCCTCGCGGAACATACGTTGACCCTGGCGTTCAACGATATTGAAAGTGTTCGGGAAACCTTCGCAAAAATGGGCGATGAAATCGCAGCCATCATCGTTGAGCCAGTGGCGGGCAACATGAACTGCATACCGCCTGTCCCCGGTTTCCTTGAAGCGTTGCGGGAGGTATGCGACGAGCACGGCACGGTATTGATTTTCGATGAGGTCATGACCGGCTTCCGTGTCTCCCTCGGTGGCGCTCAGGAACTCTACAGTGTCACACCGGACCTGACCGCCCTGGGCAAAGTGATTGGCGGCGGCCTGCCTGTTGGCGCGTTTGGCGGCAAGCGGGAGATCATGGAACACATTTCGCCACTGGGACCGGTCTACCAGGCCGGAACTCTGAGTGGCAACCCGCTGGCCATGTGTGCCGGGCTGGCTACATTGAACGCCATTTCAGAGCCGGGCTTCCATGACCGGTTGACGGAAAAGACCAATGCCGTGCGCGATGGGTTAAAGGAGGCTGCGGACAGCACCGGCGTCCCATTGGCAGTGCAAAGTGCTGGCGCCATGTTCGGCTTCTTCTTTACCGACGCCCCCAGGATCACACGCTTCGACCAGGTCATGGCCTGCGACGTAGAGCGGTTCAAAAAATTCTTCCAGGGGATGCTCAAGGAAGGTGTTTACCTGGCGCCTTCAGCCTTTGAGGCCGGCTTTACCAGCGCAGCCCTGACCGATGACGACATCCGACAGACAACGGAAGCGGCACGCCGTGTCATGAAAACGCTCTGAACGCGACCGATTGATCCCTGACCCCGAAAGCCTGTCAGCAACAGGGACATGTCTTTCGGGGCCCCAGGGGTGACCCGCATCACACTTCTGACCGCCCAAACCGCCCCGGCCCCTCCTGCCGTTGACTTCACTCACCCTATGATCAAATTATGGTCAGATCTCGGACAAGAGATGCACTGACTGCGACCATCTAACAATCACAAGACAGAAGTCAGCGCATGGACGCCACGCAGTACTGCCTTGGACTGCCCCAAAATGCAGTAGTCGGCACAACCTGTTAGGTCGAGCCGCAGTTTGACAATAAATACAACAGCAAACTGTAGGTGCAACAATGAAACAATGGATCAAGGTATTCGCCATGCTGGTGGCACTGGCATGGTCGGCGCCATCAATGGCCTGGTGGTGGAATTCCACGCCATCCAACTACACCGACACCCGCTATCCGGTGGTGTTGGTTCACGGTATGTTCGGATTCGATTCAATTGCGGGGGTAGACTACTGGTATGGCATTGCCGAAGACCTGCGCAAGTACGGTGCCGATGTCTACACCACCCAGGTACCCGCTCTGGACAGCACCATCGCCAGGGGTGAGGCACTGCTACCACAGATCGCCTCAATCGCAGCGGTTCATGGCAAGGTAAACCTGATTGGCCACAGCCATGGCGGGCCCACCGCTCGATACGTCGCACGGGTAAGGCCGGATCTGGTGGCCTCGGTAACCTCCGTGGGCTCCCCCCACAAAGGCTCACCGGTTGCAGACCTGATCCACGGATCTCCGGCGGACGGTCTTGCGGCATCACTGGGTAACGCACTGGGCAGCCTGATCGACCTGCTCTCCGGTGGCGGCTACAATCAGGACCTCCAGTCCAGCCTCTACTCACTCACCACCGAAGGCAGCGCCGAGTTCAACAACTTCGCCCCCGCCGGCGTTCCGGCCAGTGCCTGTGGTGAAGGTGCCTATTCCAGCAACGGCGTGCGCTTTTATTCATGGGGTGGCACTGGCGTACTGACCAACGTGCTGGACCCATCCGACGTACTTTTGGGCACCACCAGCCTGGCGTTTACGTTCAGCCCCAACGATGGATTGGTAGGCCGCTGCAGCAGCCATTTTGGCAAAGTGATTCGTGATAACTATTTCATGAACCACCTGGATGAGGTGAATCAGGCTCTTGGACTGCATAGTCTGTTCGAGACTGATCCAAAAACCGTCTTCCGGCAGCAGGCCAACCGCCTGAGAAATGCCGGGCTTTAAATAGCCCCGTTCGCCATGGCTGGATACGGATATCCCGCCATGATTTCAGAACACGGTCTCAAACCCGAGCATCACTTCCCGACGGCTGTAGTCATAACGTTCAATGGTACTGCGGTTGTCCAGCATGCTCCATTCCGCCAGCATCATCCATTCCCCGGCCAGTCGGTATTCCGCCAGCAGCGAACCGCGCAACCGGTTATCCGTGCGCCGCTCAGAGACCAGAGCCCCGTTCGACACGAATCGTTGGTCATCCTTGTAGCGGGAGTAACGAACATCGGCCTTGCCGCCCAACGAAAATCGGCCCGACACATAGTGACGGACTTCCGCCGACACAAGATTTCGTATGGGAGATACACTGAAGAACTCCTGCTGTGTCGAGAGATCCCTTCGATGGTTATCTTCCAGCTGATAATGACCGCTCAGAACCCAACTTCCCAACGCTTTATCGGCGCTGGCGCGGAATCGCAGCATTTCTCCATCGTAGGCGCTGTAATCGCTGCCACCGTCAATCGTTGAAACCGAACCACTTACGCTGCATTCAACACCAGAGACCACAGGAGCCAAAACGCACCGATCGGGATGATAGAGCATCTCGACCCGGGCCTCGCGCTCAAGGGGATCACCGCCAAACCAGGATGCCGACAGGCTCAGGGTTGATGTAAGCTCTCCGTCTCCCAGCTCTTTCGGCAACGACGCACCAGTGCTGAGATAAGTGTTATTAAAGGCAGAGTTCCCAGGGTACTGACGAGTGAAAGCAACCCCGTGCAAGCTGAGTTCCTTCATTCCGAGTTGAACAGTTCCCGCCGCCAGCGCATCCGCAAACCCGCCTTCCTTATCACTGGAAACATCATCCGGAGTTCCAGCAATATTGTCGTCGTATCCGCCAGCGACGGCGAGATAGCCACTACCATGGCGCTGACCCAATGGAGATTCCGCGGTGACATCAGCCAGCTGGTGACGAGCCAACGTTTGGACTTCTTCAGGTGAATCCTCGCTGGCAGCACGTTCGAACCACTGGCGGGCGTCGCCCACCTTACCCATCCTCTGCTTTACCAGACCGAGGTTGTAGTAAGCCAGAGGCGCATGAGGCGTTTCCAGCAATGTCAGGAATACGGTTTCGGCCGACTCGAGATCGCCGAGACGGAAGTAAACAACGCCGAGATTGTAGAGTAGGGATGGAGAGTTGGTGCCAGCCGCCCGAGCTCGCTCGAAAAAAATCCGGGCCTCTTCCAGGTTTCCTTGCCGAAAGGCCTCCACACCGGCATCGAAATCCGGCCTATTGGTGACCTCCATGGCCATCGCCGCAGGAGTCGAGGTCATCAGGGCAATAAACAGAATGGCTGATCGTGGGAACCCCAAGCTTTACTCCGGAAATACGCTGTGGTGGCGCCCCTCAAAACAGACGCGTTGAGTGAGGGCACGACAAAAACCGGAGTATAGCAACTGACGAAGTGCTTCGTCGCAGAAGGAAAATTACGATGCCGTATAGTTAGTAAGTAGTTAGCAAGGGAAGCTAGGGCCGGTCGGGACGATTGGAGACATCTGGCAGATCAGGCAACTCAGGCCGCCCCTTTCGCCCATTGTCATTACGGACTTCCCGAGCCCGCTCAGACGCTGCGTTGGCGGCATCCCGCCCTCTCTCGCGTGCGTCCCGGGCCTTATCCGCGGAATGAACCGACTTATCGATGCCACGATCTTTCGACGGTCGACCAAGTGATACCGGTTCACGCAGGTTAATCTCACGCACGACAGATTCCGTAAGGTCTTCGTCGTCTGTAACCATTCTCATGGTCACATCAAGATCATCACTGGCAAAAACCGTTGACGGTCCCACCAAAAACAGGCTGAGACCGACGAAACAGACAGCTCTCTGCCAGATTCCCGACATCATGACGAGGGCTCCGGACGTCCATTTATTGATGGGCCGTTGAGACTGGCCCGGAACGTTTTGGTTCTTTGGCCATCGTCAAGATGAGCGACCAGCTCACCCTCACCAGAGAACAGAATGTTTAATGGCAGGTTTACCACATTTTCGCCTTTATCCAGATCAACTCTCCAGCTCAACCTTTGGTGCCCGGGATAATCAGAAACCTCTACATGAGGCGGCAATTCCACTGTCAAAGTAACACCCTGCAGCGCTTCCCTGGAGCGAAACGCAAGCCGAACATTCCGGGCAACCGGCTTCAGTGCCGAGCGTTCATCCGCGCTTTCATCAACAACGGTTACTCGATGATCGGTTACTGAATCCGTTTTAATCTGCGCCAATTCATCCGCCGGTTCCTGGCCTGAACGCCAGCCAAAACCAAGTGCAATCCCCAGGACCAGGGCCGCCGCAATGGCACCTCCCACCCACGGGGCACTCCAACCGTAGTCCGTAAGGCTTTTGCGGGACCGGCGCTCCCTTCCGATGGCAACATCCAGAACCTGTTTCTCAAAACCCGGCGACGAGGGCGGTATCTCCTGACTTTCACGCATCGCGGTGACGATTGCCAATTCGTTGTGTGCGGCAACGGAACAGCTCTCACACTCGGCAAGATGCTGCTCAAGGCGGTTAGCCTGAGCAGCCGACAGCTCGGCCTTGGCCCAGGAACCCAGATTGTTTTTGCACTCGTCACACATCATTGCCATCACCTCATTCTTTCACACGCTCGGCCTGCGGAAAAAGTTCCGGACGCTCAAGTAACTTTTCCCGCAGGGCGGCCCGACAACGATGGACTCTCGACTTCACCGTGCCAACCGGTATTTCAAGCACCTGAGCAATATCTTCCTGGCTCCAGCCATCCACATCGTGCAGCAGCATCAGAGTGCGCCGATCCGGCGACAGAGTCTGAATAATCTCATCCATAACGGGCTTCAAGCGCTCAGAACTGATCTGCTCACTGAGATCGGGGACATCCGCGGCGTAGGAGTCTAGAAAGGAGGATTGCTGTTCCGGCTCTGCTACGTCGCTAACAGGCCTGTCGGCGCGACGTCCTTTGCGACGGACCTGATCAATAAAGTGCCGGTACAACACGCGATTCAACCATGGCCTCAGTTGCTCCACTGATTCCAGCTCCGAGAGACGGGGATATAGTTTCAAGACCACATCCTGAACCAAATCCTCGGCATCCTGTTGCTGCCCAGCCAAACGATACGCAAACCGGTACATAGCCTCCAAATGCGGCTGCACCAGTTTCTCAAATCGCTTGGCCCGGGAAGGGTTAAAGGAAAGTAAAGCCAAAACCGGTACTCGTCTGATTAATCGCGCAAAAAGAGGACGCAGTTTACAACACAATCCGCACGTAAGTATTGGCCCATGACCAAACCACCGATCAAAGTCGCATCAGCCGTCCAAGAGGCAAGGGTTAGCAGACACAATGGAACGGCTGACGACATTTCAGCGTTATGCCCTTGTGGCCACCCAACATTTCTTCAACCGGCCAGTGTCTTTCCCTAAGGAGGTTTGCAATGAATCAGTCTCTGAAATACCTGACAATACTTGGCTTTACCGGAGCGCTGACTGCCTGTGGCGGTGACAGCGACAGCAGTAGTCTTAGCGGAGGGGAAACAGGCAGCGTAAGCGTCGGACTGACTGATGCACCTGTAGACAGCGCCCAGGAAGTAAACATTGAGGTTACCGCGCTGGTACTTCAACCTTCAGACGGCGAACGTCGCAGGTTTGAGCTGGAATTCCCCGCACCGATCAATCTTCTCGACCTGCAGGGAGGTTCATTTGAAAGCCTCGTCACTGATGAGGAAGTTCCGGCTGGCAACTACAACTGGATGAGAATCGAACTCGGCGACGACAACACCGTCCTTCTTGATGACGGAAGCTCTCACATCCTTACCACTCCATCGGAAAGAGGCGTACAGACATCAGGGTTTACCGTTCCTGCCGGAGGTGAAGTCAGCTTTACCATCGACTTCGATGTTCGCAAGTCACTGGTTAACCCTGTCGGGCAGGACAGCTATCGACTCAAGCCGGTACTCAGGCTTGTCGACAACTCTGAGGTCGGCACTATCGAGGGTACGGTAGCTGGCGAACTGATCACTCAGGAATGTGGTGACGCAATGACTCCTGAATTTGCAGGCAATGTCTACGTTCATGAAGGTGCAGATGCCGTGCCTGACGACATTGGCAGCGAAAACGAACCGCTGGTTGTTGCTCCGGTCGACGAAAACGGAACCTATACCTACACCGCCGCTTTCATTCCAGCTGGCGAGTACACCGTGAGTTATACCTGCGGGGATGACCTGATCGAGAACGATCAAGGAGAACCATCAGACGACGACATCAACTTCAACGGAGCTCAAAATGTCACCGTTGTTGCTAGCGAGACGTCTACCGCTGATTTTGAACTCCAGACACAGCCGTAGTTCTCGATAGATAGCCGGGCAGTTCAAACACTGCCCGGCTCCAGTTACCGCAAATCACAAGGCCGACGCACGCGCCTCAGCCTGATCCGCCCCAGCCACATTCCCCCTGGCACGCCGGATATCCGCCAGCAGCAACCATCCCGAGCGCTGCAATGACGAATTGCTGCCGGCCAAAGACAACCCTTTCAACGTGAACTGCTCCGCCGAACCCAGTTGATCCAGTGCCACGTAGGCTTGTGAGAGCTTGAAGTACACCTGCGCCGAGCGTGGGGCGATTCGCTGTGCCCGCTCCAGTTGCGCCACGGCGGCCTGGGTCTCGCCGGACGCCATCAGGCTGTCCGCCCGCTGGATAAGGCTTCGTGCTGCCGGCGACAGTGCGTCACCCTCATCCTGGTAGCTGGGGGCCGTGCGCTCTGGCTGCCGCACAGGTTGATCAGGCTGCTCGCTTTTACGCTCAACCCGCGGTTCGTCACGAGGCTCACCGGTTTGTGGCGGCTGGGGCGCCTCGTCAGGGGATGACCGATCACCGGCTGGCACATAAATGGAGCCACCGCCCGGGCCAGAGGCGCAACCGGCCACCGTCAGCGACAGGGCCAATAAACCAGCGCATGTAAACGTGTTCGATTTCATTGGAAAAGTCCTTCAAACCAGCCCCGTATCCGCCGCTCGATATTACCTCCGCAGGAAACCTCCACATCAGGCTCACTGCCGGTGATGAACGGTACGAGGCGTGCATTGTCACAATGTTCTTCTGTCAGGGCGACTTCGTCGGGATTGACCCAGAGGTACTCTACCCCATCCGGCACCACCGGCGAGAAGCCGTGCTGCGGTACCTGGCTCATAAACCGGGACCACACCGGTAAGGCGCCGGTGGCGCCTGTCAGAGACGTTGGGCCGTTGTCGTCCCTGCCAACCCAGGTCACCGCCAGCAGGTCGCCGCTGAAACCGGCGAACCAGGAATCGCGGCCATCATCGGTGGTTCCGGTCTTACCTGCAAGCGTGAGCTCTCGTGGCACGGTCCGGTACGCGGAACGCCCGGTACCTTCCTGCATGGTTTCCTGCATAACATACTGGACAAGATGTACCGCGGCGGGATCCGCTACCTGGTCCACTTTCAGGCTATAGCGAGACAGGGCCTCGCCTTCGGCATCGGTGACCTGCCGAATGGTTCTCAGGGGCGTATTGAAACCGGACGTAGCCAGCCCCTGATAGATCTGGGCGACCGTTACCGGCGTCATGGAGACTGAGCCCAACAACATTGATGGATACTCCGAAATACCCCCGGGAACGCCAAATCCCTGCAAGGTAGACTTCACAGCGCCGATACCCACATCCAGTCCTACACGCACAGTAGGTAGGTTATACGAGTGGGAGAGCGCCTTGTGCAGGGGCACCTCGCCGCGCTGTTCCTTATCGTAGTTTTCAGGCTCCCAGCGGCGTCCGTCGTCGAACACCAGGGAGAAGCCCTTGTCCTCGACAGGTGTGATCAGGGTATACCGATCCGGGTTCTGCAACGCCGTCAGGTAAACGAACGGCTTGACCAGGGAACCGATAGGACGGCTCGCATCCACGGCGCGATTGAAACCGGCGTATTTCGGGTCACGCCCACCAACCAGGGCCAACACCTCTCCACTGTCCCGCGAGGTCACCACCATGGCGGACTCCAGCGTGGTATCGGAGCTCCCCTCCATTCGCCCGAGCATATCCTTGACGGCAAATTCCGCCGCATACTGGATCGCGGGGTTCAGGGTGGTGAAGATGCGAAGCCCCTCACTCTGCAGGTCTTCCTGCTTGTAATCCCGGGCCAGGTGACGACGAACCAGATCGATGTAGGCCGGGTACCGGTTTTCAGAGTATGAAGCCTGGTTCGTAACACCCAGCGGCTGGGCACGGGCCCTGGCGGCATCCTCTTCGCTGATAAGATCGGTTTCAGCCATCACATCAATGACCAGGTTGCGACGGGACAGGGCACGGTCCGGATGGCGTCGGGGATTATAGTAGCTCGGCCCCTTCACCAGGCCGACCAACAAGGCAATCTGATGGGTTTGAAGATCACGAATCGACTCGCCGAAATAGAACTGGCTTGCCAGCCCGAATCCGTGAATGGCTCGTGTGCCGGCCTGCCCCACGTACACCTCGTTGACATATGTTTCCAGTATGTCGTTTTTCTCGTAATGGAGCTCCAGCAGCAGCGACATCAGGGCTTCGTTACCCTTGCGCAACAAGGTTTGATCCCGGGTCAGGAAAAAGTTTTTCACCAACTGCTGGGTCAGCGTGCTGCCCCCCTGCACGATCTGCCCGGCCCGGATATTAGCCAGCATTGCCCGGCCAATCGATAGCGGGGCGATCCCGACATGGTCATGGAAATTGCGGTCCTCAACGGCCAATAGCGTATCGGTGAAAAGTTCGGGTACATCCGCCAGCTGCACCAACACCCGGTCCTCCTTGTGGGCGGGATAGATACCGCCGATCTGGGCCGGTTCCAGGCGCACAATCGGCGAAGGGTCGCCCGACAGTACCCGGAAATCCTGCACCTGGTCGCTGTATATGTTAAGCGACAGGCGTCTACGAGGTTCCAGCCCGTCGGTAAACAGAAAGCCCCGAGTGCTGATAATAAAGTGGCCGCCATTGCGACGATAGGTACCTGCCCGGCTGCCATCCCCGGCACGGTAGCCGGACAGCTCAAGCTCCCGCTGCAGAGCCCCTGAGCTGACGCTCGCGCCGTCATACAGCTCCAGTGGTCTCGCATAGACTCGAGACGGCACTTCAAATCGACGGCCTTCAAAGCGGGAAGTGACCACCGCATCCAGGTAGACCATCCAACCGGCGAGCAGCACCACGCCGATAAAAAAGACGCGCAGAAACAGGCGCCAGAACCAGGGCCGGCGGGCAGACTTTCCCTTGCGGGTGTTTTTCTTGGGCGATTTCCGGGGGGAAGCAGATTTTTTCATGGCGGGATTATAACGAATCCGGGCGTCGGTACGGCAGGTCATCCGTGTGTTATTTCTGTAATCTGCCCGTTTTGCTCGTTATGATGGGGGCGATAAAAATCAACGAGTTCAAGGAACCCAAGGAGAGAGCCGTGAGCGACGCACCTTCCGACAACCTGATTCTGGCACTGCAGAATCCGGCGCTGTATGACCACCCGGTGAAAGACTTTCAGGTTATCGAAACGCACATCTCATGGGTCATCCTGACCGGCGACTATGCCTACAAAATCAAGAAGCCGATGGACTTCGGCTTTCTCGACTTCTCGACCCTGGCGCGGCGCAAGCATTTTTGCGAAGAGGAATTGCGGCTGAATCGGCGTCTCGCCAACAATCTATACCTCGACGTAGTGCCCATCACCGGCTCGACCGAGGCTCCGGCGCTCGGTGGCCAGGAGGACGCGTTCGAGTATGCCATTCGCATGCGCCAGTTCGACCAGAACGAACTGTTTGACGTGCGACAGGAAAACAGCAAACTCACGCCTGAGCTGCTCACCAGCCTCGCGCGGCAGGCCGCGGACTTCCACGACAGCCAACGACCGGTTGAATCCGGCAAACCACTGGGAACGCCGGAAGCAGTCTTCGCTGCGATGCAGGAAAACTTCGACCAGATCCGCCCGATGATTGACGATGACGTGCTCCTGCTTCAGCTCGACAACCTGGAGCAATGGACCCGCAGCACCTTTGAGCGCCAATCGGCCCTGATTTCCGAGCGCTACGAGGGCGGATTTGTACGGGAGTGCCATGGCGACCTGCACCTGGCAAATATCACGATCTATGACGGCGACGTGACAGTATTCGATTGCATCGAGTTCAGTGAGCCCTTCCGCTGGATAGACGTGATCAATGACCTGGCGTTCCTGCTGATGGACCTGGAGTCCCGCCGTGAGCCCGAGCTGGCGAACCTGGTATTGAATACCTACCTGGAGTACCGGGGTGACTTCGAGGCCCTGTCGCTGCTACCCCTCTACAAGGCCTACCGCGCCATGGTCCGCGCCAAGATTGCCCTATTCACTCTCGGCAACCCATCGCTGACCGACTCCGAGCGGGAAGGCCTGATGCAGCGCTACCGTGATTACGCCCAACTGGCGGAAGACTACAGCGCCATACCCAACCCTTATCTACTGGCCACCACCGGGCTCTCCGCCAGTGGCAAATCCTGCGTCAGTGGCTCCATGGCGGCGGAATTGGGGCTGATCCGGCTGCGCTCGGACGTGGAGCGCAAGCGACTCTTTGGCCTGGGCCCGCTGGACCAGAGCAAATCCCCGACCGGTGAGAAGCTGTACACCGAAGAAGCCAACCAGCGCACCTATGAGCGCCTGGCCGAACTGGCCGGCGCCTTGCTGACCAGCGGCCTGCCGGTCATCGTAGACTCTGCCTGCCTGAAACAGTCCGAGCGGGAGATGATGGCGGACGTGGCGGAGAGCCGGGGCATGCCGTTCGCTCTCCTGCACTGCGAAGCGCCCCTGGAAAGCCGTAAGGAATGGGCTCGCAACCGCTCAGGTGATGCCTCCGAAGCCACCGAGGAATTCCTGGAAGAACAGGAAGCCTGGCTTGAGCCTCTTACCACCGAGGAAAAAACCCACACCATTCACCTGTATACCGACCAGGAACATGTGGGGGAGGCGGTCGCAGACCGAATCCGCCAACATTTTGGCCTTCCCGGGATGTAAAGCGCCTGAAGTAACCAACTCAGGCGTCCAGAATAACCGGCACGGCCTCACCTAGCGAGATATCGCCATCCGGCCCTTGCGGGCCGGAAAGCTCCGCCCTATATGCCAGCAGCTCAACGCCGGCCGCCTTTGCCTCACGAAGCAGCACACCGTAGGCGCTGTCGATATGGTCGGCGGGCCGCACGCTGTCGATGCCGGTGTGATTGACCACAAAAAACAGCACCGCACGCTCGCCTGCCCTAGCCTGCGCCATCAGTTCCCGCAGGTGTTTCTGGCCACGGGAGGTTACGGCATCGGGGAAAAAGCCCTGCCCGTCCTCACATAGGGTCACATTTTTTACCTCAACCCAGGCATCCGGATGATGCTCGTGACCTGACAGGTGTAGATCGATCCGACTTTTCTCTGTGCCGTAACGCACTTCTGCCCTGCAGGTCTGGTAGGCGGCAAGCTCCGGAACGCCCCCATTTTCAATGGCTTCACGGGCCTGCGCGTTCGGTCGCGCCGTGTTGATGCAGGCCACCTCGCCCGGAGTAGTTTCAACCAGCTCCCAGGTATACTTCAGCTTGCGCTTGGGATTGTCACTGGTACTCAGCCATACCCGGGCATCCTGGGGCTGACACCCCAGCATGGAGCCCGTGTTGGGACAATGAGCAATGACCTCACTGCCATCCGGCAACCGGACATCAGCCAGGAACCGCTTGTAGCGCCGTATTAGCCGGCCTTCGATCAATGGTGCGGGCAACTTCATTTTGGTCTCCGTGCAAAAGTAGGCATCACAAGGCTGGCACCCCTGTGACTAATCTGCTATTTTCCGCAAATTCCCGTTTCAGGACGAATGCTTTTTCCAGGGTACAACCGGCCAGTATTCGCTGGTCGCCGGAAATATAGCGTTCTTGCGAAGTACAAACATGAGGCCGGGTTCAATGGCAAATACTGCAGAACAACCACGCGAACGTTTTACCAACTTCACCCCTTATGAAATGAAGAAGGGTGAAGACTACATGAGTGCGGAAATGCTGGAGCACTTCAAGAATCTGTTGCTGCAATGGAAGCAGGAACTGATGGAAGAAGTGGACCGCACGATGCACCATATGCAGGAAGACGCGGCAAATTACGCGGATCCCAGTGACCGTGCAACCCAGGAAGAGGAATTCAGCCTGGAGTTGAGAACACGTGATCGCGAACGCAAACTGATCAAGAAGATTGACCAGACCATCGACCGCATCGACAAGGACGACTACGGCTTCTGCGACCAGTGCGGCGTTGAGATCGGTATCCGTCGCCTCGAGGCACGGCCAACCGCGACATTGTGCATCGACTGCAAGACCCTCGCTGAAATTCGCGAGCGCCAGACTGGCATCTGATCCCAGGCCTTTGAGTATGCCGGCTCCCGAACCCGGGGCCGGTATTCGCCAGCCATGACTGATTCCCATTATCGCGGCCGATTTGCGCCGTCTCCAACCGGGCCTCTGCATTTTGGCTCCCTGGTCACCGCGGTTGCCAGCTACCTGGAGGCTCGTAGTCACAATGGCGCCTGGCTGGTGCGGATCGAAGACCTTGACCCTCTACGGGAATCCCCCGAAGCCACCCAGCGTATATTGGAGAGCCTGGACGCCCACGGCCTGCACTCTGACGAACCAGTGCGCTTTCAGTCAGAGCGCCACGCCCACTACCGCACATTGATCGACCAGTTACTCCATCAAGGGCTGGCCTATCGCTGTGCCTGTTCACGAAAGCAACTGCGGGAAAATGATGGGCGCCATCCGGAGCACTGTCGTGAAGGGAAGGCCGAACCGGGAGAACGTCCGTTCGCTGTCCGCTTTGCCCTTCACGAAGAGCGCAGCGAGTGGCACGACCAATTACTGGGCCCGCAACTGCAGAAGATACACGCCGAACTGGACGATCCGGTTATCCTGCGAAAGGAAGGCTTCTACGCCTACCAACTGGCGGTGGTTGCCGACGACATCGACCAGGAAATCAGCCACGTCGTCAGGGGCTCCGACCTGTTGGACATGACCGCACAGCAACAGCAGATCTATCGTTCACTGAGCACTCCACCACCTCACTGGATGCACATTCCGGTTATTCTCAACGCCGATGGTCAGAAGCTTAGCAAGCAAAACCACGCACCAGCCCTGGATGACCGGAAAGCGAAAGACAACCTGAAACAGGCCCTCGCCGCATTAGGACAGGATCAACGTTTGTTGGCAGGGGCATCAGACATCGGTACCCTGCTTGCCCGGGCCGCAGCCAACTGGGCGCCGGAGCGGATTCACCTGACAGCCCGGTGAACGACGTGTTATAAACCTTTTCACAAGCGACAGTGCGGATATCATGCCTGATGTATATCTACCGTCTGGTCTTCCTTCTGGTTCTGGCCATCTACATATTCTCTCCCAACATTCTTGACTGGTGGACGTCACCTGGGAATGCCTGGTACAGCCCCTACGTAATCTGGGCCGGCCTGATTGCCATCGGCTTCTGGCTGGAATGGCGACGGGATCCCAATGAGTTTTAGCGCACCCAGCCTATTACTGGCCAGCCTGTTATACCTGGTCCTGCTCTTCGGTATTGCGTGGGTGACCGAAAAAGGCGCGCTGCCCCGCAGCTGGATCAGACACCCCCTTGTCTACACGCTTAGTCTTGGCGTCTACGCCGGCATCTGGGCCGTATACGCCGCGGTAGGCATGGCCGCTGAATCTGGGTTTGGCTTCCTGGCCTACTACCTGGGCATCAGCGGTGCCTTTCTGCTGGCGCCGGTTCTGCTCAACCCGGTGATGCGGATTGGCCGCGCCTATCAGCTCACTTCTCTTGCCGACCTGTTCGCCTACCGGTATCGAAGCCAGTGGGCGGGCACGCTGGTGACCATCTGTTCCGGCACCGCCATACTGGCCCTGCTGAGCATGCAGATCCAGGCGGTATCCACGTCTGCCAGCCTGTTAGCGCCGGACACGTCGCCCCAACTCATCAGTGTGCTTTTCAGCATTATCGTGGTTTTGTTTGCCATGCTGTTCGGCACCCGTCGCAGTCAGGGTTCCGAGAATCACCAGGGCCTGGTTTTAGCCATTGCCTTTGACTCCCTGGTGAAACTCTTTTCCCTGCTGACCCTTGGTGGAGTCATCCTGTTTGGCGTATTCGATGGCATGTCGGGGCTGGAAACCTGGTTGGCGGACCAGAGCACCCCGGTGAGCACTATGACCATGAGCATTGACGACGGCAGTTGGCGTGCCTTGATGCTGATGTCTTTCGCCGGCGCCCTGGTGCTTCCCCACATGTACCACATGACGTTCAGTGAGAATCCGTCGCCCAAGGCCCTTGCAAAGGCGAGCTGGGGATTGCCCCTTTACCTGCTGCTGCTCGGCCTGCCGATCCCTCTGATTCTCTGGGGGGGCCAGGCGCTGGCCGCCACCACGGGACCGAACTTCTACGCCATCGGCACCGCCCAGGCCCTCGGCAGTCCAGCGCTGACATTGATGATGTACATTGCCGGCCTGTCCGCCGCCAGCGGCCTGATGATCGTCAGCACCCTGGCACTGGCGGGCATGGTACTGAACCACGCGGTGCTTCCATTACGGACCCCCAAGGACCACGGTGACATCTACCACTGGCTGAAGTGGGTCAAGCGCCTGCTCATCGCCGCCATCATCTTCACCGCGCTGCTGTTCCATGAAACCCTGGGTAAGAACCTGGACCTGTCGATCCTTGGTGCCATTTCACTATCAGGCATGCTTCAGTTGCTTCCCGGTGCCCTCGGTGTGATCTATTGGCCCGAAGGCAATCGCCGTGGCCTGATCGCCGGACTGATCTCCGGCCTGGTCATTTGGGTGGTTACCCTGGTGTTGCCGTTCTCCCATACCGCCAACCTGCTGGATTTCATCGGGGCTCCCCTAGTGCCGGACTACAGCAACTGGCACATCTTCACCTTCGTTAGCCTGACGGTGAATGTCACCATATTCACCCTGATTTCAGTACTGAGCACCAGTTCCGCCGAAGAAACCGGAGCTGCCCAGGCTTGCTCCCTGGGCGCACTTTCCCGCCCCCAGCGCAGGGAGTTGCTGGCAACCTCATCCGCGGACTTCACCCGCCAGCTCGCGGTTCCGTTGGGGCTGGGAGTTGCAAGACGGGAAGTCGAAAAAGCCCTTACCCAGCTCAAACTACCCAACGTTGAATATCGGCCTTATCAACTTCGGCGCTTGCGCGACCGCGTGGAAGTAAACCTTTCAGGATTGCTGGGCCCCGCCGTCGCCCGTGATCTGGTCAAACGGCACCTGGGCTACAAACCCATGGCCAGCGGCGGCACCGCACAGGATATACGCTATGTCGAACGAGCCCTGGGGGATTACCAGAACCGCCTGACCGGGCTGGCTGGGGAACTCGACAACCTGCGGCGCCATTACCGTCAAACCCTTCAGAACCTCCCCATTCCCGCCTGCTCTGTGGGTGACGACGGCGAGATACTCATGTGGAACAACGCCATGGAAGCCCTCACCGGCATCACGGCTGACGACGTGGTCGGTGCCCGACTGATGGCCCTGCCCGAGCACTGGCATCTGCTGCTGGACGACTTCAACAGCGGTGAGGACCTGCACCGGTACAAACACCGCCTGGACCTGAAAGGCCGCCCCCACTGGCTCAATCTGCACAAGGCAGCCTTGAGTGGCCCCGATCACACCGAAGGTGGCAGCATCATCCTGGTGGAAGACCAGACGGAAACCCGCCTGCTGGAAGACGAACTGATGCACAGCGAGCGGCTGGCCTCCGTAGGCCGACTGGCCGCCGGTGTCGCCCACGAAATCGGTAACCCGGTCACTGGCATCTCCTCCCTGGCCCAGAACCTGAAGCTGGAAACCGACGACCCGGACATTCTGTCCACGGCGGATCAGATACAGCAGCAAACCCGGAGGATTTCCACCATCCTGCAGTCGCTGATGAACTTTGCCCGTACCGGAAACCATGCTCACGCCAACCGCTACGAGCCGGTGGATATACAGCGCTGCGTAAACGAATCCATCAACCTGCTCTCCCTCAGTGACAAGGGCATGGGCATTCATTACCGTAATGAATGCCCGGATGAGCTGACCATCCTGGGGGATGAACAACGGCTGGTGCAGGTGTTTATCAACCTGCTGGCGAACGCCCGGGACGCCTCGCCCATTGGTGGAGAAGTGCGTATCAGTGGAAACCGCGACGGCTACTCCGCTATTATCGAGGTCACCGACGAAGGGTCCGGCATACCGAAAGATCAGTTGGACCATATCTTCGAGCCTTTTTACACCACCAAGGCCCCCAATAAGGGAACAGGCCTGGGCCTGTCACTGGTGTACAGCATCATCGAAGAACACTACGGCAACATTCAAGTGGACAGCCCAGCTGGCGATAACTCCAGCCGGGGAACCTGTGTGCGCATGAGGTTGCCGGCCTACGAGCCGGACACCGGAATCACCACCAGCCAGAACGAAGGGTCGTAAACGCGTTATGCCTCGCATTCTGATTGTAGAAGACGAAGAGATTATCCGTTCAGCGGTTCGCAAGCTGCTCCAGCACGCCGGTTATGAGGTTGCCGACGCCGGCTCCGTGGAAGAAGCCGAAGACAACCACGACCCCAGCGATTTCGACCTGATCATCTCCGATCTTCGGCTGCCCGGCGCAGCCGGGACGGAGCTGATACGGCGCGCACCGGACACCCCGGTATTGATCATGACCAGCTACGCCAGTCTCCGCTCTGCCGTGGATTCAATGAAGATGGGTGCCGTGGAGTACATTGCCAAACCCTTCGACCACGATGAAATGCTGGAAGCCGTAGAGGGCATTCTCGCCAGAAAACCCCAGACTTCACCCTCTGCTCAGCCATCATCGGAGCAGGCAGATGCGGGTGCACCGGACAGCGACCCGGCCAGCATTATGTTCGGTCACTGCGATGCCATGCAGAAGGTGTTCACCCTGATACGCAAGGTGGCACCGACGGAAACCACGGTGCTGATCCAGGGCGAATCCGGGACTGGCAAAGAACTGGCTGCTCGTGCGCTTCACCTGATGAGCCCCCGGGCCGCCAGACCGCTTATTTCCGTAAACTGCGCCGCCATCCCGGAAAGTCTGATCGAGTCAGAGCTGTTCGGTCATGAAAAGGGGTCATTTACCGGGGCGGTATCGGCCCGGACCGGCCTGATCGAAGCGGCCGACGGCGGCAGCCTGTTCCTGGACGAAATCGGCGAATTGCCCGCCGAGGCCCAGGCCCGTCTGCTACGAGTGTTGCAGGAAGGCGAGATTCGCAAGGTGGGCTCCACCCAGAGCCGCCAGGTGGATGTGCGAATGATTGCTGCCACTCACCGTAACCTGAAGGCTATGACACGGACGGGTGGGTTCCGCGAAGACCTGTTTTACCGACTGAACGTCATGCAGGTTCGCATACCGCCGCTGCGGGAGAGACAGTCGGATATTCTTGGCCTGGCCCAGCGATTCCTGCAACGCCAGGGCGAGAAAATGAACAAACCCGGCCTGAACCTGACACCAGAGGCCATGCGCGCGCTGGAACGACACCGCTGGCCCGGCAACGTCAGGGAGCTGGAAAATGCCATCGAGCGCGCCACCATCCTCTGCGACAACGACCTGATCACCCCGTCACTGCTGGATCTGGACGGTGAAGGTGGCGATGTCAGCATTCCCGAAACCCTGGTGGACGGCAACAACGAGCAGGCGCCCTCCCGGGAAGCCGAGGCCACCAGTGATCTCTCCCTTGAGGATTATTTCCAACACTTTGTGCTGGAAAACCAGGATCGCATGAGTGAAACCGAGCTGGCCCAAAAGCTGGGGATCAGCCGTAAATCTCTGTGGGAGAGGCGGCAACGCCTGGGCATCCCACGAAAGAAAAGTTCGGGGAACTGATACTTTTCCGGTACCCCTCAACAAGCATTGTTACCGGGAAAGTGTGAACCTGAGCTCAGTTGTTACCCAGTGTTCCTGACGGTAACACCCCAGATCTAAAAAACGCGACCTCAGTAACACTTAAGTCTTACGATCCACCTTCTCAAATAGACCGATAATACTAACCTACTGTTAATAAACAGTTTTCAAAAACTGGCACACGGACTGCAGTCTATAGGGCGCACAACAACAAAAACAACAGTGACAACGCAGCGCCAACAACAAGAACAAAAAGCTGTAGAAGACGTTCGGTAACAAAAACAAAAACAGAACGTGAGCGAACTGAGTGTTTTGGGTACTTTGCTTTTTAGTGGTCCCACGGCACGTGCGAGTTGTAGATGTAGAGAAGAATCGTCTTCCAGGCGGCACTGCATTTACCCAATGACTTGCCCGATGTCTCTGACTGCTCTGTGTATTCAAAGCTTTCCGTTTGCACTCCTGGAATCCCTGAACTTGGGGATTGACAGTGGGGTAGAAAAACGAAGAAAAATCCCGGTAAAAACAAAAACAATGCAGATCGTCAACGCTTTCAGGGCGGGTTCGTGTAAACGAATCCGCCTTTTGATTATCTGGCCCAACCATTTTTCAAACCGACCATTTACGCCCTTCCTTTGGTTGTTTTCACCAGCTTGTGTCGCCAAACGTGTGCAAATCCCGTCCAAACCGTTAAACTCTCGCTTTTGCTCAGCGCAATAACGGAATTCAATGCTTAAACGACTATTGTCATACGTGTCAGGAAACGGGAAGAAAAAAGCCCGAACCTATCAACGTCAGGATATACCCCGGGACCAGCATAACGTCTCCCGCTCATTCATCAGCGAGCCCGCCAAGAAAGTGCTCAGCCGGCTGAACAATGCCGGTTACGAAGCGTATCTGGTGGGCGGTGGTGTTCGCGACATACTGCTTGGCGGCAAACCCAAGGATTTTGATATCGCCACCAACGCCACGCCGGAAGAGGTGCATGACCTGTTCCGCAACTCCAGGCTGATTGGCCGGCGCTTCCGCATTGTTCACGTCCTGTTCGGCCGGGAAGTCATTGAGGTCACCACCTTTCGCGGAAATGCGGCAGAAGCGCAGGAAGATGACGACGACGATGACCGCAGAACCAGCGAGCATGGCCTGCTGCTGCGGGATAACGTCTACGGCAATCTGGAAGAAGACGCCTTGCGCAGGGACTTCACCGTGAATGCCCTCTATTACTGCATCCGCGACTTCACCGTGGTGGATTTCGCAAACGGCATTGAAGACCTGGAAAACCGTCAGATGCGCCTGATTGGTGACCCGGAAACCCGCTACCGGGAAGACCCGGTACGTATGCTCCGCGCCGTACGCTTCGCCGCCAAGCTGGGCTTCGATATCGAACCCGACACCGAAGCCCCGATCCGGGAACTGGCACCACTGCTCACGCACATTCCGCCAGCTCGCCTGTTCGAAGAAGTGCTTAAGCTGTTCTCCGCAGGTTTCGGTGAAGCCACTTACGACCTGCTCAGCGAATACAACCTGCTGGCGCCTTTGTTCCCGGAGACGGTGCAGGCCATCAACAACGGCGAGCCGGATGAACTGATCCGCAAGGCCCTGCGAAATACCGATGCCCGCATCGCTCAGGGCAAGTCAGTAACGCCCTACTTCCTGTTTGCGGCCATGCTCTGGCCAGCCCTGCAGGCGGAATGGCGGAAACGCCAGGATAATGGGGAGCCGGTACAACCGGCATTGCACATGGCCATCGCCAAGGTGATCGGCCGACAGGTTCAGGCCACCTCGATCCCCAAGCGCTTCTCCGGCCCGATGAAGGAGATCTGGGAACTGCAGATGCGCCTGCCACGTCGCCAGGGTAAGCGCGCATTCGCCACCATGTCCCACCCCCGCTTCCGGGCCGCCTATGACTTCCTGCTGGTAAGGGAAGCCTCGGGCGAAATCGAACCCGGACTGGGCCAGTGGTGGACGGAATTCCAGGAAACGGACGAGCGCGGCCAGGAACGTATGTTGACACAACTGGGCAGTGACGGCCCCAAGAAACGCCGCCGCAAGAAGCCCGCAAAAAAGGCCTGACCAATGACGGCCACGGATGTTTTTATCGGGCTCGGCAGCAATCAGGCTGACCCTTCCGCGCAACTGGCCGGTGCCGTGGCCCGGCTGGCTGCGCTGTCGGAAACTGAACTGGTGGCCCAGTCCCCTTTTTATCGCAGTAAGCCGGTGGGCCCGCAGGACCAGCCCGATTTCGTAAACGGCGCAGCCTGGTTACGCACGGAACTTTCCGCCCTGGAACTGCTCGACCAGCTACAGGCCATTGAACAGGCTCATGGCCGCGAACGCATACAGCACTGGGGGCCGAGAACCCTGGATCTGGACCTGCTCCTCTATGGCAATGAAACCATCGCCAGCGAACGCCTGACCGTACCCCACGCCGAACTCGCCAACCGCGACTTTGTCTTGCAGCCGTTACTGGACCTGGAGCCCGGACTGGCACTGCCAGACGGCCGCACCATCGCGCAACTGCGACAACAATGCCCTGACAACAACCTGCAAAAACTCAATCCGGTGGAACGGGCACCTTTCCCGCCCGGCTGAGACCAACGGCTTGGCGTGCGGCTATTGCCACAAACACACCCCCGGATTACCCTAAAGGCCTGGATGCCGGCATACACCCGGCCCGGTCTGGCCCATCCACCCACAAGGCAAGGATTCTATGGCTGTTACCATCAATACTCTGCGCGATTACAAGCAGAAGGGCGAAGCTTTCTCCGTTCTGACATCCTACGATGCCACCTTTGCTCAAATCGTCAGTGAGGCCGGCGTTGATGTTATCCTGATTGGCGACTCTCTTGGCATGGTGCTTCAGGGGCACGACAGCACACTCCCCGTGACCATGGATCAGATGGTGTACCACGTGTCGTCCGTAGCCAAAGGCAACCGGGGCTCGCTGATCATGGCCGACATGCCGTTCATGACCTACGGTACCACCGAGGCCGCCCTGGAGAACGCCGCCGAGCTGATGCGCGCCGGTGCTCACATGGTCAAGCTGGAAGGCACCGACTGGATGAAGGACACCATTCACGCCCTGAGCGAACGCGGCGTGCCGGTATGCGCCCATCTGGGCCTGACCCCGCAGTTCGTCAACAAGTTTGGCGGCTACAAGGTCCAGGGCCGGGACGAAAAGCACGCCGAGCTTATGATTGAACACGCCTGTGAACTGGTGGCCGCGGGCGCCGATGCCATCCTGCTGGAATGCGTACCTGCGCCGCTGGCAGCCAGGATCACCCAGGCCGTACAAGCGCCGGTGATCGGCATTGGTGCCGGCGCAGACACCGACGGTCAGGTACTGGTGGTCCACGATATGCTGGGCATGGTCACCGGCCGAAAACCACGCTTTGTGAAGGACTTCCTGGCGGAGTCCGGCTCCATCAAAGGTGCCATCGAAGCCTATGTGGCCGCAGTTCGCGACCGCTCATTCCCCGCCGAGGAGCATACGTTCAAGGCATGAGAACCGTACATACGCTTAAAGAACTCCGTGCCATGCTGCGCAGCTATCGCCAGCAAGGAAAACGTATTGGGCTGGTTCCCACCATGGGCAACCTGCATGACGGGCATATTTCATTGGTCAGAAAGGCCCGTGAAGCAGCCGACATCGTCGTGACCAGCATCTTCGTGAACCCGATGCAGTTCGGCGCTACGGAAGACCTGGACACCTATCCCCGCACACTGATTGAAGATCAGGAGCGGCTTGAGGCTGCAGGCAGCACCCTGGTGTTCGCCCCCTCCAATGAAGAAATCTATCCCGAGGGACTGGCCCGGCACACCCGTATTATTGTTCCGGAAGTCAGTGAGGGCCATTGCGGCGCCAGCCGGCCCGGACACTTTGAGGGCGTAGCCACGGTCGTCACCATGCTGTTCAATATGGTTCAGCCGGATATCGCGGTGTTTGGCGAGAAGGATTACCAACAATTGGCAGTCATTCGCAAACTTACCCAGGATCTGATGATACCGGTGGAAGTCATCGGCGGCCCGACCGTTCGCGAAGAGGACGGTCTGGCGAAAAGCTCCCGCAACGGGTTCCTTACCGAGGACGAACGCGCCATTGCACCGACTCTCTATCAGACACTGAAGAACACCGCAGAACAGATTCACGAAGGCCGGACCGATTTCACAGTGCTGTCCCAAGAGGCCAACGATGCCCTCAGTAAAGCGGGGTTACGCCCGGATTACTTCAACATCGCCAACAGCCTGACCCTGAAACCGGCCAGCGCCGACGATACCGAACTGACTCTACTGGTGGCAGCGTTTCTGGGTACCACACGACTGATCGACAACCTGTCGATCACCCGCTGATCCGACATTCACTGACAGAAAGGATTCCACAATGTCCCAGGGCTCTGTACCACTCACCAGCCGGCCCGAGTGGCAGGCACTGAAGACACATCAGGCGGAACTGGAAAGCACCCACATGAGGGAGCTTTTCAGCGACGATCCCGGCCGAGCCAGCCGTTTTTTCATTCGCGGCGGCGGCCTGTCGCTGGATTACTCCCGCAACCGCATGACCGATGACACCCTGGCGAAGCTGATGGCATTGGCCAGGAAATGCGGTGTACCGGAGCAAATCGAAGCCATGTTTCGTGGCGACCACATCAACGTCACTGAAAAGCGCCCGGCGCTGCACATCGCCCTGCGGGACACCAGCGGCGCTTCCATCCACGTTGACGGCACGGACATCACTCCGGAAGTGGAAGGCACGCTGAATCGCATGGCGCAGTTCGTAGACGACGTGCTTAGCGAGCGCTGGCAGGGGCATACCGGCAAGGCCTTTACCGATGTGGTCAGTATTGGCATTGGCGGCTCCTTCCTCGGCCCCAAACTGGTATCGGAAGCTCTACGCCCTTACTGGCATGGCCAGTTGAAGGGCCACTACGTCGCCAACATCGACGGCACCCAAATAGCCGAGGTACTGCGCCGGGTCAACCCGGAAACCACCCTCTTCCTGATCCAGTCGAAATCCTTCCGTACCCAGGAAACCCTGGAGAACAGCAAGGTGGCCCGGGACTGGTTCCTGGACAACGGCGGCAGCGAGGATCAGATCGCGAAGCACTTCGTGGCGGTTACTGCCAATACCCCGGAAGCCGTTAAATTCGGCATCTCCGAAGACAACATCTTCCCCATGTGGGACTGGGTGGGCGGACGCTACTCGCTGTGGTCCGCCATCGGCCTGCCCGTGGCATTGACCATCGGCATGGAGAATTTCCGTGCCCTGCTCTCCGGCGCCAATGCCATGGACCAACATTTCCATACTGCGCCACTGGAGCAGAACCTGCCTGTGGTCATAGCCATGCTGGGGGTCTGGTACAACAACTTCTGGGGCGCGGAAACCTACACCATCCTGCCCTACGACCATTACCTCCGCAGCCTGCCCGCGCACCTGCAACAACTGGACATGGAAAGTAACGGCAAGAGCGTGACCCAGGGCGGTGAGCCGCTAACTTACCAAAGCGGCCCGGTGATCTGGGGCGGCGTGGGTGCCAACGGCCAACACGCCTTCCACCAACTACTGCATCAAGGCACACGCCTGATTCCGGCGGACTTCATTATTCCTCTGGAGACCCACAACCCGGTCGCCAGTCACCACGTTACGCTGTTTGCCAACTGCCTGAGCCAGTCACGAGCTCTGATGTCCGGCAAGACCCTGGACGAAGCCAAAGCGGAACTGAAAGCCGAAGGCATGAGCTCTGGAGAGATCGACAAACTGGCGCCTCACAAGGTGATTCCCGGCAACAAACCCAGCAATACCCTGCTGATGGAGAAATCGACGCCGGAAACCGTCGGCGCGCTGATCGCTCTCTATGAACACCGTACCTTTGTGCAGGGCATTATCTGGGATGTGGATTCGTTCGATCAGTGGGGCGTGGAACTGGGGAAACAGATGGGCAAGGGCATACTGGACCGCCTGACCGGCGATACTGCCGAAGGCGACGAGGCCATCGACAGCTCAACGGCCAGCCTGATCCAGATATACCGCTCACATCACGGGGCGTAAAGTCCCTTTATCGGGCAGCGGCCTGCGAGATGCGCCGGCCCCGCCAGGTAAAGTCCACCGGCCACAATTTCTGGTCACGGTCATAGGCCTGCCACAGCGCCTGGTAACGCTCGCCGCAGACCGGATGAACGGCGGTCGGCGCAATTTCCGCCAGTGGCAACAGCACGAAGGCGTTTTTCAGGATCTCGCCCCGGGGCAGCTCGACACCATCGACCCGGCCCACCTCGTGATCGTAGGTGAGAATATCCAGGTCCAGTGTTCGGGGACTGAACTTTGGCACATCCCGCCGTCGACCATTGTCCGCCTCAAGTTGCTTGAAGCGGGCCGACAGCTCGGCCACGCTCAGGTCGGTATCGACGCCCACCACCAGATTGTAGAAGGGCGAGCCATCAAAACCGACCGACTCGCTCTCGTAGACAGATGAGATAAGCGGTTCGTCAAACCAGCCAGCCAGTGCATCCAGCGCCGCAGTGATATAGCGCTCGCGGTCAATGTTACTACCGATACTGATATACACCCGCGCCATCAGAGGCTCCCCCGTTCAATCCTTACACCCACGGCTGCTGCAGCCGGAACGGCGCCTGGCTTACGAAGGGTCAACTTGACCCAGCGCACGTTGAATTCACTCTGTAGCAAACCGGCAATGCCTTCCGCAGCGGTTTCCAGCAATTGGGGGCGAGCCTCGACAAGGTAGTCTGAGACCCGCTCACTGACCAAAGCGTAGTTCAGAGCATCACTGACATCATCCGACGCCGCCGGTGCCCTGTTATCCCAGGCCATCTCCAGGTCTACCAACAGTCGCTGACTGACTTCCCGCTCCCAGTCGTACACGCCGATGATTGCCTCAACGGCCAGACCTTCGATCAGTACACTATCTGTCAACGGAGGCACTCCCGGGCTTACACTCTTTGCTGATTGAATAACGCGCAGGCAGCGGATACTGTGTAAAATCTGACCTGCTTCGTCGCGGGGCCGGCATTTTCTCACAAATGACCAGTACGCGTCTTTGCGTCTTTTTCACTTTGCCAATGATCGCCACCGATGAGCTATCTGAGTGACCCGGTACTGACCGTTCTACTGTGCGCCCTGGCCTACCTGGCGGGCTCGATGCTGTTTGCACTGCCGGTCTGTCGCGCCTGGCATCTTCCAGACCCACGCGCCCAGGGCTCCGGGAACCCCGGCGCCACCAATGTCTACCGTACCGGCGGATGGCCGCCAGCGGCACTGACGTTATTCCTGGATGCCGCCAAGGGCTGGCTTCCGGTGTGGTTTGCCCACCAGGCAGACCTGACCATCCTTTCCCAGGCCATTGTGGCGCTGTGCGCGGTGACCGGGCACATGATTCCGTTGTTCTATCGATTCAAGGGTGGAAAAGGCGTGGCGACGGCACTGGGCGCCGGGCTTGCGCTGGCTCCAGCGACCACGCTTCTACTCGCCGCCATCTGGGCCCTGGTGATGTGGCGCTGGAAAATTTCGGCGCTGGCTTCGATTGTGGCCATTGTCAGCGGCCCCATCATCAGTGCCCTGATCGAACCCGACACCCTGCCACTGTTCGGCCTGCTGGCCATCCTGATTGTGGTACGTCACCGCAACAATCTAATCCGTATGGCCCAGGGCCGGGAACCGGGCTTCTAGTCCACCAGCCCATTCGTCCGTGGTTCGCCAACCGGTGGCAGTGTATTCATCGGCCAGCGCGGCACTGCCACAATTCGATCGCCATCCTGCTGGCCTGAGTTCATACGCTGACAACCCGCGTAAGCAATCATGGCGCCATTATCCGTACAGAACTCAGGGCGTGCGTAGAACACGGCGGCACGAAGTTTCTCAGTCATTTTCTCAAGCCCGGCACGCAACCGCTTATTGGCGCTAACGCCGCCGGCAATCACCAAGCGCTTGCAACCGGTCTGCTCCAGGGCACGGCGACATTTGATGGTCAGTGTATCCACCACCGCTGCCTCGAAGGCCAGGGCAATATCGGCTCGGGTCTCGTCATCCAGCCCCCCAGCACGTTCTGCCGCAGTTACCGTATTGAGGGTAAACGTCTTCAAGCCACTAAAACTGAAATCCAGCCCCGGCCGGTCTGTCATCGGGCGCGGGAACCGATA
>NZ_DELU01000022.1:0-5937 GCF_002352785.1 Marinobacter sp. UBA2688
CGCGCCATGCCTGGCGCACAACGGAAAAACCCCGCCGAGGCGGGGTTCACGTCAACCGTTCGGGGCGATTAAACCGCCCGCACGAACCGATTACTTGCTGTTGGCTTCGTCACGCAGCTCGCGCCGCAGGATCTTGCCTACGTTGGTCTTCGGCAGTTCATCGCGGAACACGAAGGACTTGGGGACCTTGTAAGCGGTCAGGCGCTCGCGGCAGAACTCTTTCAGTTCATTTTCGGTAACACCTTCCGCGGTTGCCACCAGGTAGACCTTTACCGCCTCCCCGCTCTTGTCATCGGGAACACCGACAGCGGCACACTCAACCACTTTCGGATGACCACTAACCACGTCTTCTATCTCATTGGGGAAGACATTGAAACCAGACACGATAATCATGTCCTTCTTGCGGTCAACGATGCGGATGTAACCGTCTTCCTGGATAAGGGCAATGTCACCCGTCTGCAGGAAACCGTCGTCAGTGAAGGATTTCTGGGTATCTTCCGGGCGCTGCCAGTATCCGCGCATCACCTGTGGCCCCTTCACACACAGTTCGCCGGGCTCGCCAAGAGGCGTTTCGTTGCCGTCGTCGTCGATGGTTTTGACTTCGGTACCGGGAATCGGCAGGCCAATGGTGCCAAGCTGGATCGCGCTGTTCGGATTGAAGGTGACAACCGGCGAGGTTTCAGTCATGCCGTAACCTTCACTGATTTCACACCCTGTAACACGCTGCCACATTTTCGCGGTGTCACTGGTCAGCGCCATGCCGCCGGACGACGTCAGTTTCAGGGCACTGAAATCCAGGGCCTTGAATTCTTCGTTGTTGCACAGCGCCACGAACAGCGTGTTCAGCCCCAGGAATGCGGTGAAGCGATGGTTTTTGAGCTCTTTCACAAATCCGGGGATATCACGAGGGTTCGGGATAAGAACGTTGTGGGCGCCAGCTTCAAGCATGATGCCGCAGTTCAGGGTGAACGAGTAGATGTGGTAAAGCGGCAGCGGAGCAATAACCACTTCCGTGCCCTCCTCCACCGAATCTTCCATCATCGGCCGAGCCTGCAGGAGGTTGGCGACCAGATTGCCATGGGTCAGCATCGCGCCCTTGGCCACGCCGGTAGTGCCACCGGTGTACTGCAGAACGGCGATGTCGTCTTTCTTGCACTCCACCGGGGAGAATTTTTCCCTGGCCCCTGCACTGAGCACCGCCGGGAGTTTGTGAGCCTGGGGCAGGCTGAATGCCGGCACCATTTTCTTCAGGTGCTTCACGGCGGCGTTCATCAGCGTACGCTTCAGCGGCGAATGCATGTCGGCAATTTCGGTAACAATGACATGCTCGATGCCGGTATGAGGAAGCACTTTCTCTGCGTTATGGGCCATGTTCGCCAGCACTACAAGCGCCTTGGCACCGGAATCATTGAACTGGTGTTCCATTTCGCGAGTGGTGTACAGCGGGTTGGTATTCACCACGATCAGGCCCGCGCGCATGGCCCCAAACACTACGACAGGGTACTGGGACACGTTGGGCATTTGCACCGCAATCCGGTCGCCCGGCTTGAGGTCGGTCTTGTTCTGCAGCCAGGCGGCAAAATTCCGGCTCTGGGTGTCCAGGTCGCGATAGGTGAGCGTGGCGCCAACGGCGCTGAACGCGGGGCGGTCAGCGTACTTGTTCACGGCCTGATCAAATACGTCAACCATGCTACTGTATTTATCCAGGTCTACGTTCAGGGACACGCCAGCGGGGTATTTGTCCTGATAGAACTGCTCAAAATCCATCACCATCTCCTGTTTGGCATTTGTGCTTATAATGTTTACCAATGTCGTTTTGGTCAAAAAATCAACCAGACAAAAGTATCAGCCTCGAAAAGTCGGGAGAGAATAGCAGTTTTGTGAACGATGAGGTAGTTTTCAAAGCAGAACTGTAGCGGTTGTAGCCACCAACCTAATCACACCAACACTGGAGCCCATCATGAGCGACACTTTGGACACGCTTGAGAACATCACTTACGACGAACTCCAGGAAGGCGACTCCGCAACCTATGTGAAAACACTGACCGAGGACGAACTGGTGTTGTTCGCTGCTGTCTCCGGAGATGTGAACCCGGTCCACCTGGATTCGGAGTTTGCCGCCGACTCCATGTTCCAGGAACGGATTGCCCATGGCATGTGGAGCGGCTCACTGATTTCCGCGGCCCTGGCCACCGTGATGCCGGGCCCCGGCACCATATACCTGGAACAGAGCCTGGCGTTCAAGCGCCCGGTAAAGCTGGACGACACCCTGACGGTGACATTGACAGTACTGGCCAAGGAACGCAAAAACCGCGTAACCCTATCCTGCGATGTCCGCAACCAGAACGATGAGCGGGTTGTGACCGGTGAGGCGAAAGTGATCGCCCCTACCCAGAAGATGTCCCTGAGCAAGCCACAGCTACCAAAAATTACTATAGCGCACTAGCGTATACGGGCCCCTGAACTAACCCGGCAGGAAATCGATGGGGAATCGCACCGTCCTGGGTTCCACATCGTCCTCGCCGAAATTGAACAGGCGTACGCGCATGGCAATGCGTTGCTCCAGGCTTTGATTGCCCAGCTCGGAGCTCACCACCTCGCAACGCGATACTGACCCATCCGGTTCGATCACCAATTCCAGCATAACCTTACCTTCCAGCGTCGGGTCCTGACGCAGCTCGCGTCGGTAGAGGGAGTAGAGTGACGTTTTCTGGGCGTCGAACACCTGGCGGATGTTGCTCATGCCCCGCTGCCCCGGTCCGCCGGTGGGCTCCGGCGCAGCTTCTGGTACTGCTTCCTGCGCCACCTCCACGTTTCGAACCTGATGGCCAGCCACTGCCACCTCAGTTTCTGGCGCGGCTTCCCGAGTGACGCCGCCGCTGCCAGCAAGCGCCCTGTCGGGGTCAGTTTCGGCACCGAACAGATCTCCATCGCCGCTTGCGGTCTCGGCATCGACGTTGGCCGCCAGGGTGTCCACGGCGTCCGGCTCTGGAGCCCGCATACTGGCAAGTTGGTCCTGCATTGCCATCAGACCCGACCTGGAGGCGGTTTCACGCGCCTGCTCGACCGTTTGGGAAGGAGCGGGTGTCGGGCGCACAGGCTCGGGTGGGGGCACCTCTTCAGCCAATTCCGGCTCCACCGCTTTGGGTTCTGTACTTTCAGGTTCGGGCTCGGGCTCAGATTCCGGAGCCGGCTCGGGTTCAGGTTCAGGTTCAACCTCAGGCACTGGAATCGGCTTTGGCGCCTCGCGTTGCTCTACCAGTCGCGCCAACTGGGGCGGAATCTTCTCCGCCTCGCTGCGGTCGGGTTCCGGAAGCTGAAACGCCGGAATAAGCAGCGCAGGAGGCAGAAAGACCGCCACCATCACCAACAATGCCAGCACAAAACGGCGGTTTTCTCCCTTTTCCGCGCCCCATGGCAACCCGGATGAAAGGTGTTTGGTCGCGAGATTGTTGGGAGAGACCTTTTTGAGAGAAAGGTTCTGACACTCAGCCATTGCCGACCTCCTTCGCCGACTCAACAGCCAGCCGGACCTGCCGGAAGTCTTCATCGATGCAGGTTTGCATGATCTTTCTCAATAACCGGTAGTCGGTGGCCCGCCCTGCCATTATGGTCACCTCATGGCCCTGCTCCGGCACCTGGCCCCTCCGGTTACGCACCCAGGCAAGCTCATCCGCCAGCCCACCGATGGAGCTGTCCCCGGTTTCAATGCCATCCAACCGTGCAACTTCCCGGCCCTGCACGAGAATGGACCGGCCGATTACCTGGACCATCAGGGTTTCAACCGCCTCCTTGTCCGCGGTCGATTGCGGCAGTGGGACATCGGCCGTGTTCTGCATAACCTTTACATCGGACGAGTTCACCATCAGGAAGAACACCAGGATCGTGAAGATGTCCATCAGGGACACCAGATTCAGGCCTCCCGGGCGGTGCATACGGCTGTAGTGGCGCTGGATACGACGGGCACGGCGGGAGGTCTTCATGCACCCTCCCCTTCGACCGATAACGTCCGGTTTTCAGGTGCGTCTGCCAGTGCCACATCCGGGAAAAGCTCTCCCTTCACCACACTGGCCGCAACAACTGCCGGATAGGAGCGGAGCGTATCCATTGCAGTCACCAGAGTCTGATAGTCGATGTCCGGGCTGACCTCCAGAACGATGTCAGTCTTCTCCGGCACCCGCTTCTTGATCTGCTTGAGAGTTTCCCTCAGGCCGTCGAAGTCCTGTTCCCCCTCAATCAACGGCAGGGTCCGGATCACGCCTCTCTCACTGTCCAGCACTTCCAGGCCCTGGGGTATCAACGCCACCACCAGCCGCAGTTCGTCAGCCTGTGGCGACTCACCCGACTCCATCCCGGGAAAGTCGAGCTCAATCATACGAATCTGGCTAAAGACCATGCCCAGCAGCAATACCGGGACTAACACGATCATCAGATTCAGGAATGGCGTGATATCCAGTTCCGGATTGCTGACAAGCCTGCGATGTTTTCGTCTCATGCGGCAAACCCTGGCTCAGGCGGATTGGGGGGCGGGCTGCTCGGAGATAATGTTCAGCAGCTTCACCCCGGCCATCTCGAAACTGTCGACGATTTCATTGGTGCGGGTCTGAAGCAGTGCATGAAACATCAACAGGGGAATGGCCGACATCAGCCCGAACGCCGTGGTATTCATGGCAACGGAGATACTTTCCGACAACAGCGACGCCTTCTGGGACGGATCTGCAGCGGCCACCGCCGTAAACGCGGCGATAAGGCCGATGATCGTGCCCAACAAGCCCAGGAGTGTCGCGATGTTGGCCAGGGTTGCCAGGTATTGGGTACGTTTCTCAAGACGGGGCAAGACTTCCATCAACCCCTCTTCCATGGCGTACTCAACATCTTCGCGGGAGTGATTATTCAGTAGCCGACCAATGCCGGCGCTCATGATCGACGCGATGGCACTGTCAGAGCCTGTCGCGGCTTTCATCGCCCGCTGGTAATCCCGCTTCCTCAGCAGCGGCAGTATGCCCTTTTCAAAGGCAAGCCGGTTCCGGCGGCGCACCGAAGCGAGATAGATGAAACGCTCAACGGTAATCGCCAGGCCGATGGCCAGCACAATGGCAATCGGATACATGAAGGGACCACCTTCCTGAAAAAAACGAACAACAGTTTCCAGCATATTCAGACTCCCGGTTCTCTACTGCAGGGAAAGAGTGGAATCCAACAATGGATTCAGGGTTTCACGAAACGTCCGGTGACGCTCAAGGGTCAACGGGTCCTTGTGTTCGAGCAGTTCCTCGCTTCCGGCATCCAGTTCAGCACGTGAACGCCGCGGCAAGGTCGGCGGCTGCCAGGGCAGGATATAAAGCACGCCGGGATCATCGTCTCCGGTATGGCGGTTGATTCCCTCCACGCCCAGTGCGACGGTGTTATCCGCGGCCTGAGACACAACCGCTTCCGAGGCATTGGACGCCTCATTTGCAAAGGCCATGAACGGGGCAAGCATCAAGCTCATCCCGGCCGTCGCCAATCGTCGATAAAAGCGCATTCAGTCCAGTCTCCTTTCAAGGTCCGCAATCCATCCGGCCACCTGCTTCTCCTCGGTGCCCGCCAACTCGCGGTAACGGCGGTAGTGAGCCAGTGCGCCATCCAGATCCAGCAGATACAGCTCTGAGATAACAGCAAGGTTGTAATGTAGTTCGGCGGTAACCGGGGAATGGCTGAGCCCCGTTTCCAGCACCGTCACCGCCTCCTCAAATCGTCCCTGTTCTCGCAGCAACAATGCCAGGTTATTGGCCGTGAGCGCGTTGGCCGGGTTCATATCAAAAGCCTCACGGTACCGTTCGAGGGCCTCTTCCTTGCGTCCCTGCTGGTGTGCCTCCCAGGCCTGACGTGCCAGTTCACTGGCCTCGGCGGTGTTGACGACCACCGGCTCCGGCCTGGGCTGGCTGGCGCACCCAG